>JAZQTM010000055.1:0-51618 GCA_045630765.1 Acutalibacteraceae bacterium | reverse complement strand
GCGGTAGTTGTGATCTCGTCTGCGAGTTTCGGTGCAGCGAACGAGGGCGGTGGAATCCCTCGGTCCTAAAAACAGTCCACCGGACTGTTTTCTTAACGGACCGCTTCGATCCCCTTCGGACAAAAAATAAAGACCACCCCGATTGGGGTGGTCTTTGTCTTTTTGGTGGACCCGAAGGGGATCGAACCCTCGAACCTCACGGATGCGAACCGTGCGCTCTCCCAGCTGAGCTACGAGCCCATAGCGGAATTTATCTTAACGCAAATTCCGTCAGTTGTCAAGGGGTTGTTAAAATTTTTTAATATTCACGGAGGATCTGCTCATAACGGTCGTGTGCGCGTCCGACGGCGTCTTTCCACGACAGATAGAGAGTGTTTGCCGCCTGCTCTCCGCACGCGCGCATGGCAGTGCGATCGGCGCAAATATCCATCATAACCGCGGCATAGGCGGCGGGATCTTCCGTTGACAAATATCCGTTTTGTCCGTGTACAACGCCTTCGGCGGCGCAACTGCCCGCCAAGAGCAGGGAGGGGCAGTCGCACGCGGCGGCTTCTTTGACCACGATGCCGCAGGTGTCGTATGTCGAGGGGAATAAAAACAGATCTGCCAAGCTGTAATACGCGCGCAGTTCTTCGCGATCGTGGATCGCGCCCGTGAACGTAACCTGCTCTTGCAAGCCGTGTTCGGTTGCGTAGGTTTGCATATCCGGAGCGTCGTACCCTTCGCCGATGAAAAAGGCGTGAAAATCCATACCGTTTTGCCGCAGGATCTTTAAAGCGTCTAAAATCAACCGTGTGTTTTTGTACCACATCATACGGCCGACGAACAAAAAGACGGGCTTGTCCTCATACACGTGATACTGCTCGCGGAGCGTGTTGACCGCTGCATCGGACGCTTTTCCGCGCGCAAAATCGGTGCCGTTTTCCATCACGCGGCAACTGCCCTCGTAGCCGATGTCACGTAAAAACTTTTCACTGGCGGCGGTGACAACCCATATCTCGTCGGCGGAGTTGACGTTATCCAGCAAAAACGCCATTGCCACTTTGCGCATTGCGGCGGTGGATACGCGTTTTTGGATGTCTAAATCGAAGCGCGTGTGATACGTCAGTACCACCGGCACGCGTGGACGGTGGTTGACGGCATTGACTAATACCGACGACGCAAACGGTGAATGGACGTGCATCAGATCCAATTTTTTGGCGCGCAGGCGCACGAGCGTTTGCGGATCAAACGGTACACCGACGCGGTATCCGACTTTTTCACCGACGGACACCGAGGGGTAGCGCAACACGTCAAACGGATAGTGATCCTCCGCCCCCTGATAACCGGGGGTGACTACCGTGACGTCACAGTTCAGGCCGTGCAGATGTGTCGCATAATTTTTAACGGTTTGGGAAACACCGTCAATAAGCGGGGGGAAGGAGTCGTTGAACAACCCGACTGAAAAATTACCCATAACGATCCTCCTTTGGATTGCTACCAGTATACTCCTTTTGTGCGTGTGATTCAAGATTTTGGAAAAAATTTGTGCTTGAGTTACAAAATTGTAAAAAAGACTTTTCATCGACGAAAGAATGCAGTATACTATACTATGTATAGTTATATATCAAGGAGGGTGTTATGTGATGGAGAGACTGTATACCGTAACGCTGGAAAAAATCATTAAGGAGTTATCTTTGGAAGCGCTGTATATGCCGCAGGATGGCGAGCAACGCACCGTTTGCAGTGCCGAGGTGAACCGTCCGGGTCTGGCGCTGAACGGCTATTTTGAATATTTTGATAATGCTCGTATTCAAATTCTCGGTAAAGGAGAGTTTGGGTTTTTAGAGGGGTTGCCGGCAGAGGAGGCGGCGCAACATATCGACACGTTTGTTGCTACCAAACCGCCGATGATCGTTGTGGCACGTAATTTGGAGGTGCCGTCCGAGCTGGTGGAGGCGTGCCGTAAGCACGAAGTTCCGTTGCTGCACAGTGCCGACACCACGTCGGGTGTGGCGGCGGCGCTGATCTCGTTCTTGAACGTGCAGCTCGCTCCCCGTATCACGCGGCACGGCGTATTGGTGGAAGCGTACGGTGAAGGTATTTTGCTGGTTGGCGACAGTGGCGTCGGTAAAAGTGAAACGGCGATCGAGCTTGTTAAGCGCGGACACCGTCTGATCGCGGACGATGCGGTGGAGATCCGCCGTGTATCCTCCAAAACGTTGGTGGGTTCTGCTCCCGATAACATTCGTCACTTTATTGAGCTGCGCGGTATCGGTATCGTGAACGCGCGCCGTATTTTCGGTATGGGTTCGGTTAAGGTTACCGAAAAGATCGATATGGTCGTTCAACTGGAGCAGTGGAACAACGAAAAGGTATACGATCGTATGGGACTTGAAAACCAGTATATGGATATTCTGGGTATCACCGTTCCGATGTTGACGATCCCTGTCAAACCCGGTCGTAACCTTGCCATCATCATTGAAGTTGCCGCGATGAACAATCGTCAGAAGAAGATGGGATACAATGCGGCGCAAGAACTGATGCAGAATCTCGGCATGGCCGACGACGAAACCACACGCAACGAGTATACGGCATTCTAAAAGAAGGGAATCGTTATGAGTCATATTCATCCGATCGCGGATTTTCACACGCATACGGTGTTTTCACCACATGCGTACAGCACCATTACGGAAAACGCGACAGCCGCAGCCAAGTGTGGAATGTTGGCAGTGGCGTGCACCGATCACGCCGGCGCTACACCGGACAGCGGACACCACTGGCATTTTTCCAACATGAAATGCCTGCCGCCGATGATTGAGGGTGTGCGGGTGCTGCATGGCATAGAAGCAAACGTGATTGATTTTGACGGTGCTATTGATGCCTCGCCGAAGATGCGCGCGCAGATGGAACTGGTGATCGCATCGATGCATGAAAGTTCCATGCCGCAGGGCAGCGTGGAAGAGATCACCAGAGCGTGGACGGCGGTTGCCGCCGATTTGGATATTGATATTATCGGTCATTCCGGTACGCCGTGCTATGCTTTCGAATATGAGGCGGTCATACCGTTGTTCGGACAACACGGCAAGGTGGTGGAGATCAACGAGGGGAGTTTTCGCGTTCGGCGCGATTCGTATGAAAATTGTAAGCGGATCGCTTCGCTGTGCAAGCGGTACGGTGTGCGTATTGCGGTGAATTCCGATGCGCATTTTCACACGCATGTCGGGCAATTCGAAAACGCGATCGCTTTGCTGACAGAGATCAAGTTCCCGCCGGAGCTGATCGTCAACAACAGCCGCGAATCGTTGGAAGCTTTCTTTGAGGAAAAGGGTATTGTTTGGTAAGGAGATACAGTGATGGTAACTATCGGTATTGATCTGGGCGGCACAAACATTGTTGCCGGTGTCGTAGATGAGCAGTATCGCATTTTGGCATCTGCAAAATGCAAGACAAATGCGAACCGTCCCGCTACGGAGATTTTGGATGATATGGTGCGTGTCAGCCGCGAAGCGGTGGCAAAAGCAGGACTGTCGATGGATGACGTTGCGTACGTGGGTATCGGGGCGCCCGGCACTTGTAATGCCGAGACCGGTCAAGTAGAATACGCGAACAACTTGCCGTTTGATAATCTCCCGATCAAGAATATGATGCACGAACGCTTGGAAAAACCCATCTATTTAGAAAACGATGCCAACGCTGCTGCGTGGGGTGAGGTCAAGGCGGGTGCCGCAAAGGGTGCTTCAAGTTGCGTTTGCGTTACGCTCGGCACGGGTGTCGGCGGCGGAATCGTACTGGACGGAAAGATCTACAGCGGGTTTAACTATGCCGGTGCGGAGATTGGACATTCCGTTATTGTGAAAGACGGTGCGCCGTGTACCTGTGGTCGCAAAGGCTGCTGGGAAGCCTACGCGTCGGCAACGGCACTTATTCAGCAAACGCGTGAGGCAATGAAAGCGCATCCCGACAGTTATATGTGGAAGTTGGCGGGGTCGCTTGAAAAAGCAAGCGGTTTAACGGCTTTTGATGCGATGCGCGCGGGCGATGCTGCGGGCAAAGCGGTAGTGGATGCATATATTGATTACGTGGCGGTGGGTGTGATCGATATGATCAACATCTTCCAGCCCGAAGTGGTGTGTATCGGCGGCGGTATCAGCAAAGAAGGCGAAACGCTGCTTGGGCCGATGCGCGAAAAGATCGAGCGGGAACGGTACAGCCGTTACAGCGCTCGGCAATCGAGATTGTGCGTCGCCGCGCTCGGCAACGATGCCGGTGTGATCGGGGCGGCGTGCTTAGGAGAGATGGTATGAGTCGGTCCGATATTGCCAAAGCTTTGCGGGCGTTTGGGTGTACGGTAAAAGAGGCGGAGCCGATGTCTGCGCACACCTCGTTTAAGATCGGCGGGGCGGCGGAGTATTTTGTCAGTACAGCCGATCTGATTCAAGCGGCGCTCATTCTTCGCTATTGTACCGAACAGCAGATCCCGTTGCTCGTAGTGGGCAACGGCTCAAACCTGTTGGTCAGCGACGATGGCATTGACGGTGTGGTGCTGCGCGTGGATGCGGGTGCGATTGAGGTAAACGGTACGCGTATGACGGTACAGGCCGGCGCCTCTTTGACGAGGGCTTGCTTGACAGCGTGTGAGCAAGGGCTGTCGGGGTTGGAATTTGCTTATGGTATCCCCGGAACGATGGGCGGCGGTTTGTATATGAATGCCGGCGCGTACGGCGGACAGTTGTCGGACGTGGTGCGTTCGGCAACCGCGCTCACGGCAAACGGGGAGATCGTGGAATTGACCGCCGAGCAATTGGAGCTCGGGTATCGGCACAGCGCCTTGATGGAGAAGACGCTTACCGTGTGGTCGGTGACGTTGGAATTGACGTCGGACGATCCTGCAGCGATCCGTTCCCGAATGGAAGAACATATGGCGGCGCGTAAAGCAAAGCAACCGCTGGAGTATCCGAGCGGCGGCAGCTTTTTCAAACGTCCCGAGGGACATTTTGCCGGTGCGCTGATTGAACAGAGTGGGTTAAAAGGATTTGCCGTGGGCGGTGCACAGGTGAGTGAAAAGCATGCGGGATTTGTTATCAATCGCGACGGCGCTACCTGTGCGGACGTGATGGAATTGTGCCGACAGGTGCAAGAGAAAGTAAAAAAGACGTTCGGCGTTGATTTGGAACGCGAGGTGCAGTTGGTCGGGCGTTGAGAGGTGAAACAGGATGTCGTTTTCATCGGATATTAAAAATGAATTGGCGGCGGTAAGCGGTGATGCGTGTTGCGAGCTGGCGCAAGCATACGGTATGGCGGAATTCAGTCGAGCGTTTTCGGCATCTGCCGTTTCGTTGCAGACCGAAAGTCAAGCGGTTGCCGAACGGTATGCCGCCTTGCTGAAAGCGGTATGCGGTGTTACTGTACAGGTGGAAGCCCCGCCGACGGGAAAAGCCGGCTTGTATACCGTATCCGTCAGCGCCGAGGATCGGGGGCGGGTGCTTGCCCGTTTCGGTCACGGCGGAAACGAGGTCGCGTTGCGGCTCAACCGCGCAAATTTAGATTGCGAAGCGTGTGCTGCCGCCTTTTTGCGCGGTGTGTTTTTAGTCTGCGGGGCGGTGACCAACCCGCAGGTGGATTATCATTTGGAGTTCAGTGTTCCGTATCTTAATTTAAGTCGTGATCTGATTGCGTTGCTCGGCGAGCAGGGGTTATCTGCCAAAACGGTGCGGCGCAAAGGAAACTATATTGTCTATTTCAAAGAGAGCGAGCAGATCGAGGATTGCCTGACGGGTATTGGTGCGATGAACGCGTCGCTTGAGCTGATGAACGTGAAGATCGTCAAGAGTATCCGCAACAACGTCAACCGTGCCGCGAATTGTGAAACGGCGAATTTGGATAAGACGTTGGTGGCGTCCTTACCGCAGATTGAGGCGGTACGCAAGATTGAGCAAACGATGGGGCTTGATGCGTTGCCTGAAGAATTGCGCGAACTCTGTCGGTTGCGGGTGGAACATCCCGAGTATTCACTGCGCGAGCTTGGCGAGGCACTGGAGCCGAAAATCAGCCGTTCGGGTGTGAATCATCGTTTACAACGAGTGTTAGAGATTGCCAAATCGATCAAATAAAGGAGTTTAATCAGACGTGTCATTTGTTCATCTCCACGTGCATAGCGAGTATAGTCTGTTGGACGGCGCCTGCCGTTTGAACGGACTGCTTCGTCGTGTCAAGGAGTTGGGACAAACCGCTGTGGCGGTGACCGATCACGGCGTGATGTACGGACTGATTGAATTTTATAAAGCCGCCAAAAAAGAAGGCATCAAGCCGATTTTGGGATGTGAGGCATACGTGGCGGCACGTTCCCGTCACGACAAGGTGCACGGCGCCGACAGCGAACATCATCATTTGGTACTGTTGTGCGAAAATGAAGTCGGGTACGCAAATTTGGTGCGTATGATCTCGTCGGCGTGGACCGAAGGATTTTACGGCAAGCCTCGCATCGATCGCGAGTTGCTTGCACAGCATCACGAGGGATTGATCGCGCTTTCTGCGTGTTTGGCGGGCGAGATCCCGTCAGCGCTCAGCCGTGGTGATTACGCGGCGGCGAAGCGTATCGCGTTGGAATACCGCGGTATTTTCGGCGCGGATAATTTCTTTTTGGAAATTCAGGATCACGGGATGGCGGAACAAGCCGCTATCAACGGAGATCTGATGCGTTTGTCGCGCGAAACGGGAATCCCGCTCGTTTGTACCAACGACGCGCATTATTTAACGCGCGAAGATGCCGCGATGCAAAAAGTTCTCTTGTGTATTCAAACGAACACGACGGTGGACGAGCCGAATCCGATTTCGTTCCCCACCGATGAATTTTATATTAAATCCGAAGAGGAGATGCGCTCGCTGTTCCCGTCATTGCAGGAAGCTTTTGACAACACCGCGCGCATTGCAGATCGCTGTCAGGTGGAATTGGAGTTCGGCAAGACCAAGTTGCCGCATTTTGAAGCACCCGGCGGGGATAGTTATGCATATTTCCGTTCGGAGTGTTACAAAGGACTTTACCGTCTGTATGGACAGACTCCCGATCCTGCGGTGGTGCAGCGGTTGGAATATGAGTTGGATACCATTCACCGTATGGGGTACGTTGACTATTACCTGATCGTCAACGATTTCGTGCAATATGCCAAAGCACAGGATATTCCCGTTGGTCCCGGTCGTGGCTCGGGTGCGGGAAGTTTGTGTGCGTATTGTATTGGGATCACGGGTGTTGATCCGATAAAATACGGGCTGCTGTTCGAGCGATTCTTAAATCCCGAACGCGTGAGTATGCCCGACTTTGATATTGATTTCTGTAACGAAAGACGTCAGCAGGTGATCGATTACGTCATTCGCAAATACGGAGAGGATCACGTGGCGCAGATCGTTACGTTCGGAACACTCGCTGCACGTGCGGCGATCCGCGACGTGGCGCGCGCGATGGGATTGCCGTATGCTGTGGGCGACACCGTTGCCAAGCGGGTGCCGTGGGAGCTGAATATGACGTTGGATAAGGCGCTTGCCCAATCCAAGGAACTTAAGGAACTGTACGACGGTGACGAGCAGATCCGCCGCCTGGTGGATATGGCGCGCAAGGTTGAGGGAATGCCGCGACACGCTTCCACCCACGCGGCGGGCGTTGTTATCACCGCAAAACCGGTATCGGAATACGTGCCGTTGTGTTTGAACGGAGATATGGTGGCAACGCAGTATACGATGACGCTGCTTGAAGAACTCGGGTTGCTCAAGATGGATTTCTTGGGACTGCGCAACCTGACCATTATTGACGATGCTGTGAAGATGATCCGCAAGCAGCAACCGAATTTTTCGATTCAAAGCATTCCGCTGGATGCGGCGGGTGTGTATAAAATGATGTCTGCCGGCAACAGTGACGGCGTTTTCCAGTTTGAATCCGCCGGGATGAAGCGGGTGCTGACACAGCTTAAACCCGATCATTTTGAAGATCTGATTGCCGTGATCTCACTGTTCCGTCCGGGTCCGATGGAGTCTATTCCGCGTTACATTGAAAATCGGCACAATCCCGCGCGTGTGACGTATGCGCACCCGCGCTTAAAGCCTATTCTGGAGGTTACCTACGGTTGTATCGTGTACCAGGAGCAGGTAATGCAGATTTTCCGTGATTTGGCAGGGTATTCGCTCGGTCGAGCCGATCTGGTGCGTCGCGCGATGTCCAAGAAAAAGCACGACGTTATGCAAAAGGAACGCGAGATCTTCATCCACGGTTTGACGGATGAGCAGGGGACGGTCACGGTGGAAGGTTGTGTCCGCCGCGGCGTGCCCGAGGCGGTTGCCAACGAGATTTTTGACGAGATGGCGTCGTTTGCTTCGTACGCGTTTAATAAATCGCACGCTGCCGCGTATGCGTTGGTCGCGTATCAGACGGCGTATTTGAAGGCATACTATCCAAAGGAATATATGGCGGCGCTGCTCACCAGTGTGTGGGACAGCGGCAAGATCGCCGGGTATATTGCCGAGTGTGAACGGCTGCGCATCCGCGTGTTACCGCCGTCGGTCAACGAGAGCGGAGCGGAATTTACGGTGGTGGACAACCACATTCGTTTCGGTTTGCTGGCAGTGAAAAATATCGGGCGCGCTTTTATAGACGAGATGGTGCGCGAGCGGGAAGAAAACGGACCGTTTGAAAGTTTTTACGCGTTTTGTCGGCGGATGACGCCGTACCGCGAATTCAACCGCCGTGCGCTGGAAAGTTTGATTCGTTGCGGCGCGTTGGACGGACTTTCCGCCAATCGTCGACAGATGCTTGAAGCGTCTGCGTATATTTTGGAGCAGCTTGAAGACGTGAATCGTCGTAATTTGTCGGGGCAGATGGGTTTCTTTGACGATCCCGAAACGGCGGCGATGAACGAGCCGACGTTGCCGAACGTAGCGGAATTTCCGTTCTTGGAATTGCTGGCGATGGAAAAGGAAGTGGCGGGGTTATACCTGACGGGTAACCCGATGAAGCCGTATGAAGCGGTGCATCGCCACGTGAAGGCGGCGCGCATTGATCGCATTTTGGATGCGTTTGCCGATGAGGCGGATACCACGTACCGCGACGGACAAGCCGTCACGTTGCTCGGTATGCTGGATCGCGTGCAAACCAAGGCGACAAAAAACAACGCGCAGATGGCATACGCGACGTTGGAAGATGCGTACGGATCGCTGGAGCTGGTGTTATTTCCGCGGGTGCTCGAAAGTTGCCGTTCGCTGCTGCGTACCGGTCAGGTCGTGGTGGTGCACGGGAAACTGAACGCGCGCGAGGATGAAGCACCGAAGGTGTTGGTATCGGATGTTGCGCCCGCACCGTCTCCCGATGCCGTTCCCGCACCCCAAGAAAAGCCGCGTGCGGTGGCAAATCCCGGTTTGTATCTTAAAATTCCGTCGCTTGACGGCGAGGAGTGGCGAAAGGCGCAAAAATTATTGCGCGTGTTCGAAGGACAAACGCCGGTATATCTGCGGGTGGCGGATACGGGAAAACTGATCCGTGTTCCCGCCGAACTGTGGGTATCCCCTGAGGCGATTCTTATTGCTGAGTTGGAGCGGGTATTGGGAAAAGAAAATGTTGCAAAATTGTGTTGAAATATTGCAAAATTTGTCGGTTTTCAAAAACTTTGCTTGCACTTGCGCTAAATGCTGTGTATAATGATAACAATTTGATCCCGTATTAAGGAGTAAACGAGTATGGCTATTAAACGAATTGCGGTTTTAACCAGTGGCGGCGACGCGCCCGGCATGAACGCTGCCGTGCGTGCGGTTACGCGTACGGCTCTTGGTCGTGGTGTAGAAGTGGTTGGTGTCCGTCACGGATATAACGGCTTGCTTACCGGTGACGTTGTGGAAATGAACCTCCGCAGCGTGTCGGATATTATACATCGCGGCGGTACGGCATTATATACCGCGCGCAGTATGGAATTTAAAACCCCCGAAGGTGTCCGGAAAGCGGCTGACAAGTGCCGCGAGATGGGTATTGACGGTTTGGTCGTCATCGGCGGTGACGGTTCGTTCCGCGGTGCGCAGGATTTGACCCGTGCCGGTATTCCGTGTATCGGTTTGCCGGGTACCATTGATAACGATATCAACTGCTGTGAGCAGACCATCGGTTACGATACGGCGTTGAACACCTGTATGGAAATGGTGGATAAACTGCGTGATACGGCGCAGTCGCACGATCGTTGCAGCGTTATCGAGGTTATGGGTCGCCATGCGGGATATTTGGCACTCAACGTCGGTATCGCCGTGGGTGCGACCAGTATTTTGGTGCCGGAAGTGCCGTTTGATTTTGAGCGCGACGTGATCGCGCGTATGAAGAAGACCTCGTCTACGGGTAAGAAGCACTTTATCATCATCGTTGCCGAGGGCATCGGCGGTGTGGTAGATCTTGCCAAACGCATCGAGGAAGAAACGGGCGTAGAATCGCGTGCGACCATTCTCGGTCACGTTCAGCGCGGCGGCAGCCCCACGGTGCGCGATCGCGTGCTTGCCAGCCGTATGGGTAACCGTGCGGTGGAATTGCTGCTTGCCGGCAAGAGCAACCGTGTTGTGACCATTCAAAGTGACCGTATTACGGACTATGATATCGAACAGGCGTTGGCGATGAAGAAGCCGTTTGACCTGGATCTGTACCGTACGGCGCACGAAATTTCCATCTAAAAAATTTTTCGCGGAGGGTATTGACTTTTCGCGAAAGACTTGGTATACTCATCGGGTAAGAAAACAAAGCAGAGCGTTTGCCCGCTCTCACCTGCAGATTTCGTTCTCGACAGGTTGATACGATCTTCTTCCGAAAAATCGGAGACAGTGTCATTTCACGCGGGCAGGATTCTGTCCGCGTTTTTTCACGCAGAAAACGGTGGAGGTGTTTCCCCATAGCAACGAAGGAATTGCAGATCAACGAACAGATCCGTGACAACGAAGTCCGCGTAATCGGTGAGGATGGTGCCCAGCTGGGTGTGATGTCCGCACAAGAAGCGCTGACGTTGGCAGAAGAGCGTGGTTATGACTTGGTCAAGATCGCTCCGACAGCCGTTCCGCCCGTATGTCGTATTATGGACTACGGTAAGTATCGCTTTGAACAAGCGAAAAAGGAAAAGGAAGCACGGAAAAATCAACGACTGGTCGAAACCAAGGAGATCCGTTTGTCGCTTAACATCGACGTCGCGGATTTCAACACCAAGGCAAAGCACGCCCTGCGTTTCTTGCAGGAAGGCAACAAGGTGAAGGTTTCCATTCGTTTCCGCGGTCGTGAGATGGGCCATCCCGAGATCGGTTTGGATACCATGAATCGGTTTGCTGAAGCGTGTTCCGAGTTGGGTGCTGTGGAGAAACCGGCTAAAATGGAAGGCCGTAACATGTTGATGTTCTTAGCACCGAAAACTGCGAAATAAACAAAGGATTCAATTAAGGAGGATATTGTCATGCCTAAAATCAAGACCCACAGTGGCGCCAAGAAGCGCTTCAAGCTGACCAAGACCGGCAAGGTGCTTCGCGCACACGCCTACAAATCCCACATTCTGAACAAGAAGACGACCAAGCGCAAGAGAAATCTTCGCAAAACTGCGATCGCTGATGTGACCAATGTGGCTCAGGTTAAGCGCCTGATTCCTTACAAATAATTGAGAGTTCAGAAACGGAGGATATGAAACATGGCTCGTGTTAAAGGCGCAATGATGACGCGCAAAAGAAGAAAGAAAGTATTAAAGCTTGCCAAAGGTTATTTTGGCGCTAAGTCCAAGCTGTTCCGCACCGCGAAAGAAGCGGTCATGAAATCCGGTCAGTATGCATACATCGGCCGTAAACAGCGTAAAAGAGATTTCCGCCGTCTGTGGATCACCCGTATTTCCGCAGCTGCGAAAATCAACGGTATGAACTATTCAACCTTTATGAACGGTTTGAAGAAGGCAAACATCACCTTGAATCGCAAGATGCTTGCTGAGCTTGCCGTATCGGATGCCGCCGCGTTTGCCGGTTTGGCAGAAAAAGCAAAAGCTGCCTTAAATTAAGCTGTAATTGCGCCCGCCGGCATTGCCTGCGGGCGCTGTTCCGTATAAAGGAGGCGGGAAGTATGGAGATCACCAGCCGTGATAATCGTCTTATCAAGGAGTATCGGCGTTTGTCTGTCGATGCAAAATACCGTCGTGAATGCGGTCTTTTTGTGGCGGAAGGAGCGCGTCTTTGCGGTGATGCCGTGCGTTCCCGCATAGTGATCGAAACGGCGCTGATCACAGCGCACGCCCGTCAACAATACGCGGACGTTGTGGCGCAGGTGGAGGAGAATGCCCATCAAGCGGCAGACATTCCCGAAGCGCTTGCCGCATATCTTGCGGATACCGATACACCGCAAGGTGTTTTCTGCATCTGTCGTATTCCGACGGCGGAACACGTGCCGAATGCTGTGCAATGCTATGCTGCGTTGGAACGAATCCAAGATCCGGGTAATCTTGGTACGATGATCCGTACCGCCGAAGCGTTTGGTTTGGGCGGTGTGCTGTTATCGGACGGTTGCTGTGATCCGTACAGCCCCAAGGTGCTGCGAAGCAGTATGGGCGGGGTGTTCCGTTTGCCGCTGATTGCGGTCGGTACGCTTGCGAAGCGGCTGCCGCAACTGCACGCAGAGGGTTTCCGCTCGTACGCCTGTGTGGTGGATCGCGATGCCGTTGCGGTACAGAAGACGACTTTCCCGCGCGGTTCGATCTGTGTGATCGGCAACGAAGGGAGCGGGCTACTTGCCGAAACGGTGGCGGCTTGCTCACAGCGGGTCACTATCCCGATGGCGGGGCGTGCCGAATCGCTCAATGCTTCGATGGCGGCGGGCATTGTCTTTTGGGAAATGGTGAAAGACCATGAATAAGAGTGCACCGTACTGGATGTGGATCCAACAAGCGGTGGGGCAGGGCAGTTCGGCCGTGCCGAAACTGCTGGAAGCGTTCTCCTCACCGGAGGAGGTATATGCAGCCGATCG
Organism: Acutalibacteraceae bacterium; assembly: GCA_045630765.1. Classification (GTDB taxonomy): domain Bacteria; phylum Bacillota; class Clostridia; order Oscillospirales; family Acutalibacteraceae; genus RGIG3009. The sequence continues at coordinate 38,642 of JAZQTM010000055.1, read as the reverse complement.
TTTGGAGTTGCAGCGGGCGGGTATTTCCGGCAAGGCACTGGAGTGTTTGTGTCGCAAATCGCTTGACGCTATGCAACGCATGGCAGAACGCTGTGAAAAGCTTGGTTGGATCTTAACGCCCGACGATCGTGGGTATCCCGATTCGTTGCGGCAATTGTATTCGCCACCGCTTGCGTTATACGGGAAAGGTCTTTTGCCGAACTTAAACACACCGTCGGTACCGCCGATCGGTATGGTTGGTACCCGTAAAAGTACCGAGTACGGCGACAGAGCCGCGGGCGGTATCGCCGCAGGATTGGCGGCTGTGGGATGTATCGTTATCAGCGGTGGCGCGATGGGTATTGATCGCGCTTCGCACGAAGGCGCTTTGTACGGAGGCGGGCTTACCGTGGCGGTGCAAGCGTGTGGATTGGATATAGAATATCCCGTTTCGAATCGCCATCTGCGTCAGCGTATTGTGGAAGAAGGCGGCGCGGTTATTACGGAGTATTTACCCGGCACGCAGGCGTTCCCCAATCATTTTCAGGTGCGCAATCGACTCATCAGCGGTCTTGCGTGGGGTGTTTGCGTTGTGGAAGCGCCCGAGCGCAGCGGTGCCTTGATTACCGCGCGGCACGCGCGTGAGCAGGGGCGGGACGTGTTTGTGGTTCCCGGCAACATTACTTCTGCTGAAAGTTATGGCTCCAACGAACTTATCAAGGACGGTGCAACACTGATCACGCGACCGAGCGAGGTCCTGCGTGAGTATCAAATTCGTTGCGACGGTGCCTTGCAAGAGGATGAGGCGGATCGTGCGCAGACGGCGTATCACGAGTATCTGCGGAACGGGGCAGAACCTGTTCGTCGCACGTTGCGCGTGGCAGACGGTACGAAGCCGTTTGCACCGACACCTTGTCCCGAGGGGGCAAGTAATTTAGCCAAAGAGGTGTACGCGGCATTGACCGATGAACCGATTACCGCTGAGGAATTGTGCAGTATAAGCGGTATTTCGGCGAGTAAGTTGTTCTCGGGATTGACCGAGCTTGAACTGTACGGTTGCGCACGCAGTTATCCCGGCAAACGGTATTCCAAATGAGGTGAACAGTATGTCAACATTGGTTATTGTGGAGTCTCCCGCAAAAGCCAAAACGATTCAAAAATATTTAGGAGCAGGCTATGAGGTCATGGCCTCGATGGGTCATATCCGTGACCTGCCCAAAAGTCTGCTCGGTGTAGACGTGAATAACAACTTTAAATTGCGGTACGTGGATATTGCCGGCAAATCGGCATTGATCCGCGAACTGAAAGCGAAAGCTGCCGCCAGCGACGGCGTCATTTTGGCAACGGACCCTGACCGCGAAGGTGAGGCTATTTCGTGGCATTTGGCGCAAATGCTGAACGTGGATATGACCGAAAAGAACCGCGTGACCTTTACGGAGATCACGAAAAACGGTGTGTCGCAAGGTATGGCGGCACCGCGCGCGGTGGATATGGATCTGGTGAACGCGCAACAGGCGCGTCGCGCGTTGGATCGGTTGGTCGGTTATCGCATCAGCCCGTTTTTGTGGAAGAAGATCCGCAAAGGGTTGTCTGCCGGTCGTGTGCAATCGGCGGCGGTACGCATTATCGTTGACCGTGAGGAGGAGATCCGCGCGTTCGTCAGCGAGGAATATTGGAACATTGATGCGCAGCTGTCCACGACAGCGAAAGGCAAGCCTTTCACGGCGCATTTATATAAGTGCGGCAAGAGTAAGGTCGCACTCAAAAACGGTGAGCAAGCCGCTGCGGCTTTGGCTGCCATTCGTCCCGAAACCTTTACGGTGGCAGCGGTCAAACGCGGCGAACGCAAAGTGTCGCCCGCACCGCCGTTTACCACCTCTACCATGCAGCAGGAAGCCAGCCGCAAACTGGGCTTTTCGTCCAAACGCACAATGAAAGCGGCGCAGGAGTTGTACGAAGGTATTGAACTCGGCGAGCGTGGATCAATGGGTCTTATCACGTATATGCGTACCGATTCGTTGCGCATTTCGGAGGATGCCCGCAAAGAGGGTAACGCGTATATTGCAGCGCGGTACGGCGCGCAGTATCTGCCTGAAAAACCGCGGTATTATAAAACGCGCAAAAGCGCGCAGGATGCGCACGAAGCCATCCGTCCGTCCTCACCGTCGATCACTCCTGATCAGGTTAAGCCGTTCTTGAGTGGAGATCAGTATAAACTGTACAGTTTGATCTGGTCGCGCTTTATTGCGAGTTTGATGGCGAACGGTATTCAGGATACCTGCCAAGTGGAAATCGCGGCGGGTGATTATCGCTTCAAAGCATCGGGTTACACCGTGCGTTTTGACGGGTATACCGTGCTGTACGTGGAGGGCAAAGACGAGGAAGACGAGGAAAACAGTGCTTTGCCGCCGCTCTCCGAAGGCGATGAGCTGGTGCTGCGCGACCTTACGAGCAGCCAGCATTTTACGCAGCCGCCCGCCCGTTATAACGAGGCAACGCTGATTAAAGCGCTTGAGGAGAACGGTATCGGTCGTCCCTCTACCTATGCGCCGACGATCAGCACGATTTTGACAAGAGAATACATTGAACGCGAGGGGAAAGCCTTGAAGCCGACGGCGCTCGGCGAGGTGACCACGCATTTGATGAAGGACCAGTTCCCCGAGATCGTGGATACGGAATTTACCGCGCATATGGAGCATCAGCTCGATACGGTGGAAGCCGGTGACGCGGACTGGGTGCAGACGCTGGATGCTTTTTATAAGGGCTTTTCCGAAACGCTGAAAAAAGCGGAGGAAGCGCTGTCCGGTGAACGTATTAAGGTGCCGGAGGAAGAAAGCGACGAGGTGTGCGATAAGTGCGGTCGTCGTATGGTCATCAAGACCGGACGCTTCGGCAAGTTCTTGGCATGCCCCGGTTATCCCGAGTGTAAAAACACCATGCCGTTATTGGATAAAACGGCGGGTGTCTGCCCGAAATGCGGCGGCGCTATCGTTGCGAAAAAATCCAAGCGCGGTCGCAAGTTCTTTGGTTGTGAGAAGTATCCGACGTGCGATTTCGTCACGTGGAACGAGCCGACGGCTCACCTGTGTCCGCAGTGCGGCAAGACCTTGTTCCGCCGCAAGGGACAGGGCGGCGGCACGGTATGCCTCACGGAAGGATGCGGATACGAAAAAGTCGGTCGGGGTAAGAAGGCCGATGAATGAGCATATCACGGTGATCGGCGGCGGACTTGCCGGTTGTGAAGCGGCGTGGGCAGCAGCCAACGCCGGCGTGGCGGTCACGCTGATCGAAATGAAACCCGAACGATATACGCCCGCACATCATAGCCCTGCGTTGGCGGAGCTTGTGTGTTCCAACTCGCTCAAGGCAGCGCGTTTGGAAAGCGCGGCGGGGCTGTTGAAAGAAGAAATGGCGCGGATGGGTTCGGTGTGCGTGGCAGTGGCGCGTGAATGTGCCGTTCCTGCCGGCGGAGCCCTGGCGGTGGATCGCGATCGTTTTTCCGAGGAGATAACCGCTCGCATTACCGCACATCCGAACATTACCGTCAAGCAAGGGGAAGTCACCGAATTACCCACCGAGGGGATCACGGTGGTTGCCACGGGACCGCTCACGGCGGATACACTGGCGGCTTCGATTGCCGAACGCTTTGGTGAAGGGTTGAGCTTTTACGATGCGGCGGCGCCGATCGTGACGGCGGAGAGTGTGGATATGAATTCCGCATTCCGTGCCTCGCGTTATGATCGTGAGGAAAGCGGTAACGGCGATTATATCAACTGCCCGATGAACAAAGAGGAATATGAAGCTTTCCATGCGGCGCTTATTTCTGCTGAACGGGCGCTGTTGCATGAGTTCGATAAGCCGAAGGTGTACGAGGGTTGCATGCCCATTGAGGTGCTCGCGTCCCGCGGTACCGATGCGATCCGTTTCGGACCGATGAAGCCGGTAGGACTTCGCGATCCGCGTACGGGACACCGTCCGTGGGCAGTGTTGCAGTTGCGTGCGGAAAACGCTGAGGGAACGTTATATAATCTGGTCGGATTCCAGACCAATTTGAAATTCTCGGAGCAAAAGCGAGTGTTTTCGTTGATTCCCGCGCTCAAAAACGCGGAGTTCGTACGGTACGGAGTAATGCATCGCAACACCTTTTTGGATTCGCCCCGTTTGCTTAATGCGGCATTTCAGTTAAAAGAGGAGCCGCGCCTGTTCTTTGCCGGTCAAATGACAGGTGTAGAGGGGTATATGGAGTCTGCTTGCTCCGGTATTTTGGCGGGAATCAACGCGGTGCGCGCACTGCGTTCACAGCCGTTGTTCGTGCTCCCCAGAGAAACGATGTCGGGTGCGTTGTCGTTCCACGTCAGCGATCCTTCGGTGGAGGATTTTCAACCGATGGGGGCGAATTTTGGCGTGTTACCACCCCTGGACGTTCATATCCGTGACAAACGCGAACGGTATGCGGCACTTGCCGCGCGAGCGCTTGCGAAGTTAGAGGAGTGTTTGTAAAATGAGAGTGATTGTTGACGCTTACGGCGGCGATAACGCGCCGCTCGAGGTGGTTAAAGGTGCAGTGGATGCACGTGCTGAGTACGGTTTTGATATTGTGCTGACCGGTAACGAGGAGGAGATCCGTCGTATTGCCGAGGAGCAACAGTTGACGCTTGACGGCATTGAGATCGTGCATACGACTGACGTCATTTCCATGAACGACGTTCCGAAGACCATTTTGCGTGAGCATAAAGAGTGTTCTATGGCGGTGGGACTGCGTCTGCTTGCTGAGGGAAAGGGCGATGCATTTGTGTCTGCCGGCAGTACCGGTGCGTTACTGATGGGGGCGACTTTCCTCGTCAAGCGCATTAAGGGAATCTCTCGTCCCGCTTTGGCGGCGATCATTCCTTCCGATAAAGGTCATTTTATGTTGTTGGATTCGGGTGCAAACTTGGATTGCCGTCCCGAAATGCTGTATCAGTTTGCGCGTATGGGCAGCCTGTATATGAGCCTTGTGGTGAAAAAAGGCGAGCCTGCTACGGTGGGGCTGCTTAACGTCGGTACCGAGGAGCACAAGGGCAGTGATCTGCAACACGAAACGTATGCGTTGCTTAAAGAGAGCGATATGCCGTTTGTTGGTAACGTGGAGGCGCGCGACGTGCCGGCGGGTGCTGCCGACGTGATCGTTGCCGATGGTTTTTCCGGCAACGTGTTGCTCAAAACCTTGGAGGGCACGGTTGGTATGCTGCTTGGGTATATCAAGCAGATCTTCTATACCAATTTGTTCACCAAGTTGGCGGCGCTGGTAATCAAACCGCATTTGAGCGGGCTGAAAAAGAAATTATCTACCGAAGAAACCGGCGGCGCACCGTTGCTCGGTATTGCGAAACCGGTTATTAAGGCGCACGGTAACGCCAAGGCGCGTGCGATTAAGAATGCGATCCGCGTGGCGGCGGAATTCTCCGAAGCGGGCGTGATCGAGAAGATCACCGATTTTGTGAAGGGAGATAACGCAGATGATTCTGGCAAAACTGCGTCAGCTGCTGATTGATCGTTTCGGTTGCGACGGTGAGGACGTCACGTTAGCGGCAACGCTGGATGACCTTAACTTGTATGACCAAGATCGTGACGAGATCGCGGTTTGGTTCGGCGATCTGTACGGCGTGGAGATTTCTGCTGAGGAAATCGCCGCGTGGGAAACTGTCGAAGATATCGTGGGTTATATTGAAGATCACATGGAGTGAATGGTGATGAAAGACACTACCAAGCGTATGATGGAAAAACTCGGGTACACGTTTCAAAACGCCGAGTTGTTGGAAACTGCGTTGACCCACTCGTCGTATGCGAACGAGGGAAATCGCGGTTTGAAAAGCAACGAGCGGTTGGAGTTTTTGGGCGATTCGGTGCTCGGCTTTATTACGGCGGGATACCTGTTTTCGCACATGGGCGGCGAAGAAGGGGAACTGACGCGGTTGCGCGCTTCGCTGGTTTGCGAAAAAGCGCTCAGCGCGTATGCCCGTAAGCTGGGACTCGGCGATTGCTTATTGCTCGGCAAGGGTGAGCAGCGCGGTGGCGGTGCCGAGCGTCCGTCGATTTTGGCGGATGCGTTTGAGGCAGTTATTGCGGCGTTGTATTTGGACGGCGGTTTACAAGCGGCAGAGGATTTTATTTTGCCGTTTATCAAAGAGGAACTCGCTTTGCAGCAGCGCCGTCCGCAGTTCCGTGATTACAAGACGGCGTTACAAGAGATCATTCAGCAAAACCCCGAGGAACGGTTGGAATATGAACTCAAAGGCGAATCGGGTCCCGATCACAACAAGCGATTTGTGGTGGAGGTACACCTCAATTCCAACGTGATCGGTACGGGACACGGGCGCAGCAAAAAAGAAGCCGAACAGCAGGCGGCGCGTGAAGCGCTCAAGCTGATGGGATATGATGATTAAGCGTCACGCGAACATCGCGATTTTTGTGCCGCACGCGGGGTGTCCGTGTCAGTGTCGTTTTTGTAACCAGCGGCACATTGCGGGAAAGCAGTGTTTTCCGTCGGTCGCGGACGTGCAAAATGCGTGTGAAACGGCAAAGCGCACGTTACCCGAACATACAAAAGCGCAGATTGCATTTTTCGGCGGCAGTTTTACGGCCATTCCGCGGGACGAGATGGTGTCTTTGCTGCAAGCGGCGGCGCCTTACGTGAAAAACGGCGACGTTTCCGGTATTCGCGTATCCACCCGCCCCGATGCGATTGATGAGGACGTATTGGCGGTCCTCAAAGATTACGGGGTTACGACGGTGGAACTCGGCGCACAAAGCATGGACGATGCGGTGCTGGAACGCTGTCAGCGCGGGCATACCGCCAAGCAGGTAGAGGATGCCGCACGGCTGATCCGAAAAGCGGGGTTGTCACTCGGGTTACAGATGATGACGGGCCTGCCGGGAGATACCGACGAGGGCGCGTTGCGCACGGCGCGGGCGCTGGCGGAACTGCACCCCGACGAGATGCGCGTTTATCCCACGTTGGTGATCGAGGGTTCTCCGCTGGCGGAGGATTATCGAAACGGCACCTATACGCCGCAAACGCTTGAAGAAGCGGTGGCGCTGTGCGTGCGGTTGCTTATCTTTTTTGAAGAAGAGCGGGGGATTCCCGTGATTCGGTTGGGATTACACGCAGAAGAAGAGATGATGCGGCACCGCTTGGCGGGACCGTGGCATCCCGCGTTTCGCGAATTGTGCGAAAGTCGTATTTTTCGTGAAAAAGCGGAGCAATTATTGAAAGAAACACAAAAAACAGACGTGGTGCTGGCGGTACATCCCGCGTGCGTGTCTCGTATGGTGGGACATCGACGGGAGAATCTGACGGCATTCAGAAAGAATGGATATACGGTAAAGGTTGTCGCCGACAGCGAGATTGCATACGGCGAGATCAAATGGAGGGAAATCACAACATGATCCTGAAAGCGTTGGAAATACAAGGCTTTAAGTCGTTTCCGGACAAGACGGTGTTGTCTTTCGGCACCGGTATCACCGCGGTCGTCGGTCCGAACGGAAGCGGTAAATCCAATATCAGTGACGCGGTGCGTTGGGTGCTGGGTGAGCAGTCCAGCAAGACGTTGCGCGGCTCTAAAATGGAGGACGTCATCTTCAACGGTACCTCCAAGCGCAAAGCAACCGGCTTTGCGGAGGTATCACTTATTATTGATAATACGCAGCGCTTGTTGGATTTTGATGCAAACGACGTGAAGGTTACCCGTCGGTATTACCGTTCGGGCGAGAGTGAATACTTGCTGAACAACGCGTCTGTTCGTTTGCGCGATATTCAACTGCTGTTTATGGATACGGGACTTGGTCGTGACGGCTATTCGATGGTCGGACAAGGCAAGATCGATGCGATCGTGTCGTCCAAATCCGAGGAACGCCGCGAGATCTTTGAGGAAGCGGCGGGTATTGCCAAATACCGCTATCGCAAGAATGAGGCGGAGCGTCGTTTGAAGTCCGCTGAGGAGAATCTGTTGCGTCTTCGTGACATTCTTAAGGAACTTGAAGAGCGCGTCGGGCCGCTTAAGATCCAGTCGGAAAAGGCAAAGAAATACTTGACCTACGCGTCCGAGAAAAAAGAATTGGAGATCGGCGTGTGGCTGAACACGATGGCACATTCTCGCGAAATTTTGCGGGATATGGATGCCAAGTTGGAACTTGCGCGCACGCAATATGAAGCGACGGGAACGGCGATCGAGGATGCCGAAAATCAGTTGGAGGCACTCGCTGAAGCGGGACGTTCGCTGTCGGCTGAAATGGAACGGTTGCGTACCGAGTCGGGACAACTGGAAGAGGAAGCGGTCCGTTGCGAGGGTAATGCCAATTTGGTGCGCAACGACATTTCTCATAACGAAGAAAACATCGCCCGTATCCGTGGTGAAATTGAACAGACGGAGCAGGGTAACAAGAAAATAGAGGAAACCATTGCTGCTCGCCGCGAGGAGATCGCTGCGAAAGAGGGCGAGATCGCCGAGGCGGAGCGCAAACAGATGGAATTGACCGAGCAGTGGGAAGCGCTTCTGCGCAGTAACGAGGAAGTGTCCGGTCAGATCGAAGAACTCAATCGCAAAGCGGCTGAATTTGCGGCGCAGTTGTCGGATATTCGCGTGAAGACCGTGACGAATGAATCGTCGCTCACCGAGATCACGCTGCGCGTGTCGCAGGTAACGGTGGCGCTCACGCAGCGCACCGAGCAGCGCGACGAAGCGCACAAAGAGTACGAGGCGTGTCAAGCAGATTATCGCGCGATGTGCGATAAGATCGAGGAACTGCAAAACGCTCTGCGCGGTTACGAGATGCGGTATAACGCGCGTCTTGCCAAGTTGGAGAGTGCTAAGCAGGACAGCGATCGGTTGCACTTGGACGTGGAGGAAAAGCAGCGCCGTATTCGTATGCTGGAAGAAATGGAGCGCAGCTTAGAGGGCTTCTCGCACAGCGTTAAAAGTGTTGTTAAGCAAGCGGAGCGCGGCGAATTGCGCGGTATTCGCGGACCTGTTTCCCGTTTGATCCACGCGCAATCAAAATACGCGCTTGCGGTAGAAACGGCACTGGGATCTGCTGCACAAAACATCGTGTGTGACCGCGAAGAGGATGCCAAACGCGGTATTGCGTATTTGAGAGATACCAAGGGCGGTCGTGCGACGTTTTTGCCGATCCAATCTATCAAAGGTACGTTGCTGAATGAGCCGTCTTTGGAGGATGAAGCGGGCTTTGTGGGACTCGCGTCCTCGTTGATCGAGGTAGACAGCGAGTACGAGCAGATCGCGCGCAACTTATTGGGACACGTGGCGGTCGTCGAAGATCTCGACTATGCCGTGTCGATCGCGCGTAAGTATAAATATCGTTTCCGTGTGGTGACGCTGGATGGCCAGGTCGTCAACGCGGGCGGTTCGCTGACCGGTGGTTCGCACGTTAAGGGTGCGGGACTGCTGTCTCGCCGCAGTGAGATCGAACGTTTAAACGGCGATCTCAAGAAATTGCAAGATAAAGCCGAGCTGGCGCAGGCGACTATGAAAACTCTGCAACAGGATGCTGCCGCTTCGCAAGCGGAAGTGCTCGGCACGCAGGGTGAATTGTCCACCGCACAGGAGGATAAGATCCGCTTAGAGGGCGAGCTTAACCGTTTGTCCGAGTGGGAGGCTACTTGTTCTACCGCGGTGCAGGAATGCACGCGCGAGATCGAGGACCTGAACAACCGCGCCGAGGCTTGCCGTACGGCGATGAGCGGGGCTGCCGAGGAGAGCGCGACGGTTACCGAGCAGAAAGAGGCGGTGGAACAAGAACTGACCTCCTTGGACGGTGGTCGTCAGAAACTGTCGGAGGAGCGCGAGGAACTTTCGAACCGCATCGGCGATCAGAAATTGGCTGTGGTGGCGTTCCGCAAAGAGATCGAGGGTATCGAGGAAGCAATCGCAGAATTGCAGACACGTCAAGCCGACCAGAGCGGTGCCAGACAGTTGATGGAGGAGCAGATCGCGGAATTGGCTCGCCAAAACGAGGAACGCGAAGCGCAAGCCCTGCTGTTGGTGCAGCGCGCCGAGGAACTGCGTGCGCAGGCAAAAGAAGCGGTGGCAAGCGTTGGATCCTTGTCCGAACAGCGGATGCAGGGTGAGGCGCAGCAGACGGCACTTCGTCAACTTAGCCGTGACAAGGCGGACGAGCGCGAGCGCGTTGGTCGCGATATGACGCGTTTGGAGGAAAAATGTGCGGCGGCTCAAAAGGAAACCGAGGATATTGTCAGCCGTTTGTACGAAGAATATGAATTGACGCTCAGTGAGGCGGAGGCAAACGCCAAACCGATCGAGGATATGGCGGAGGCAACGCGCCGTTTGACCGAACTGAAGAACAAGATCCGCGCGCTCGGCAGCGTTAACGTCGAAGCGGTGGAGGAATACAAGGAAGTCAGCGAACGCTATGAGTTCCTCAGCGCGCAGGTAAACGACGTTGAGGTATCTCGCGAAGAACTGCTTAAACTTATTGGCGATCTGACCGTGCGTATGCGCGAGATGTTTATTGAACGCTTTAATCAGATCAACGTGCATTTCGGCACGGTGTTTAACGACCTGTTCGGCGGCGGTAAAGCGGAACTGGTGTTGACCGATCCGCAGGATATTTTACATTCCGGCATCGAGATGCACGCGCAACCGCCCGGAAAGGTCATTCTGAATATGGATGCGCTGTCGGGTGGTGAAAAATCACTGGTGGCGACCGCTTTGTTGTTCGCTATTTTGAAGGTGACGCCGTCACCGTTCTGCGTGCTGGACGAGGTCGAAGCCGCGTTGGACGACGTCAACGTAGATCGCTATGCGCAGTATTTGCGCCGTATGTGCGACAAGACGCAGTTTATCGTTATTACACACCGTCGCGGCACGATGGAAGAAGCCGACGTGTTGTACGGTGTGACGATGCAGGAGCAGGGTATTTCCAAACTGCTTGAGCTGCGCGCCAGCGAGGTTGAGGCGAAGCTTGGTATTACGGGCAACGCACAGTAAGGAAGGATTTTATGGGTTTATTTAACAAGATCGGTGAAGGGCTCCGCAAGACGCGCGAATCGCTGATGGGGACCGTGAGCACTATGCTGCACGCGTTTACCCGCATCGACGAGGAGCTGTTTGAGGAACTTGAGGAGATCCTCATTGCGGGCGACGTGGGTGTCGCGACTGCCGGTGCGATGTGCGAGCGTTTGCGTGAGCGCGTTAAGGAGCAGGGCGTGACTGATCCCACCGTCATTCGTGATCTGCTCAAAGAGATCGTCCAAGAGATGATCGAGGGTGATTCAGATCTGAAACTGAACACGAAACCATCGGTCATTTTGGTGATCGGTGTCAACGGAGTGGGTAAGACTACCTCGATCGGTAAGCTCGCCGCGCAGTTCAAAGCGCAGGGCAAGCAGGTGATCTTGGGCGCTGCCGACACGTTCCGTGCGGCGGCGATCGAGCAGTTGGAGATCTGGGCAGAGCGCGCGGGTGTGCCGATCGTCAAGCACGCGCAGAATGCCGATCCCGCGGCGGTGGTGTTTGATACCGTATCCGCAGCGAAAGCGCGCGGGGCGGACGTTGTGATTTGCGATACCGCCGGTCGTTTGCACAATAAAAAGCATTTGATGGATGAGCTCGGCAAGATTCGCCGTGTCATTGACAGAGAGTTGCCGGAGGCGGCGTGTGAGGTACTGCTGGTACTGGATGCGACCACGGGGCAAAACGCGGTGAACCAAGCGAAAGAATTTCGCGAGGCTGCCGGCATTACCGGTATCGTACTGACGAAGTTGGACGGTACGGCGCGCGGTGGTGTGGTGCTGACCATTCGGGAAGAGTTGGACATTCCCGTGAAGTTCATCGGTGTCGGCGAGGGGATCGACGATCTGCAGCCGTTTGATGCCAAGGCGTTTGCCGACGGCTTGTTTGGAGGATAAGATGCGATATATTTTAGCAACGCATAATAAAGATAAGATTATTGAAATGTCGCGCATTTTGGAGCCGCTCGGCATTGAGGCGGTGACCGATCGCGATCTCGGTATTGAGTTACCCGAGGTGGATGAGACGGGCACGACGTTTGCCGAAAACGCATATTTGAAAGCGGCTTCTGCGTGCGAATTTACGGGATTGCCTGCCGTGGCGGACGATTCCGGTATCGTGGTGGATGCGCTGGATGGCGCGCCCGGTGTTTATTCCGCGCGTTACGGCGGCGAAGGTCTTGACGATAAAGGGCGCAATCGTTTGTTGCTCTCGGAGCTTAACGGTGTGCCGCACGATAAACGCACCGCGCATTATGCGTGTGCGATCTGTTGCGTGTTTCCCGACGGTCGCGAGCCCATCACGGCAGAGGGAGAGATGCACGGCATCATCGCCACTGCAGAACGGGGTGAAGGCGGTTTTGGGTACGATCCCTTGTTTTTGATAGGGGATAAAACGGTTGCCGAAATGACTGCCGAAGAAAAAGATGCTATCAGCCATCGCGGAAACGCGTTACGCGTATTTCGTGAGAGTTTAAGAGGAGAGTTAGAAGTATGACCAGTAAGCAACGCGCGTATTTGCGAGGACTTGCCAATCCGCTTGAAGCTATCGTACACGTTGGCAAAGGTGGGGTCTCGGATACCCTGTTCAAGCAAGCGGATGATGCGCTGACCGCCCGTGAATTGATTAAGGGTAAAGCGCTGGAAACCGCTCCCGAGAGCGCCAGAGAAGCGGCGGAAACGATTGCTGCCGCAGTGGGCGCCGAGGTGGTGCAGGTGATCGGCCGTGTGTTCGTGCTGTATCGCCGAAACGATGAAGAACCGAAGATCGTACTGCCCAAAGGAAGGAACTGATCATGCCTAAACGAATTGCTCTGTTCGGCGGCACTTTTGATCCGATCCACAACGGACACGTGGAACTGGCGCGTGAATTCGCCGCCTTGTTGTCGTTGGATCAGGTCGTGATGATGCCGACCTTTATACCGCCGCATAAGCTTAAAAGTGACATGGCACCTGCCGTCGATCGGCTTGCCATGTGTCGCTTGGCGTGCGCGCCGTACAAGGAGTTGGCGGTGTCCGATATGGAGATCAACCGTCGCGGAGCAAGTTTTACCGTGCTGACGCTTGAGCAGTTGACAAAACAGTATCCCGATGCGGAGCTGTTTTTGCTGACGGGTGCGGATATGTTTTTGACGGTGGGTATGTGGTACCGCTTTGCGGATATTGCGCGTATGGCGACGATCTGTGCCGCCCCGCGTGATGCTGCTGATGCTGACTTTTTGCGCGCACATGCCAAGAAACTCGAGGCGCTTGGTGCGCGGTGCGTGGTGGCGGAGTTTACCGTGCCCGCTTGGTCGTCGACCGCGGTGCGCGAATGGCTCAAAAACGGCGAGATACCGCGTGATATGATCTGTGCAGAGGTTGCCGAGTATATTGCAGCGCATCAGTTATATACGGAACAGCGCCGGTATCTCAACAAAGAGGAACAATATATTGACATTATTCGCGGGCGGTTGACGCCGCGGCGTTTTGAACATTCGCTGGCGGTGGCTGCGCAAGCGGAGCATTTGGCAAAAAAATACGGCGCCGATCCCGAAAAAGCGCGGGTTGCGGGGCTGTTACACGACATTTTGAAGGATACCGACGGCGATTCCCAGTTGCAAATTTTCAAAGAGTTTGGTATACTGTTAGACGCTGTGGAGGAAAAGGCTCCGAAGTTGTGGCACGCCCGCGCGGGTGCGGTATTCTTGCAACGGATCCTTCATATTGAGGATGAGGATATCTTAAACGCCGTGCGGTACCATACGACTGCAAGAGCGGGAATGTCACCGCTTGAAGTCGTGCTGTATTTGGCGGATTTCACCTCTGCTGACCGCGATTATCCCGACGTGGACGTGATGCGGGAACTCACGGAACGTGATCCCGATGAAGCGATGCGGTACGCACTCGCGTATACCATTGACGATTTGAATGCCGAGGGACGACCCGTGCATCCGGACACCCTCGCGTGCTATAAAGAAAGGACAGGCGATACGAATGGCTAAAGACAGACGCAATAAGACCACCGGCAAAAAACGCAAGTTCCGGCTTCGCGGCAAGCGCCTCGTGGCGGTTACCGTGGCGGTTTCATGTGTGCTGCTGGTGATTTTCGGTATCGTGCTGGTTAATGCTGTTAAAAATTCCAATACAAAAGACGGTTCGGAATCCGACGTCAACGTCTACGATACCACGCCGGTATCTTTGCAAAAGAAAGTGGCGTATTACGTAGTGGGATTACTCGGTGAAGAAGAAACCTCGCCGACGTCGGCACTCTTTTTGCTGTGTCACGATAAAAAGCAAAAAACGTTGAACGTGCTGGAGATTCCCGGCTCTACGTATTTGGGTGACAGTGAGTTGTGGATCGAGAAAAAGGCGGGAAACGTGTGGGGTAACCCCGCACCGCTGGACTGGTGCGATTTTGAAGGAAAGCGCATTTATAAAGCACAGATCAAGGAATGCGAGGAGCAGGGACATACCGTATCGCAAAAGGTCGGTTCGGCTTCGTACAACTTGATCTCCATCTTCAACGAGCAGTATGCGCTGCCGGTGGACGGCTATTTTATGATCCCGCGGGAAGCGTTTGTAAAATTGGTGGATTTGCTCGGCGGTTTGGATGTGGATCTGCCCGAGGCGGTAACGCTTGGCGAGATCAAGTTCAGTGCCGGCGTCAAGACCTTGGACGGTGCGGGTGCGCTCGAGTATATCACGATGGGCGGGGACACCGTTGAGGCGGAGATCAGCCGTATCGGACGGCAGCGCCGGGTGTTCTTTGCATTGTTCCAACGTTTGTGCTTGCAAACGGAGGAGCAGCTTACCGAGGATTCGTTGTTGCCGGTTATGAAAGGCTCTACGCCGTTCCGTACCCGTACCGACAACGAGGAAATGCTGGCGATCGTTGAGGCTTGGAAGAAGATTCCTGCCGAGAAAGTTACCGCGATGATCCTTCCCGGTCAGGCGGCAAAACAGGATGGCGTTTCGTATTACAGCGTGAACCGTCAGCAACTCATTGAAGTGCTGAACACGTATTTTAACCCGTACGGCGAGGAGATCACCGAGGCGTACGTGCAGGTGAACGAGATCGTCACCGGCGGCACGTCGGATACCAAACTGCAAACGATGGATCAGATCGCTGTCACGCAAAGCGGTATCAAGGAAGACGACGAAGAATAAGGTGACAGAAAATATGGAATCAATCGAACTCGTGAAGGCGATCGTGCAATCGCTGGACACGCATAAAGCACAGGATATTCGTGTGCTCCAAGTCGGCGAGGTCACTTCGCTGGCGGATTATTTTGTCGTTGCCGCTGCCACCAGTACCACCGGTGTGCGCGCGTTGACGGATTATGTGGATACCGATCTCGGCAAGTTGAACGTGCCGTCGCCCCGTGTGGAAGGGTATCAGACGCTTGTATGGACACTATTGGATTACGGCACCGTTGTGGTGCATATCTTTTTGGACAGTACCCGTGAATTTTACGATCTGGAGCGCTTGTGGCAGGATGCCCGCCCGCTGGATCCCGCGATGTTTTTGGAGGATGAGGAGTCATGAGAAAATTTGATTTTGCCGCCATTGAAAAGAAATGGCAAACCAAATGGCAAACGGAAAACACCTTTGCCGCGTCGAGCAAGACGGATAAACCTGCGTATTTCGCGCTGGTAGAGTTCCCGTATCCGTCGGGGCAGGGGTTGCACGTCGGTCATCCTCGTTCGTACACCGCGTTGGACGTTGTGGCGCGCAAACGCCGTATGCAGGGATACAACGTGTTGTATCCTATGGGCTGGGATGCTTTCGGTCTGCCGACCGAGAACTACGCCATTAAGAACCACATTCATCCCGAGATCGTGACCGAGAAGAACGTGGCGCGCTTTAAGGCGCAGTTGCAAGGACTCGGCTTATCCTTTGACTGGACCAGAGAGATCAATACCACCGATCCTGCGTATTACAAATGGACGCAGTGGATCTTTTTACAGTTGTTTAAGAATGGGTTGGCCTATAAAAAAGAAATGGCGGTCAACTGGTGTACCTCTTGCAAGTGCGTGCTTGCAAACGAGGAAGTCGTTGGCGGCGTGTGCGAACGTTGCGGCGGCGAGGTCGTGCGCAAGGTTAAGAGTCAGTGGATGCTCAAAATCACCGCGTACGCACAGCGTTTGATCGACGATTTGGATTTGGTGGATTATCCTGACCGCGTGCGTGCGCAGCAGATCAACTGGATCGGTCGTTCCACCGGTGCACAGGTCACCTTTAAGACGACGGCGGGCGAGCCTGTCGTGGTGTATACCACTCGTCCCGACACGTTGTTTGGTGCTACATACATGGTAGTTTCTCCCGAGCATCCGCTCCTGGAAACCTGGATCGATGCGGGCAAACTGAAAAACGTTGACGCGATTCGCGCTTATCAAGAAGCGGCGGCGCGCAAGTCCGATTTTGAGCGTACCGAGGTTGCCAAGGATAAGAGCGGCGTGTGCCTTGACGGTGTGGTTGCCATCAACCCCGTTAACGGTCGCGAGATCCCGATTTTCATTTCCGATTACGTGTTGGTGTCTTACGGTACCGGCGCGATTATGGCGGTGCCCGCGCACGATACGCGTGACTGGGAGTTTGCAAAGAAATTTGATCTGCCCATCACCGAAGTTGTCAAGGGCGGTGACGTGGAGAAAGAAGCCTTCACCGATTGCGCAACCGGTACGATGGTCAACTCCGGTTTCTTAGACGGCTTGTCGGTTGAAGAAGCCAAAAAAGCGATCATCGAGTTCCTCACAAAAGAAGGGATCGGTGAACAAAAGGTCAATTATAAACTGCGTGACTGGGTGTTCTCCCGTCAGCGGTATTGGGGCGAGCCGATCCCGATCGTGCATTGCCCGCATTGCGGTCAGGTTGCCGTTCCCGAGGAGCAGTTGCCGATCCGCTTGCCGATGGTGGACAGCTATGAGCCAACCGACAATGGCGAATCCCCGCTTGCCGCGATTGATTCGTGGGTAAACACCACCTGCCCGAAATGTGGCGCGCCTGCCAAACGCGAAACGGATACCATGCCGCAATGGGCGGGCTCTTCGTGGTATTTCTTGCGGTATTGCGATCCGCACAACGACAAAGCACTCGCTTCCAAGGAAGCGCTTGAATACTGGACGCCCGTTAACTGGTACAACGGCGGTATGGAGCATACCACGTTACACTTGTTATACAGCCGCTTCTGGCACAAGTTCTTGTACGATATTGGGGTGGTGCCCACCGCTGAGCCGTACGCAAAGCGTACCAGCCACGGTATGATCCTCGGTGAAAACGGCGAGAAGATGTCGAAATCCCGCGGTAACGTGGTCAACCCCGACGAGATCGTGGCGGAGTTTGGCGCAGATACCTTGCGTTTGTACGAAATGTTCATCGGCGATTTTGAAAAAGCCGCTCCGTGGTCCAGCGCGAGCATCCGCGGTGCACACCGTTTCTTGGAGAGGGTGTGGGCGCTTTCGGAGTCGCTCGTTGATGGTGATGCGGTTCGTCCCGAACTGGAGATCGCTATCAACCGCACGATCCGCAAGGTCGGCGAGGATATCGAAAATCTGAAATTCAACACGGCGATCGCTGCGATGATGGCGTTGCTCAACGATATGACGAATGCGGGTGGCCCCAACCGTGCGGAATACGCGGTGTTGGTGCAGTTGCTTAATCCGTTTGCGCCGCATATGACCGAGGAGTTGTGGGAACAGCTTGGCTATACCGAAGAGTTGGCGTATACGCCGTGGCCGACCTACGATCCGAACAAGTGCACTGCCGACACGGTGGAGATTGCGGTACAGATCAACGGAAAGATCCGTACGCGTATGATGGTTGGTATGCAAGATGATGCTGCCACCGTCCTTGCTGCGGCAAAAGCGGACGAAAAAATCGTGCCCGAGATCGAAGGCAAGCAGATCGTCAAAGAACTGTACGTGCCGCAAAAGCTCGTGAACATCGTGGTAAAGTAAAATTAAAAAAAGCACTTGACGATGGTGGCTTTCTGTTGTATACTACAGACAGTGTCACTATGGGTCACTATGAGAATTACCCCTGCTGGTGAAGCGGAGGGAGGGAATAAGAATGTCAGAAGTCAAAGTGAAAGAGAATGAATCTCTGGACAGTGCTCTGCGCAGATGGAAAAAGTCTTGCGCACGTTCCGGTGTGCTTGCTGAAGTCCGCAAAAGAGAGCATTATGAAAAGCCTTCCGTTCGTCGTAAGAAGAAGTCCGAGGCCGCTCGTAAAAGAAAGTTCAAATGATTCAAAAAACGGGCAATGAAATTGCCCGTTTTTTCTTTAGTTTATGAAAGGATCGTCGGTGTTATGGCATTGTTTTACCCTACGCGGTATAAAAATTGCATTACGGATATCACGCCGGAAGAGTTACAGACGCTTGGCATCCGCGGCCTGTTACTGGACGTGGATAACACCTTGACCTCCCACGGCAGTCAGGTGCTGTCCGACGAGGTGCAGGACTGGCTTTCGAAAATGAGAGAAGCGGGAATCCGTATGACGGTGGTGTCCAATGCCTGGGAATGGCGGGTGGCGCCGTTTGCCGACAAGATCGGTTTACAGCACACGTCGTTGTCTTGCAAGCCGTCACCGATCGGATTTTGGCGCGGGGTGCGCCGTTTGGGGTTGCCCAAAGCGCAGTGTGCCGCCATCGGCGATCAGGTGTTTACCGATATTCTCGGTGCGAACGTATACGGGATCACCAGTTTTCAGGTTATGCCGATGGATCCCGGTACTGATAAACCGTTTTTGCGCCTTCGCCGTCGGTGGGAGCGCAAGATCTATCAAAATCGAAAGGGGCGGGGAGAATGATTGCTCGGTTCGGACCGGCGGGTAACAGCGATTCGTTTTACGCTGTCGGTCATAAAGCAACGGTAGAAGCACCTGCTTGGTTACAATCGCTCGGGCTGACCGCCTACGAATATCAGTGTGGTCGCGGGGTGCGCGTGTCGACGGATACCGCCAAGGCAATGGGCGAGGCGGCGGCGCAGTGCGGCGTTCAGCTTTCTCTGCACGCGCCGTATTTCATTTCGCTCGCTTCTGCAGAAGCGGAAAAGCGCGACAATTCCGTGCGATATATTTTGGAAAGTGCGAGAGCGGTCACCGCTATGGGCGGGGAGCGCATCGTGGTGCATCCCGGCGGCTTGGGCGGTTTATCTCGTCGGGAGGCGACGGTGCTTGCTACCGAAACCTTGCGCCGTGCGCAACAGGCACTTGATGAGGAAGGCTTGTCTGCTGTTCGCATTTGCCCCGAAACAATGGGGAAAATCAACCAACTCGGCGATTTGGACGAGGTGTTGGAATTCTGCAAAGTGGACGAGCGGTTTTTGCCGTGCGTGGATTTCGGGCATCTCAATTCCCGCACGCAAGGGGAGCTCAATTCCCGCGAAGCGTTTGCGGCGGTACTCGATCGTTTACACAACGATCTTGGTGCTGAGCGCGCTGCTGCGTTTCACGCACATTTTTCCAAGATCGAATATACCAAAGGTGGCGAAAAACGCCATTTAACATTTGAGGATACGGTGTATGGTCCCGATCCCGCACCGCTGATGCAGTTGATCCGCGAACGAGGGCTGACGCCTACGTTTATTTGCGAGTCGGATGGCACGCAGGCAGAGGATGCGCGTGCGTTGATGCGCTTGTATGAGGGTTCTTGATGATGAATACACATTTGGAACGTTTGAGCCGTTTGTTGCCCGCTGACGATACGGCGGCACTGGTGACGGCAAAGCATCACATTCAGTATTTGACCGGTTTTCCGTCGGGTGACAGTTCGTTGCTGATTACGCGCGAAAAAGCATATTTTTTAACGGATTTTCGGTATATCGAAATGGCACGGCAAACGGTTAAGGATGCCGAGTGTCGTATGATCACACGGTTGTCAGAAGCGCTGTGCGAGATCGCTTCTTGTCACGGGCTGCGGCAGATCGTGTTGGAGGCCGCCGAAACGACGGTTCCTGTTTTGGGGCGATTGCGTGAGCAACTTGGCGCAGTTGCCGTGGATACGTCGGCGGATTTGGATGCGTGGCTTTTGGAGATGCGCGCGGTCAAGGAACCGCACGAGGTGGAGAAGATCCTGCAAGCGCAGGCACTGACAGAGGAAGGATTTAACCATATCGTGCAGCATATCCGCGAAGGTATGACCGAGCGGGAGATCGCACTGGAACTGGAGTTTTATATCCGCAGGCGCGGTGCCGAACGCGTGGCGTTTGATTTCATTGTGGTATCGGGTGCCAATTCCTCGTTGCCGCACGGTATCCCGACGGAGAAGCCCGTCAGGCGCGGTGATTTCATTACGATGGATTTCGGTGCGGTGGTGGACGGGTATCATTCCGATATGACGCGCACGGTCGCACTCGGTACTGTCAGCGAGGAGCAACGGCTTGTATATGACACGGTGCTTAAAGCACAGTCGGAAGCACTCAAAGTGCTTAAAGCGGGGCTTCTTTGCAGTGAAGGCGATGCGGCGGCGCGCCGCATCATTGAAAGTGCCGGTTACGGCGAGTGTTTTGGACATTCGACCGGTCACGGCGTTGGTGTGCAAATTCACGAACAGCCGCGCTTGTCGGCTGCGGCGGGCGAAGAACGATTGCAGGTTGGCAACGTCGTGACGGTGGAGCCCGGCATTTATCTGGAAGGGCGGTTCGGTGTCCGCATTGAGGATATGGTGCTGATTGAGCAAAAC
Source organism: Acutalibacteraceae bacterium (assembly GCA_045630765.1). Taxonomy (GTDB): domain Bacteria; phylum Bacillota; class Clostridia; order Oscillospirales; family Acutalibacteraceae; genus RGIG3009. Next base: position 17,972 of record JAZQTM010000055.1, on the reverse strand, counting down.
AGATGCCGTAATCTGACGAAAGTCCCGAAAGAACTCTTGCTCATAAAATAGTCTGACGGGGAATAAACATATACTACTATTACTGTATAGAGGATGTGGGTGTATGTTTGTTTTTTCGGTTAAGACAAGTTATCGACAGATTGTGTCCGCGTTGGGTTGCGTGGCAGTCGTGGCGGTGGCGGTGGTGATGGCGGCAGCGATGCCAAAGCAAACTGCCGCCGTTTCTACGGTGCGCGTGACGAGCAGCGAGGAACGGGTGTCGTATTTGCGATCGAACGGTGTGGAGATCGCTGAAAACAGTGAAGAAGTGCGCGAGGTGCGAATTCCCGATGAGCCGGATGAAGCGCTCTTACAGTATACCGCGTTGCAGGAAACGGCGGGGCGGTCACTGGAGGATTATTGCGGTAAGCGGGTGCGTTTGTACAGTTATCAAACCGCTGACGGCGGGAATGCGCATTTATACGTGTACCGCGACCGTATTGTCGCGGGCGACGTGGAACGTGAGGGTGAGATACAGCCCATTTAACGGAAAGGAAGTGTAGCGGTGCAGCGTTTGGATAAGCTGATCGCTTCGCAAGGAACACGCAGCCGCAGTGAAACGGTGCGACTGATCCGATCGGGGCAGGTGACGGTGAACGGTGCGATTTGCCGCGATCCGTCTGCCAAATTTGATGCCGACACGTGTACGGTGACGGTGGCGGGGCAGCCGCTGTGTTATCAGCAATACGTGTATATTATGATGAATAAGCCGTCGGGGATCCTTTGCGTGTCGCGCGACCCGAAAGTGCCGACGGTGGTGGATCTGTTGCCTGAAGATATGAAACGGAAAAACCTGTTTCCCGCCGGGCGTTTGGACAAGGATACGGTCGGGCTGGTGTTGCTTACTGATGACGGTGACCTTGCGCATCGGTTGTTGGCACCCAAGCGTGAGATCGTCAAACGGTATCAGGTGCGGTTGGACGCGCCGCTGACTGACGAGCATTGCCGCGCGTTTGCCGAGGGGATCACCTTGGCGGACGGCACGCCTTGTCGCCCCGCCGAATTGCTCATTTTAGAGAACGGGGAACAGCCGCTTGCGGAGGTGCGCATTACGGAAGGAAAGTATCACCAGATTAAGCGAATGTTTGGCGTTTTGGATCGCGGAGTGGTTTGGCTCAAGCGTCTGTCCATTGGTGAACTTGTGTTGGATCCCTCCCTTTCGGAGGGGGAAAGCCGCTTTTTGACCGATGAGGAACGCGATTTTTTTGCCCAATGAAATAAATTTGTTCAACACTGATAAAAAAGTGAAAAAAGTTTGTATATATTAAGAATGGCAAAATGACAAACTTTCTGTTACAATAAGGAATGTATTGAAGGGCGCGTTTGCGCCTATAATCGTCAAGAGACGAAAGAATGTGGAGGTCATTAAAAATGGCAGGCTTGTCTTTGAAAAACATTTACAAAAAGTATCCCGGCGGCGTGACCGCTGTCTCCGATTTCAACTTGGAGATCAAGGATAAAGAGTTCATCATCTTGGTTGGTCCTTCCGGTTGCGGTAAGTCCACCACCCTGCGTATGGTCGCCGGTTTGGAAGAAATCTCCAGCGGTGAACTGTACATCGGCGATCGTCTGGTTAACGACGTGGCTCCGAAAGATCGCGATATCGCGATGGTGTTCCAGAACTATGCTCTGTATCCGCACATGACCGTGTTCGAGAACATGGCGTTCGGTCTGAAACTGCGCAAGACTCCCCGTGAGGAAATCAAACGCCGCGTGGAAGAGGCTGCTCGCATTTTGGATATTGCTCACTTGCTCGACAGAAAGCCGAAGGCTTTGTCCGGCGGTCAGCGTCAGCGTGTTGCGCTCGGTCGTGCGATCGTGCGTGAGCCGAAGGTCTTCTTGCTCGACGAGCCGCTGTCCAACTTGGACGCTAAGCTGCGTCCACAGATGAGAACGCAGATCTCCAAGCTGCACCACAAACTGGGTACTACGTTCATCTACGTTACCCACGACCAGACCGAGGCTATGACCATGGGTGACCGTATCGTCGTTATGAAGGACGGTTTGATCCAGCAGGTCGATTCCCCGAACAACCTGTATCTGCGTCCGGGCAACATGTTCGTTGCCGGCTTTATCGGCAGCCCCCAGATGAACTTCATCGATGCGAAGATCATCAAGAAGGATGGCCAGTTCTTTGCTCAGTTCGGTTCCGAGGACACCAAGACCAAGAGAGGTATCAAGTACGATATCCCGCTGCCGGAGTCCAAGAACCAGGACGGCGTTTTGGAGAACTATGTAGACAAAGAAGTCATCATGGGTATCCGTCCGGAAGACGTTCACGACGAGGCACGTCACCTGGAAGCGTTTGCGGATTGCCGCATTAAAGCAAAGGTGGAAGTTACCGAGTTGATGGGTGCTGAGATCTTCTTGTACGTTAACTCCGAAGGCAGCAGCCTGACGGCACGTGTTGAGCCCACCTCGACCGCTCGCCCCGGCGACGAGATCGATATGGTTCTCGACAACAACAAGATCCACCTGTTCGACAAAGACACCGAGCAGACCATCACCAACTGATAAGGTTGAACGCCGTACAACGATTTCGTTGTACGGCGTTTTTGTTTTGCTGATGTCGGAATCCCTCGACAATTGACAAACCGTTGGGGAGGTGGTATAGTATGACAGAGCGTCGATGCGTTCAAAAGGAGCGAAAAGTATTGAAACAATTGATTATGAAAAACGAGAAGGCAATGCTTCTCCAGACGTTGTCAACCCCGTTTTCTCACATTAAAAGCAATAAGAAAGCAGCGCGTATTTTTTTCGTTGGTGATAACGCGTTTGTTTGTGACTATTTGCTCGCGTCGTTTGCACAGTTGAACGCCGCCACCGCTACGTTCCAATCGGTGACGTATTTGAGCACCGATGTGGAGGCCGACTATCGAAAAGCCACGCTCCGGGAGATCGAGGACGTCGCCCCGTTGGATACTTTGTCGCGTGTGGGTGATAACGACGTGGTGTTCTTTTTTGCGGATTGTGTGAACGGACTTCGTGACAAGGATGCGACGCTTGCCGCGCTTAAAACGGTCATTGGGCTGTTAAAGAACACGAAACACGCCAAATGCGTGGTGTCGGTATTGCTCCCGCCCGTACCGACTTTTTCGTCAGAGATTGAAACGCTTTCGGAGCGCGAGTATAATTTTTATATTGAAAAGCAGTGTGAACGCACACCCGAAATCGACTATTATCTTGAACTGGAAAGCCTTTGCCGTGCGGCGGTTACCGCGGATGACGTGGATATTACGCTTGCCAGATTCGATAACGTGTTTGCTCCGGATGCGGCACATACACCGTCGGTTGATTTAAACGGCATTATCGAGGCGTGTTATACCGCGAAAACCGTATCCATCACCGACGAGGATGCACAGCACCATCACACGATTACCTACATTCGCTCCGCGTGTCACGCTGTTGCAATGTTGGCAACCAAGGCGCGTAAAGGGCACGTGTATAACGTGAGCGGGGAGCTGATTTCCCGTGAGGCGATCAAGCGGACCATTTACCTTGCAAATCCGGAAGTGTATTCGCTAAAGGTTGAACTTTCTGCCAATCTGCAGCCGATATATAACGGACTTAATACGCTGAAATATAAAAAACTGAGTGCCAAGACGGCTAATTTTACGGAGATCGGCATCAAGCATTTGGTGGCGTATCTGACGGATGAAGCGTATGACACGTCCGACAACGTTGCTTTTTACGGCGGAAAGATCAAGCGGATTCAAGCGCTTGAAATTAAGGTCTTGCAAGAAATTGATGATATTTGTCGCCGCAACGGTATTCAATACTTTTTGGCGGGCGGTACCTTGCTTGGTGCGGTGCGCGAGGGAAAGGCTATTCCGTGGGATGACGATCTGGATATCGGTATGCTTCGGGAGGATTTTGAGAAATTCCGCAAGGTATGCCCGAAGGAACTGGGGCCCGAGTATTCCTATTCGTCCACCTTTAACAACAGCGGCAGCCACTATACCATTGATAAGGTCCGCTTGGACGGTACGTATTTCTCTACCAATTTCTCGAATAAAAATGAGTTTAAGGACGGCATTTTTATCGATATTTTGGTGTATGACAGAACGAGCAACTGCAAGATTTTCCAAAAGTTGCATAGTTTGATTTTGACAACGCTTACCGTGTTGATGGAAATCAAATGGTTTAATCAAGCACGCAAAAAATACCACTATACTTTTTCAAAAATCTTTTTGCCCTTGTTGCGGGCGATCCCGTGGTGCGTGTTTAACGGGCTGTTTAATTTCTTTGCCACGTTCTATCGGCACAAAAAGAATGCCGAGTGGCTTATTGATTCGGTAGGTAAAAAGGTGTATGCCGATCCGTTGCCCAACAAGGGTTTAGACGAAGTGGTGTACGTTGATTTTGAAGGCATTAAAGCTCCGATACCGGTAGATCCGGTGCCGTATCTCACCTACGCTTACGGCGAGTCGTACGGAGAATTGCCGCCGTTCAGCAAACGTTGCTGTCCGCATAATTTTGCCAGAATTGATCTTGGTAAATATGTGTTCCGTGACGAAGAAGCTAAACCGTTCCGCGAAGTGAACGTAAAAGGCGAATTGTTTGAGAGCGAAGACGAGAAGTAAAGAAAAAAGTCTTGCACAAGTTTTCTTGTGCAAGACTTTTTTTATCAGTAATGAGTTATCGGATCAGGTACTTGGGCTCTTTGCCGTTTTGCAAAAGTCCGACCAGTTCTAAAAGCATCATATCCGGGCTGTCCGAATATGCGTTAACGGTATCACCGCCGCGGTGGTTGGTTAACGTGATATTGTCGAGAGAAAGGAACGGATGATCCGCCCCGAGCGGCTCGGCATCGAACACGTCGATTGCGGCGCCCTCAATCAACTGTTTGTTGAGTGCGTGATACAGAGCATCGTAATCTACCATATACGAACGTGCTGTGTTAATGAAAAAGGCGGTTTTCTTCATCAATTCAAATTCGCGTTTCCCGAAAAGCGGTTCTTTGCTTCTGCTGCGCGCGTGGAGGGAAACGATGTCGGAACGGGTGATAAGCTCGTCCAGTTCCACGAATTGTACCTTTTTCCAGTTGATGCGCGGGTTGGTGCGCTCCGGCTCAAACAGGTTGCTTACCAGAATGTTACAACCAAAGCCGCTGAGCTTTTCACAAACCAATTCGCCGACGTTACCGAAACCGACGATGCCGACGGTAAGGTTCCGAAGCTCGATGATTCTGCCGGAGTTGGGATATTTTTCGCGCCACTCGCCGCTTTTTACCGCCATATGTGAGCGGGAAATGTTACGCAGTTCGCACAACATAGTGCCGATGGTAAACTCGGCAACGGCGTTGGCATTGTGAGCGGGATTAAAGAGGATCTGAATGTGACGGTCCCGCACGGCATCAACGTCGATATTTTCGACGCCGCCGCGGTTGCAGAGAATGTATTTGAGCTTTTTGGCTTGCTTTAACACTTTTTCCGTAATGGGGCACAGGTGCACCATTAACACTTCGGCGTCTTCGATGGCTTCTAAATAGCCGTCGGGCAGTTTGCATTTATCGCGACCGCCCAACTCGATCGTCTTGACGGTGCTGCGCATTTTGCGGCGGGTGTTTTGCCCGAAAAAGAGATATTGACAATCGTCAAACAAGTCTTCGTATTTCTCGAAGGCTTTGCGCATCATATCGGGTGTGATAAATACGTCTCCTACTGCTACAACTTTCATACCGATACCTCTAATCGTTGTTTTTGAACATCATTTCAGCTAACGTTAAATCAAATTGTGTGGTGAGCTTGAAGTTTTCACGTTCACCCTCGACAATGCCTACGCGGAAGCCTTTGTCAATATACAGACGCCCCGCTTCCATATAAACGGCTTTTTCCTCATCGGACAGCGTGTCGACCAACTGCATAAAGTGGCGAACTTTTACGGTTTGAGGTCCCTGATCCAGAAAAACGGTTGACCGTTCGGGAACGCAATCGCTGATCTCACCGTCTTTGGACAGAAGTACGGTGTCGATGGTGGGAATGGACGTTGTGACCATATCGTACTCGCTCACCGCCGCGATGTTATCGTTTAAGATGCGGTCGGACACAAACGGACGCGCGCAATCGTGGTTTATCATCGTGATTTCGCCGTCGTAATTGTTTTCTGCTGCAATGTTCAGGCACTCGCGCGCCAGGCATAACAGCGATTCAAAGCGGGTGTCGCCGCCGGGGATGATGCGTATCGTATCGCGATCCAGCCCGTATTCACGGAGCATATCGCGGCAGTACGAGATCCAGCTTTCATTCATAGCAATCACGACGAAGCCGATATGCGCGTTGCCTGCAAAACGCTCTAACGTGTGGATGATGACGGGTTTTCCGGCAACCTTTAAAAATTGCTTGGGCAAACCGCCGCTTGCCATACGGGTGCCGAGACCGCCTGCTAAAATACCGCCAATAACCATAGTAAAACTCCTTAAGTGTGCCGGTTGTGGTTACATAAATTGTTGATATGCGGCGAGCACCTCTTTGGTATCGCCGAGCATTTTGATATTGCCGTCGTGCAACCACAAGACGCGGGTGCAGAGTTGTTGCAGGGTGCTGATGCTGTGTGACACGATCAACACGGTGCGGTTTTCGTCGGAGATGAGTTCTTTCATTTTTTTAGCGCTTTTCTTCTTGAAATGTTCGTCGCCGACGCTCAAGATTTCATCAATCAAGATGATATCGGTTTCCAAAAAAGCGGTGATGGAAAACGCTAATTTGGAGTACATACCTTTTGAGTAGGTTTTAACGGGCTTGTCGATAAAGTCGCCAAGCTCGGAGAATTCAATGATGGCGGGTGCTTTTTCGCGGATCTGCTGTTCGGTGAAGCCGAGCAGTAAGCCGTTGAGCATAATGTTTTCCCGACCGCTGATATTCTTTTGAAATCCAACGCCGATCGACAGAAGCGACACGCTGCGTCCGCCCAAATCGATCACACCGCTGTCGGGGGAAAATACCCCGCCCACGGTGTTGAGCAACGTGGATTTACCGCTTCCGTTTTTGCCGATGATGCCTAAAATCTCACCTTGCGGTACGTCCAAGGAAAGCCCTTTTAACGCGTGAAAGGCTTTTTCTTGTTTCTTTTTACCGTGCAGGAGCATACGCTTGATGGAATAGGAGCCGAGTTCCTTGTAGCTCACGTGCAAATCTTCGATATGTATTGCCGTTTCTGACATAATCAAAGCACCTTTACGTAATTATTTTCGTTCTTCTGAATCAACAAAATGCCGCCGACCGACAGGAGAATGCCCACGACTGTCCACAAGCCGAGCCACAGATAGTTGGGAGCCGTCCCGTAAAGCAAGACGTTGCGCATATCGTTGATATACATGGCGATCGGGTTCAGACGTAACAACCAATAGCCTACCGAGGATGCCACTTTGTCGGACAGGTTGTAAAACACGCCGGCGGTGTAAAAGACCAGGCGTAAGCCGATCTTGGTGGCGTTGTTGAGGTCTTCAACGTAGACACCGAAATGCAAGAAAATACTGCAAACACCGAAGGTGAAAAGGATGAACGAAAGCAGTACGGGGAAGAACCACAGCATTTCAAGCGTAATCGGTACGCGATATAAGATCATCAGTAAGATGACGATCGCAAAATTGATCAGAGTCTTAAACCCGTTTAACAGCATTTTTTCCAACAGCAGCATATATTTGGGAAGATATACCTTGGAAACGATAGGCTTATTGCTGCGAACGAGGTTGACGCTGACGGTCAACAGCTTGTTGAAAAATTCCCAGACGGTTATTCCGAGAAAGATGAAGGCGGTCAGATAGGATACCTTACTGCCTGAGAACATCGAGAAAATAAACGCGTATATGCCCATAAAACAGAGCGGCTCAAGCACCCACCAAAGCCAGTTCAGGTAGGAGTTGGCAACTTCTGCGCGCAGTTCCGATTTGGTAGCGTATGCCATATAGGACGCATACTTTTTGATGTCAGCGAAGAATTTGTTCATTGTTTACTCCTAAGTCTAACGTCAGAATGGAGTGGCGCTCGCGGCGGTTTTGATCCGGAATGGTGGCAAAATCGCCGTAAAGCGTCGTTAAATGCTCTGTCGGATCGGACATTACCGAAAAACGGTGCCCGTCAAAGGCACAATCTGTGAGCGGGAAGACGGAGGCGCGATGGAGCATTTCACCGAAATAGTGTTTTCTCCCGCCGGGGAAGGACACGAACGCGGAGTGCTCGTTTTTGCAACAAGACGCCCAACGATCTGCCAAGCGGCACCAAGTTTTGAGAGGGATGAGGCTTAACACTTTACCAAGAAGCACCTTGACCTTGACCGCGCGCAGGTTGCCGAAGTAGGTGGCGTAAATTTGCCGATTGTGTTTGACCCTGACACAAGAACAACAAAAGTGCAGAAAATCGCAAACGATGCCGTGAACCAAACGTGCGGGGGCGAAATTCGGCAGGTTTTCCAACGGATAGACGTCGATGAATATCCCTGCCTGATCGGGATCGGATTCAAAGATCTCGACGTAGCGGGTGCCTTTTTTGCGCAGTTTCATAAACGGCAGATCGTAGCGGTCGTCATCCGGACTTTGCAACCAATAGCGGTCACCGTATTCTGCCAAAAAGAGCTCGCGCATACGGTCGTAGTCAGCTCTGGGCATTGCCACGTCCATATCGTCATCCCAAGGGATAAACCCGCCGTGTCGTTGTGCGCCCAAAGCCGAACCGCCGCACAAGAAGTAAGAAAGCCCGTTTTTACGACAAAACTCGTCAAAATCAGCCATCATATCTAACAGGATCGCTTGAATGTCCTTGACGTTTTCATCGCTTAAGGTGAATAGTTTGCTGTTGTTGATAGACAACCGTCTTACCAAAGCGTTCGTTTCCAGCATATAACATGTCCTTCTTGTTTGTGCATCAACACATACTTATACATATACGATTATACATAAAACTCGCTTGAAAGTCAATGTTATTCTCCATTCGAGCGCGGAGCGAGAAATCAAAAGAAAACTCTTGAAAAATCTGTCAAAATCGTGTATTATGATACTATCTATACTTGTATATGTTGACGAAGAGAATCTTAATGCGAAAAGCAAGGAGTAGTGAATCATGGCAAGTCGTTTATTTTTGGGAATGATCAATCAAATGAAGGACGTCATCGATCGTGCCATCGGCGTGGTGGACGAGTCGTTTTCCGTGGTTGCCTGCAGTGATTTGGCACGCATGGGTGAAAATTGCGAAGCAACGCTTGGCGATATGTTTGGTACGCAGGAAACCTTTACGAAAGACGGGTATACCTATCGTCTGTTCGGTGCCCGCCCGCAAGGGGAGTTTTTGGCTTTCGTTGAAGGGTGCGACGAGTTGGCGGCGAAATACGCCGAATTGCTTGCGATCTCGCTGGGCAACGTGAAGCAATACTACGATGAAAAATACGATCGCAGCAACTTCATCAAGAACGTGATTATGGATAACATCCTGCCGGGTGATATTTATTTGAAGGCGCGTGAACTGCACTTTAACAACGACGTCAGCCGTGTGGTGTTGTTGGTTCACATTAAAACGCTGTCGGATATCTCGGCGTTTGACGTCATCCAAAACCTGTTCCCCGAAAAGAACAAGGATTTTGTTATCAACATTGGCGAGGCGGATATTGCCGTTGTCAAAGAAATGCATATGCAGGTGGAGTCGAAGGATCTCGAAAAGCTGGCGCAATCCATTGCGGATACGTTGAGCAGCGAGTTCTACACCCCGATCAGTGTCGGTATCGGCACGCCGGTGGAGGGTATCAAAGATTTGGCGCGCTCCTTTAAAGAGGCTCAGGTGGCGCTGGAGGTCGGCAAGGTGTTTGACACCGAGAAGGCGATCGTCAGCTACGACAACTTGGGCATTGCGCGCTTGATCTATCAGCTGCCCACCACGCTTTGCGAGATGTTCCTGCGCGAGGTGTTCAAGCAAGGCTCTATCGATTCGTTGGATCAGGAAACCTTGTTTACCATTCAGCGCTTCTTTGAGAACAACCTGAACGTTTCCGAAACTTCACGCAAGTTGTTCGTGCACCGCAACACGCTGGTGTATCGTTTGGAGAAGATCAAGCGCTTGACGGGATTGGATCTGCGTGAGTTTGACGACGCCATCGTGTTCAAGGTGGCATTGATGGTTAAAAAATACTTGATGGCGGATCCTACGAAGTATTGATCGTGCGGCAATTACCAAAAACTGATGGTTGCCGAGCCGCGTTGGGTGCGGTATGATGTGAAAAGTGGTAAGGAGGCGAGGTAAAGTTGATCGAATTTCGTGACGTACATAAGACCTACGAAACCGGTAACGAGGCCTTAAAAGGAATTGACATTACCATTGACGATGGTGAGTTTGTCTTTATCGTCGGTGCGTCGGGCGCCGGCAAGAGCACGTTTTTGAAGCTCATTATGCGCGAGGAGGTTGCCACCTCCGGCGAGGTTGTGGTCAGTAATTTTAAGCTGTCCAAGTTAAAGAAACGGCAGATCCCGTATCTGCGCCGCGCAATGGGTATCGTGTTTCAGGATTTCCGTCTGATCGATACGATGACGGTGTTTGATAACGTGGCGTTCGCTATGCGAGTGATCGGCGCTTCTCAGCGTGAGATCCGTCGCCGTGTTCCGTACGTGTTGGGTTTGGTCGGCTTACAGGACAAGTCGAAGAACTTCCCTCCCGAACTGTCGGGTGGTGAGCAGCAGCGCGTAGGTTTGGCGCGTGCGCTTGTTAACAACCCCTCGCTGATTATTGCGGACGAGCCTACCGGCAATATCGATCCGGAGTTGTCGTATGAGATCATGGAGTTGCTCACCGAGATCAACCGTCGCGGTACGACGGTGTTGGTGGTCACGCACGACCACGAATTGGTGAAATCCTTTGGTCGTCGTGTGATCCAGATCCATCAGGGTCTTGTGGTTTCGGACAGCAAGGAGGTGCCCCATGAGATTTAACACGTTTCGGTTTTTGGTGAAGGAGGGCGTTCGCAGCCTTCGTCAAAACTTCTTTATGTCGGCAGCTTCCATTCTCGTATTGGTGTCTTGCCTGCTGATTACCGGTTGTGCGTATTTGGTATACGAAAACGTGGAGCATGCCTTTGACTGGGCGTATCAGCAAAACGTGGTGGTGGCGTACGCTGACGCGGACGTAACCGACGAGCGTGCCGCTGCCATAAAAGCGGAGCTGGAAAAGCAGAGCAACGTGGCACAGGTAGAGTACGTTTCCAAAGAAGCCCTTTTGGAGCGCTATAAAGATGAGTTCGGCGAACTGCTGGAAGATCTGGAGGCGGATAATCCGCTTCAGGATGCTTTCGTGATCAGTTTTGAAGATTTGAGCCTTTTCGATGCGACGGTCAAGTCCATCCAAACGGTGGAAAACATTGATAAGGTCGATTACGATCAAGCGTTGTCACAAACGCTCGTAAAGGTACGCAAAGTCGTGCTGACGGTCGGCGTGTGGGTGATTGCGCTGCTCTTGATCGTGTCGTTGTTTATCATTGCCAACACCATTAAATTGACCGTGTACAGCCGTCGACGCGAGATTTCCATCATGCGTTCGGTGGGTGCGACGCCGTGGTTCGTACGGTTCCCCTTTATGGTGGAGGGTATCATTCTCGGCAGCGCGGCAGGCGTTTTGTCATACGGTCTGTTGTTTGGCGTTTACGAAGTCATTCGACAGAATTTTACATTCAGCAGCAGTCTGGAATTGATTCCGTTTACCATGGTGTGGTGGCAGCTGTTGCTCGGCTTCTTGGTCGGCGGTATGATTACCGGTGTGTTGGGAAGTACGGTTTCGATCGGACGGTATTTGAAAGAACATACGGATTGATCTTTCTATACCGCACAAGGAGGAATAACGATGCGAAAAACAATATTGCGAATCGTATCTGTAGTTTCCGTGATGGTGCTGCTGTTGGCAGTGCCTGTTCATACCGAACGGGTATTTGCGGGTGCCGTTGACGAATTGCGAGATGAATTGGCGCAACTCAAAGAGGAAGCCAAGGAAATCGAGAAACAGCTGGATACCTTGGGTGACAGTATTGAAGATCAGCAGGTGGAAGTCAATCAGCTGTATAAGAAAGTCAGCAATTTAGAGAAACAGATCGATGCTTATAAGTCGCAGATCGCGGCGATCGATGCGCAGATCGATGAGCAGAATAAGAAGATTGAACAGTTGAATACCGAAATCGCCGAAAAAGAGGCGCGAATGGACGAGATCATGGCGAAGCTGAAAAAGCGCGTCAAAGCGATCACGCAAACGAACCAATATTCCTCGTTCCAGTTGTTGGTGAACACGGAGGACTACGCGGATTATTTGCTGAAAGCCCAGATCCTCGAATCGGTTACGGAGCACGATAAGGGACTGCGTGACGAGGCGGAAGCCGAGAAACAGCAGATCCAGATCAAAAAAGATGCAGTGGAGCAGGAAAAAGCTGAGTCGGAGGCCGCCAAAGCGGAACTCGAAACGCTAAAGGGTGATCTTGACAAGCAGTTTGCAACACTGGATGCGCTCTATGTTACGGCGAAAAATAAAGAGAACACCTTGCTCAAGCAACAAAACTCTTACGAGAAAAAGTTGCAGCAGATTCAGGCATCTGAAGATGAGTTGGACCGCGAGATCGCGGCTTTACTGAACGGTACACCCCCCGCAAGTACATACGGCGGGAAGATGTATTGGCCGGCACCGACCGTTAAGCGTATTTCATCCGGCTACGGACAACGCAGCAGCGGGTTCCACCGTGCGATCGACATTGCGAACGGCCGCGCGCTTGGTGAGCCGATCGTGGCGGCTGCCAGCGGTACGGTCATCAAGGTGCAATCGATGCATTACAGTTACGGTAATTTCTGTATGATCGACCACGGTTTGGATTCCAAAGGCGTGCGTATCGTGACCTTGTATGCACATATGCGGTATACACCGAGCGTCACGGTCGGACAGTACGTGACCGGCGGTTTGACGCAGATCGGTGTTATCGGCAATACGGGTCAATCGTACGGCGCGCACCTGCACTTTGAGGTGCGTGAGGACAACGTTCGTGTGGATCCGGTCGGCAAAGGCTACGTAGTTGTACCGTCATAACAGTTTAGGAACGGGTGAGGGAGTATGAACAAAAAGATATCGTTTGGTGTCATGATCGCGGTGGTGCTGTTGGCAGTCACTTTGACGATCTCCTGCACCATGGTACTGGCGATGCGGCATTTCAGCTCTCTTGTCAGCGACGTCGGCCAGCGTCAGGCAATGTATGATTACATTGACGAAATCGATTCCGCTGCGCGCAAAGGATATACCATTGACGAAGAAAAGTTGCGTGCGGCGTTGGCAAACGGATATATTGACGGCTTGGAGGATCCGTACGCGGCGTATTTATCCGCGGCGGAATATCAGCAGATCCAGAGTCGTTTGGCGGGCAACCGTACCGGCTTCGGGTTGACGGTTACCGCTAAGGGTACGGAGTTGATCGTGTCGTCGGTAGACGAAAATTCGCCTGCCGCTTTGTCCGGTATTGAGAAAGGTACGGTGTTGACGGCGATCGACGGCGAAGCCGTGACGGGTGCCTCCTATGAGTTGGTACAATCGAAGATCAACTCGTCGGAAAAACTGATCCTTACTTTCCAGCAAAACGGCACGTCCACCGCGGTGGAACTGTCTTCCAACACGTATACGGCGGTGAGCGTTACGGGACGTTTGATTGAAGATACCATCGGGTATATTCGCATCACGGAGTTTAACAACCTTACCCCGTTGCAGTTCAAGAACGTATACAATGAATTAACGCAAAACGGCGCTACCTATTTCCTGTTTGACGTGCGTAACAATGCGGGCGGTCAGATCGACGCCGCCAAGGAAATATTGGATTATCTGCTGCCGCGCGGTCCGTATGCGGATTGTCAAAAGAAAGACGGAACCGTGACGTTCAGTGCCACCGACACCTACGAGATGACGGCACCGTCCGTGACGTTGGTGAACGGTAACACGATCGGTGAAGCGGAATTGTTTGCCGGCGTGTTGCAGGATCTCTCCAAAACGCGCTTGGTCGGCACCTCCACGCAAGGTAAAGCAGTCGTGCAGGATTACGCCACTATCCAATCGGACAAAGGCGCCGTGCGGCTTTCGACCGGTGTGATCTATCGTATCCAAAGCGGTGAGAGTTGGAAGGACGTCGGTCTTATGCCCGACGAAACGGCGGATCTGGCGTACGATAAGCAGGTGTATTTTAATTTGATGACTGACGAGGAAGATACACAGTTGCAAGCGGCGATTCGACTGCTCAAGAGCAACACGTATTTGCCCGTGGTGAATGCCGAAGCCTCGAAAACGACGACGGCAAAATAAAGAAGGATGCGAAACGAGCAGGCTGCAAAAGCCTGCTCGTTTTTTTGCGAGTAATAAATTTAAGAACGTTATGAACAAAAAGTGCAAAAAAAAGACAAATTGTCTCTTGTTCCCGCATATACTTGTGTGATACAATACTATACGGAAGAATTCGCATCAAAGGAGAGTGACTAGAGTATGGCATCTACTTATTTAACCTACTCGTACGATCAGCTGAAAACGTTCTGTGAAGATTGCTTTGGCAGTTTTGGTTTTACCAAAGAGCAAAGCGAGATTATTACCGACGTGTTGTTGCTGTCTGACCTATACGGCATTGAATCGCACGGTATGCAGCGTTTGGCGCGGTATCACAAGGGTATTGAAAAAGGTCTTATCAAAGTGGAGGCTGAACCTGAAGTTGTTTTTGAAACCCCCGTTTCGGCGGTTATCGAAGGTCACGACGGTATGGGACAGTTGATTGCTCACAAGGCGATGAGCACGGCGATTGAAAAGGCAAAGACCAGCGGTGTGGCGATCGTGACGGTGCGCAATTCCAATCACTTCGGTATTGCCGGATATTATGCCAAGATGGCGTGCGACGCCGGCTTGATCGGTATGGCAATGACCAACAGTGAAGCGATCATGGTGCCGACGTTTGGTCGACTTGCGATGCTGGGCAGTAACCCGATCGCAATTGCGATGCCTGCCGAGCCGTACGACTTCTTCTTTGATGCTTCGACGACGGTTGTTACGCGCGGCAAGCTGGAAATTTACAACAAGCTCGGCAAACCGTTGCCCGAGGGTTGGGCGCTGAACGCAAGCGGTAAGGGTTCAACCGATGCGAAAGACGTTCTTGCCAACATTGTGGCGAAAAACGGCGGCGGTATTATGCCGCTTGGCGGTGAAACCGAACAGTCGGGCAGCCACAAAGGTTACGGTTACGGTATGTTCTGCGAGATTTTCTGCTCGATTTTGTCGATGGGACTTACGTCCAATCATACGCATATCGGCGGCAAGGGCGGTACCTGCCACGGCTTTATCGTAATCGATCCCAAAATCTTTGGCGACGTTGGCGATATTAAGGAGCATTTGTCCACCTTCCTGCAAGAGTTGCGCGAATCCCCGAAATCCGAGGGCGCTACCCGCATTTATACGCACGGAGAAAAAGAAATCATCGCCAAAGCGGATCGCCTTGAAAACGGTATTGCGGTCAATATCAATACCGTGGCGGAAATGTTTGATATGTGTAAGTACGTTGGCTTGGATCCTGTGAAGTATTTGGGCGACGTTACATTTGAAAATGCGGCAAGCAGTTCTTATAAATAAAAAAGGAGCGTGTTATTATGGATATTAAAGAAAAAGCATTACAGCAGCACTATGAATGGAAAGGCAAGATCGAAGTTGTTTCGCGTACCCCTGTGACTAACCGCGAGCAGCTTTCCATCGCATACACCCCCGGTGTTGCAGAGCCGTGTTTGGCGATCAACAAGGATTATGACAAATCGTTCGAACTGACGCGCCGTTGGAATATGGTGGCGGTCATTACCGACGGTACTGCCGTGTTGGGCCTTGGTGATATCGGTCCTGAAGCCGGTATGCCTGTTATGGAAGGTAAATGCGTACTGTTCAAGGAATTCGCCGACGTGGACGCGTTCCCGCTTTGCCTGCGCACGAAAGACGTTGACGAGTTGGTGCGTACCATCTATTTGCTGTCCGGCAGCTTTGGCGGTATTAACTTGGAAGATATTGCGGCACCGCGTTGCTTTGAGATCGAGCGCCGTTTGAAAGAGATCTGTGATATTCCGGTGTTCCACGATGACCAGCACGGTACGGCGGTCGTGGTAGGCGCCGCGTTGCTCAACGCTCTGCGTTTGACGAAAAAAGAGATCGGCGAGATCCGTTGCGTGATCAACGGTGCCGGTTCTGCCGGTATTGCTATCGGTAAGCACCTGCTCAAGCTCGGTGTGAAGCACCTGACGATGTGCGATCGTTTTGGTATTTTGTGCGAAGGTGACGAGCAGCTCAACCCCGCACAGGCGGAAATGAGCCTTGTTACCAACCGTGAAAAAATGACCGGTTCGTTGGCGGATGCCATGAAAGGCGCTGATGTCTTTATCGGTGTTTCTGCACCGAACTGTGTGTCCGAAGAGATGGTTAAATCCATGAATACGGATGCGATCGTGTTCCCGATGGCAAACCCCGTTCCGGAAATTATGCCCGACAAGGCAAAAGCCGCGGGCGCTCGCGTGGTGGGTACCGGTCGTTCGGATTTCCCGAACCAGATCAACAACGTGATGGCATTCCCCGGTATTTTCCGCGGTGCGTTGGATGTGCGTGCTTCGGATATTAACGAAGAGATGCAGATGGCGGCTTCGCTGGCGATCGCGTCGCTGGTATCCGACGAAGAACTCAACGAGGAATACATTATGCCGTTCGCTTTTGACGAGCGCATCGGTAAAACGGTCGCAGAGCGCGTGGCACAGGCTGCTCGCGAGACCGGCGTGGCGAGAATCTGATTGTGGCTGTAATACCCCCGCATAAGCGTTGTAACCGTAAGGACATAATTATTTATTAAAGCAAAAATGAAAGTTGTGTGGAAATTTCCACACAACTTTCATTTTATTCATTATATTTGCAGAACTCAAAAACAGTACATTCCCTAATATCATTTTCTTCTTTGGAAAAGGTTAATTCAATTTCAAACATACTATAAGAATATGCGCCTTTGTCATTGAACCAAGTTATATATCGTCCACTTTCGTCACTTTCATCTTCAATTCTATATTTTGCAAGCGTTTTTGAAAAATAGGTATAGGTTTTATTAACAGCTGATTTATATTCATCATAACTTGGAAACTTTGTTGAATCAATAGTAAACCAGGAACTTTGCAATATATCGCTGTCAATATAATATGTAAATTGTAATGTCGCTTTTACACCTAAATATTTAACATTGTAAAAGTCATAATATTGGCCTTCAAACGAATCATACTCTCTTACTTCATCGGGTTTTCCATATATAGAGTGAACATCGCTTTTAGTTGAATAATAGTCAATTCCTTTGAAATGCACAGGTTGTTTCGGAGCCGTTACCGGAATTATCGCCGAACCGATTACACCAATTAATATCAAGGAAAAACATACCGCATAAATGATTTTAAATTTCTTTCTCGATTTAGGGGTAGGAATATTTGTTGTATCCGTATCAAAAGTTATTTGTTCGGGGATATAATCGGTGTTATTGTTTATTGCCTCTAAATATCCTTTTGCTATTTCTGCATAATGAAAAGTGGGTGCAAGAGCAATTACATCATTAAACAATTCAGTTGCTTTTGCAAACTCACCGCATTTATAACAACAAACAGCAAATGTAAATCTTATAGAAACATCATTTAATTTAACGTTGCTTTGGTTTTCTTTTTGACTTGAATATAATTTCCCATAAAGTTCTTTCGCAGTAGAAAATTCACCCGACAGATACAAATCAACAAACTTAAAATAAATATAATTTTCTTTGATTTTGTTTCCACTTGCGTGCCCCATCACATAACCTTTGAACTTTTCGTTAATTATACTTAGGTTTTCTAAGTCGCCTATTTCAAAGTAAGAGCGAGCAAGCATCAACAAATAGAAATGTTTTACATTTTCAAACTTTTTGTTTTCAAG
>JAZQTM010000054.1:0-4771 GCA_045630765.1 Acutalibacteraceae bacterium | reverse complement strand
CAAAATATTACCGAAGTTACCCGTGGGCACCACCACGTTAATGGGGTCACCCATCTGAATTTTGCGGTCTTTCAAAAGATCGCAATAAGCAGATACGTAGTAAATGATCTGCGGCACCAAACGACCCCAGTTAATAGAGTTGGCAGTACTGAACATCATATCGTGTTGGGCAAGTTTCGCTTTCACAGCCGCATCGGTGAAGATGGTTGTCACGCCCGTCTGTGCATCGTCAAAGTTACCGCGGATAGCACATACTGCCACGTTGCCGCCCTCTTGGGTGGTCATCTGCAGTTTCTGCATCGGGCTGACACCTTTTTCGGGGTAGAACACCAAAATACGCGTATGCGGTGCATCTTTGAAACCTTCCAAAGCCGCTTTACCCGTATCACCCGAAGTCGCAACCAAAATGATGATTTCTTTGCCCTTAGCGGTTTTACCAACCGACACACGCATAAAATGCGGCAAAATCTGCAACGCCATATCCTTAAATGCACAAGTAGGACCGTGCCACAGCTCCAGCACCGCCGTACCATCTTCCATGAAATGGACCGGTGCGGGATGGTCCCCGGGGAAACGCTCCACCGTGTAGGCGGATGCGGCGCAGTCTTGTACTTCTTCATCCGTAAAGTCGGTTAAAAACCGCGACAATACGAACACGGCACGTTTGACGTACGTTTTGTCAGCAAGACCTTTAATGTCGCCAAGCGTAATGGACGGAATGCACTCGGGAACGAATAAACCGCCCTCCTCGGAGATGCCGCGAGCAATCGCCTCGGCAGCCGTCGCTCGAACGGAACGATCACGCGTACTGTTATACATCATAGTCTATCAAACTCCTCTGCCAAATTACCCTTTATTGTATCGCATTTTTTATAACTTGTAAAGTCTTATTACGGTAAAAGCCTCATAAAAAAACGATGTGCATTCTCAAAAAACAAGCGATCGATACACGTATCGCTCACACCGCGTTTTTGCAGGTATTCCGCAAACTGTTCATACACACCGATCCCCCGCCATTCCTCCGGCACTTTGGTACCATCCAGATCACATCCGAGTGCTACGGCCTTTTCCCCGCCAAGCGATAAAAAATGCTCCAAATGGCGGTATAAGCGATCAAAACTCTGTTCACCCAGTTGCTCGGCACACAAGGTAAGCCCTACCAATCCACCCCGATCACGCAACAGACAAAATTGCTCGTCGCGCAGATTACGCGGATGCGCGGCAACGGACATCGATACCGAATGACTGGCGATAAACGGCGACTTTGTTAGGTCGGTAACATCCCAAAAGCCCGCTTCGTTCAAGTGCGATACGTCGGGTACGATACCGCACCGTTCCATCATACGTACTGCTTGCTTGCCAACCTCGGTCAACCCACCGACATCATCCGCCATACAGCCGTTTCCCAGTTCGTTGGTGCCGTTCCATGTAACAGTCAACACCTTTACACCGAGTTTTGCCAATTCTGTCACACGTTCGGGTTTTCCCGCCAACGCGGCACCACCTTCAACCCCTAAAAAGCCGATAAGACCGTTAGTATTCAAGGCGGCTTGCAGTTGTGCTTTGGTTTGCGGAAAGCAAAGTTCTTTCGATGCTTGTGCCTTCGCATATGCCAGCATCTCAAGGCACTGCCGCCAAGCAAGTTCGCCCCGCACACTGTCCGGTATCCACACGGCAAAAACCTGACACCACGGTTGATACTGCTGCCCGCGTTTCCAATCAAGCGCGCAGGAGTTGCGAAAAAGCGTCTCCCTTTTTTGATAACATTCGTAGATGGTATCGCAGTGTAAATCGAACAAGCGCAATGAGCCTATCCCCCGTATGCGTTTTCTATGTGGCGAATGTCAAGCGCTTTCAGCGGTTCGTCTTTGGCGGTAACAACCTCAATCACATCAAAGCGCATTTGACGCGGATCGGGATTGTAAGCGATATAATGCAACGCGGTTTTGATAATGCGTCGTTGTTTTTGCGCCGTGACTGCTTCACGCGGCAGATAATACGAATCCTCCGCGCGACTCTTGACTTCCACGAACACAATATACTCATCATCTGCTGCAATTATGTCTATCTCACCAAAGCGGGAATGGTAGTTTCCCGCCAAAATTTCATAATCCTTATCACGTAAAAAACGGGCAGCCAACACCTCGCCGGCCGCCCCTTTTGAAACATCTGCCATTTTTAACGGTCACCCTTTACAATATCTTCTTTAAGAAACTGCGACGATGGATCGGTGAAATTCCATACTGCGCCAATCGTTCGTAATGAAGTGCCGTGCCGTAGCCTTTATGCTTGGTAAACTCATATTGCGGATACTGTTCTGCCAACTGCAACATTACCCGATCACGGCTGACTTTAGCCAAAATCGATGCTGCTGCAATGGAAGCAGATAAGGCATCCCCTTTAATAACGAACTGTGCCGGCGCCGATAATCCACTCGGAATTCGGTTGCCGTCGATCAAGATCAATTGCGGCTGCACGGAAAGTTTTTCTACCGCACGACGCATTGCCATAAACGTTGCTTGCAAGATATTATGCTCTTCAATTTCTTCAACCGTCGCTTCAGCAATGCCGAATGCCAACGCCTGCTCGCAAATCTCATCAAACAGTGCTTCCCGTTTTTTCTCGGAAAGCTTTTTGGAATCGTTGAGTCCTTCCGGTATGCGTGCGGGATCAAACACGACCGCCGCCGCAAAAACGGGACCCGCCAACGGACCACGCCCCGCTTCATCTACGCCGCATAGCAACGCCGCACCTTGCTGACGGAATTGCTCGTCAAACTCGAAATTAGTCATATAAGCCTCCAAAACGATTGATCGGCGATATCCGAAAAACCGCCTTGCCGATCAGGCGCTCCGCTTCAATACAACCGAAGGTGCGACTATCTAATGATTGTCCCGCGCGGCGATTGTCACCCATAACAAACACCATACCTTCGGGAACGGTAACCTCACCCTTCATCAGTTCAGCCGACGTCGGAACTTTAATATACGGTTCATCCAGAACCTTACCGTTAAGATAGACCTTACCGCTTGTTGAATCAACGTTCACCGTATCGCCCGCAACACCGATCACACGCTTGATCAGCGGCTCGTCATCCGTCCCGCGGCTTATCACCACGATGTCACCGCGCTCGGGAGTATACGGCAAGCAAGAAAGGATTAGCCGTTCTCTGTCGTTCAACGTGCCTTGCATAGAGGTTCCGTCTACATTCACCAAACGGAATAAAAAGGTAAAGATAAGCGTGATGGCTATCAAAGCCGTGGTAATGATCTCCACCCACTCATACAAGCCGGCAAATCGTTTTTCTTTTGTTTCCATACTCATTCCTCCACCGGTTGTTCTAACGTGATGCGACCAATCTTCTGACCACGGAATTCATCTAACAGCATCACGGATGCGCGCAAGGTATCCACCTCGCCGCCGGAGATAAGCATTCCTCGTTTGCGCCCAATCTGCTGTAACAATTCGAAACGATCTTCATCGAGCGGTTCAGTCAATTTATAGCGGCTGCGCAGAAAATCTTCATAATCGGTCGCCAAAATATCCAAAAGCCCAACCGCCAGTTCCTCGCTATCCAAGATCTCATCGCGGATAGCACCGGTATACGCCAAATGTTGCGCCACCTGTTGATCCTCAAATTTCGGCCACAGAATACCGGGGGTGTCCAACAATTGCGCACCGCTGTCAATGACAAACCATTGCTGATTGCGGGTGACACCGGGACGATCTTCTACCTTTGCCTTGCCGCCGCGCGCCATACGATTGATAAACGAGGATTTCCCCGAATTGGGAATCCCCACAACCATCGCACGAATCGGACGGTTTACCATTCCTTTTGCTTGCCAAGCGGCAATCTTATCTTTTAAGATCTCGCGCATAAGCGGAGCAAAACGATTAACGCCCTTTCCACTCTTGCAGTCCACTGCAATAGCGGGAATATTGTGATCGCGGTAATAGGCAAGCCAACGTGCCGTTGCTGCCTCGTCCGCAATATCTGCTTTGTTGAGGATCAGCAACCGCGGCTTTTTTGCAACCAACGAATCCAAATCGGGATTGCGGCTGCTGATGGGAATACGGGCATCCACCACTTCAATGACGATGTCCACCTGCGGCAAGAGTTCCGTAATCTTACGTTTTGTGCGAGTCATATGACCGGGGAACCATTGAATAGATTGATCCATATACCGATCCTCTCCTTTCCATACAAAATGCAAAAAGAGGAGAAAATCAAATGATTTCCTCCCCCTCTTTGTCAGCTTATTTAATCAGCTCTTTGACCTTCGCGGCTTTACCCACGCGATCACGCAGATAGTACAGCTTGCTTCTGCGAACCTTACCGTAACGGACAACTTTCACAGCCGCAACGTTGGGGGAATGCAGCGGGAACACACGCTCCACACCGACACCGTAGGACACACGACGAACCGTAAAGGTTTCCGAAACGCCGCTGCCTTTCTTGGCAATAACCGTACCTTCAAACGCCTGAATTCTTTCGCGGTCACCTTCGCGGATCTTAACGTCCACGCGAATGGTATCACCGATAGCGAACTCGGGTGCTGCCTCTTTTACGCTGTCAGCAGCAATGATTTTCAAAGCATCCATGATAAAATCCTCCTTCATTTTTCCGGAGTTCATGCCCGACCGGCCATCAGCACAGTGGCAGCGGAACGCCTGCTCTAATGTATTAGCATTAGTCCCCGTTTCGCATGGATTCACGAAACGGATTCCAAAGACCAACCTATTATAGTATACCTTGCGGTAAAATGCAAGT
>JAZQTM010000053.1:0-39890 GCA_045630765.1 Acutalibacteraceae bacterium | reverse complement strand
AGCACAGGCCGCGTGTCCGTTATCACGGACTTTCAAAACCCGCAGTCCTTTGCCGCCGTAAGGCGGAACCGCATTTTGCCCTTGCCCGAATTTTTTCAGCACAAAAAGGCAGGGGCCTGGAAGCCGCCCATGCAGCACAATCCAGGCCCCTTGAAAGGAGACGCCCCGCATGGTCAACAAACCGAAAAAGATCCCCCTGCGTATGTGCACGGGATGCGGTGAAATGAAACCGAAAAAAGAATTGGTGCGGATCGTCAAGGATCCCGAAGGCGCGATCTCACTGGATCGTACCGGCAAAAAGGCGGGCCGTGGCGCATACATTTGTCCCGAGGAAGCGTGCCTTGCCGCAGCGAAAAAAGCGCGGCGGTTGGAAAAAGCGTTTTCCTGTCAGATCCCCGATGCCGTGTATACACAGTTGGAGGAGGCTTTGCAGACGAATGACGCCTGACAAACTGATCGGACTGCTCGGTATGTGCCGTCGTGCCGGTCGTTTGGTGACCGGATTTGATGCAGTTGTTGCATTGTGCGGTACCGAAAACACATTGTTGATGATTGCCGGCGACGCCGCCGAGCGCACCGTCAAGGAGTTGCGATTTCGATTACCGACCGAGCCCGTATATCGGTTGCCTCTTACTAAAGAAGAAACGGCACGAGCCATCGGCTCACATAAGCCGATCGCCGTGCTTGCCACGGCAGACGAGGGCTTCTCGAAAGCCATTTTACAGTACGTAGAGGAGGAATCCCATTATGATGATTAAATATCGCGTCAGCGACGTTGCCAAGGATCTCGGAGTGGCGGGTAAGGAAATTATTGATTTGCTCAGCCGTTTTTCGGATGTCCCGAAAAAGAGCGCAACGGCGTTGGTGGAGGACGAACTGGATATCGTCTTCGATTATTATACGCAAAAGCATAATATGGAAAGTTTAGATGCCTATTTCGCTGAAGCGGAGGAGCGCCGCGTGGCGAAGGTGGCGGAAAAGGATGCTGCCGAGAAAGCAGCTGCAGCCGAAGCCGCCAAGCAAGCGGAAGAAGAAGCAAAAGCTGCCAAAAAGGATGAGCCCGTGCCGGACGAAAACAGTCCGATTGCCGCGGCTTTGGCGGCAAAAGCCAATGCACCGAAGAAGGAGAAGGCAAAGCAGCCTGCACCTGCACGCGCTCCCATTGAGCGCCGCACGGTGGATACCCGTTCGGTACAGCAGAACATCGGCGATAAGTACGATGAGAAATTTGACGTGATGGCGCAGACCTCTAACCGTGTACGCGGTGACGGCGGCGCTATCAAAAAGCAGAAGATCAATCAGAAATCCCAGCAGTATAAGAAGCCGCAACGTCGTCGTGAGACCGAGACGGAGCGTTTGAACCGTATTCAGATGGAGCGCAAGCAAAAACAGATGACCATCACGGTGGGTGAAACCATCACGGTGTCTGAACTTGCCACCCGTCTTAAAGCGACCGTCGCTGAGGTTATCAAGAAGTTGATGATTCTCGGTATGATGGTGACGGCAAACGAGGAGATCGATTTCGATACCGCGTTCTTGGTAGCGGAAGAATTCCACGCCAAGGTTGAACGCGAAGTCGTAGTGACGATCGAGGAACGCATTATCGACGATCACGAAGACGAGGATACCGATCTGCAGTCCCGCGATCCCATTGTGGTTGTTATGGGACACGTCGACCACGGTAAGACCTCCGTTTTGGATGCGATCCGCAAGACCAAGGTGACCGACGGCGAGGCCGGCGGTATCACCCAGCATATCGGTGCATATCGCGCAAAGATCCAGGGACAGTCGATCACGTTCTTGGATACTCCCGGTCACGCGGCGTTTACGTCGATGCGTGCCCGTGGTGCGCAGGTGACGGATATTGCGATCTTGGTTGTGGCTGCCGACGACGGTATTATGCCGCAGACCATTGAAGCGATCAATCACGCGAAAGCCGCCGGTGTTTCCATCATCGTGGCGATCAATAAAATGGATAAACCCACCGCCAACCCCGATAAGGTTATGCAACAGCTCACCGAGTATGAGTTGGTACCCGAGGAGTGGGGCGGCGACGTGATCTGCGTGCCGGTATCGGCATTGACCGGTAACGGTATTGACAAGTTGCTCGAATCGGTGCTGCTTGTCGCGGAGATCAAAGAACTCAAAGCAAATCCCGATCGTGCCGCGAAGGGTACGGTTATTGAAGCACGTTTGGACAAGGGCCGCGGTCCGATCGCGACGCTCTTGGTACAGAACGGTACGTTGCGTGCCGGTGACATCGTTGTGGCGGGCACGGCAGTGGGCCGTGTGCGTGCGATGGTGGATGACTGCGGACGTAAAGTTACGGTGGCCGGTCCGTCGGTGCCTGTCGAGATTATGGGTCTTGCCGAGGTACCGACCGCGGGTGACGTGTTCAACGCGGTATCGGATGAGCGCTTGGCGCGTGAACTTGTGGAACAGCGCAAGCAGTCCGCGAAGGAAGAACAGTTCAAACTGTATCAGAAGGTTACGCTCGATAACCTGTTTGATCAAATGCACGCCAACGATATGAAGGAATTGAACGTCATTGTGAAGGCGGACGTTCAGGGTTCTGTCGAGGCGTTGCGCCAGTCTATCGAGAAGCTTTCCAACGAGGAAGTGCGCGTACGTGTTATCCACGGTGCAGTTGGTGCTATCAGCGAGAGCGATATTATGCTCGCGCAAGCATCGAAAGCCATCGTTGTCGGCTTTAACGTTCGTCCCGAACCGCTTGCACAGGTTGCGGCGGAACAGGCAGAGGTGGATATGCGTATGTATCGCATTATCTACGATTGCTTGGATGAGATCGAGGCAGCTATGAAAGGTATGCTCGCTCCCAAGACGCGCGAAGTGCTGCACGGCCGTGCGGAAGTCCGTCAGGTCTACCGCATTACCGGTGTCGGTTTGGTCGCAGGTTGCTACGTGCTGGATGGCAAAGTGTATCGTAACGATCTGTTGCGTATCGTGGGTGACGGTATCATCATCGGCGACGATAAGATGATCTCGCTCAAACGCTTCAAGGATGACCAGCGTGAAGTGGCTCAAGGCTATGAGTGCGGTATCGGTTTGGAGAAATTTACCGACATTCAAGAGGGCGATATTTACGAAACCTATATTATCGAGGAATATCGCGACTAATAAGGAGGACTCGGTATGGGAAGTTTTCGAATGGACCGCACCGGTGAGGATATTATGCGGGAATTGACCGCTATCCTTCGCACCGTGAAGGATCCGCGCGTGACGGGGCTTATCAGCATCGTTCGTGTCGACGTCACGCGGGATATGTCCTATGCGACGGTATATATCAGTTCTATGGACGGCATCGAAGCGGCAAAGACAGCGGTTAAGGGGTTAACCTCCGCTGCCGGATATATGCGGCGGGAGTTGGGGCTGGCGCTTAAATTGCGCCACGTGCCCGAGCTGCGGTTTGTCGCAGACGATTCCATCGCGTACAGCTCGCATATTGCCGAACAGCTTGGACGGTTGAAAAACGAAAAACAAGGAAACGGAGAGCAGGGATGAGTAAGCGTGTTACTGTCAGCGAAGCGGCGGACATGCTCGTTTCCGCTGACCGTATTCTGATCTTGATCCATCATTTTCCCGATGGAGATACCATCGGTTCGGGTTTCGCGCTTTGCCACGCTTTACAATCGCTCGGTAAGACCGTGCGTGTTGCATGCAACGATGCGATCCCCGAAAAATACAACTATATGGTAAGTGCTGTGCCGCAGCCGGATTTTGAACCGAACTTTATTTGTGCGGTAGACGTTGCGGACAGCAAATTGCTCGGCGAATCGTTGCAATCGTACGTGGATAAAATCGACCTGTGTATCGATCATCACGGCTCCCACCGCGAATTCGAAAAGCACTTGCTTTTGGATGCGTCGATGGGTGCCAATGCGATGATTATTCTGCAAGTGATTGAAGCGATGGGCGTTACCGTTGACCAGACGATAGCGGATTGCCTGTATACCGGCATCGCTACGGATACGGGGTGCTTTAAGTACAGCAACACCACCGCGCTGACGCACTATATGGCGGCGCAGTTGATGGAAGCGGGCGCTCAGGCAGAGCCGATCAATCGTGCGATGTTTGATATCAAGTCACACGCCCGTATGCAGTTGGAAAAATTAGCGTTACAGTCCATCACGTTTTACGATCACAACCGCACGGCAGTAATGTCCGTGACGGTGGATATGATCGAAAAAAGTGGTGCCGAAGAAAACGATATGGAAGGCTTATCGCCGCTGACACGCCAGATTGAGGGCGTTTGGGTCGGCGTGATGCTGCGTGAAAAAAGGGATGGCGATTACAAAGTCAGTATTCGCACCGGCACGCACGCTGATGCTGCGGCAATCTGCGGTTTACTTGGCGGCGGCGGTCATCCGCGCGCGGCGGGCTGCACGTTGTCGGGTACGGCGGATGAAGTGATTGCGCAATTGCGTGAGGCGATTCACAAAGCCGTGCCGCGTATCACTGAGGTGAAATGATGGATGGTATCTTATGTGTGGACAAACCGCAGGAAATGACGTCATTTTCTTGCTGTGCGTTGCTCAGACGCTTGATCGGTGAGAAAAAAGTCGGTCACGCGGGCACGTTGGACCCAATGGCAACGGGGGTGTTGCCGCTGATGTTCGGCAAGGCAACGCGTGCGATTCCGTTGTTGCCCACACACAATAAGCGGTATCGTGCCACCTTACAGTTTGGTAAATGCAGCGATACCTTGGATATCTGGGGTGCCGTGACCGAAACGGGATGTGCGCTCCCTTCATTAGCGGAGATCGAGGCGGTATTGCCCACCTTTCGCGGTGAGATCTTGCAAGTGCCGCCGATGATGTCGGCACTAAAAAAAGATGGCGTGCGGTTGTACGATCTGGCGCGGCAGGGAATTGAGATCGAGCGTGAAGCGCGACCGATCACGATTCATACGTTAGAGATCGTCGAATACGATGCCAAAAACGGACTGTTACAGCTGCTCTGCGATTGTTCGGCAGGCACCTATATTCGCACCTTGTGTGACGATTTGGGACGCGTGCTTGGTTGCGGCGCAGTGATGACGGCACTACGGCGCGAAATGGCGGCAGGATATGAATTATCCGAGTGCCTGACGCCCGATGATTGCCGAAAAATGGCAGAGGACGGCAGTTTGCAAAGTCGAATTCTGCCGATAGACACCGCGTTTACCGTGTATCCTGCCGTTACAGTGACAGCGGCACAGGCGGTGCGGTTTTGTAACGGCGGCGAACTGTCGGTGGATCGGGTAAACGATCTGCCGCAGGATGCTGAAACGGTACGTATGTATAATCCGGAGCATACCTTTTTAGGGCTCGGCCGTGCAGATGCGGAAGCGGTGCGAGTATTACGTATATTCCTATAAAGGAGGAAGTCCTGTATGAGCGAAGAAGAGATCCGTTTGGAACAAGAAGAATCCCGTGAACCGATAACGGAAGAACAGCCGATTTCAGTGCGTGTGAAACGGCATCGCCGTATTCGGTATGCGGCGCCCCTCGGCTTTTTGGTGTTATTGTTTGCGTTGATCGGGGTGATCTCGGTCATCACGACGGCGATCGGTTGGATCGTGCAGGCAAACGACGATACCGCGTTGCGGGAAGAATTGTATACGTTCCTTGATCCCGTGATGCAGTTTTGCCCGTCGGAGTTCGACAGTGCGGATACCACCGAAGATGCCGATCCGTTGCTGCTCGCGGCGGTGTACCGCATTTCCGAGGCGGAACGTATCCGCCAGTTGCGCGAGCGGGATGAGGAGTGTGCCTATCCGGTAGAGGAAACACAATATCGTATGATCGTGCCGCAGACGACGGTAGAGGAATCGTATCGATATCTGTTCGGTGAGGCAACTCTCACACATCGTACGATCGGTGATATAGAATATAAAACCGAAAACAATTGCTATTACGTTCCGATGTCCATCAACACGTCGGGATACACACCGGTGCTGGGTAGGATCACGCATAAAAAAGACGTGTATACCGTGCTGGTGGCGTACGTGTCGGACGCGGATATTGAGTACGATCTGCGCGGTAACGCTATCGACCCGACGGTCGATATGGCAAAATACAGCCAACGGTATACCGTGCGGCAAAACGATGACGGCAGTTGGACGCTGTTGTCCGTTTTGGCAGACAAGTAAAAAAATCAAAAAAGCGGGAGCCTCACATTTTGTGAGGCTCCCGCTTTTTGATTGTGTTTATAAGGTTGCCAAGACGGATTTGTACAGAGCGATTTTTGCGTCCAACTTTTCAGTAGTATCGTCGGGATCAACGGCGATGTATACGACTTTAGCAAGACGATCGAGCGTTGCCGGGCACATATCTTCGCGATAGTCCGGAACAATGTCACGGTTAGCTTCCATCTTGAACGGATCCATCAGCGGGTTAAACGCACCGCGTTTTTCCATAATGGGTGTCCAGTGCTTGTAGATGTGCTTGCCGGTGTTGATCGGCACAGTACCGAAAACGCCTTCCGCTTTGGCGAATTTGTCTGCTTTTTCAGCAGAATCAAATTGGAACGCCACAGTCGTACCGCAATCGCCCTCGATGTCGTTGGAGGGGATGAAAGCAGCCACGTCGGACAGCGCATTCATGATATATTTCTTGTTTTTACGCAGATCAGCGAGGATGCCGTCCATACGATCAAGCTGAACGTTCATCACCGCGGCACACAGTTCGTTGGAACGGAATTCATGACCGCAGAAACCGTCAACCGTAAAGCCATCCAACTGATTGCCGAAGAACGCAACGGCAGAAGCATCCTGATAAATGAGAGCTGCTTCGAACGCTTTGCGATTGTTGGTCAGCAACGCACCGCCCTCACCCGAGGAAATGATCTTAAAGAAGTTAAAGGAAAGACCACCTGCATCGCCGATGGTGCCAAGACGTTGGCCCTTATAATGACCACCGTCTGCCTGGCAAGCATCTTCAATGACAAACAGGTTGTATTTCTTGGCGAGAGCCATGATAGCGTCCATATTGCAGGGGAAGCCCTGGATATGTACCGGCATAATCGCCTTCGTGTGAGAGGTGATCTTCTTTTCGGTGTCGATGGGATCCAAAGTCAGCGTATCGTCAGATTCGGCGATAACAGGCATAGCGCCCGCTGCAACAACCGCCATAGCGGTAGCGATATACGTGTAAGCGGGAACGATGACTTCGTCACCGGGGCCGATACCGAGCGCAATCAGCGAAGCGGTAAGTGCTGCGTGACCGCTGGTCATAAAAATGGCATAATCGGTGGCAAACTTATCGCGCAGTTTGTTTTCAACCTCGCCGGACATTTTAAAGCCGCTGGTCTTAAATAAGCTGCGTGCTTCGATAACCTTGATCAGTTCATTGATTTCTTCTTGTCCGATTCTATACATAATTCTTACTCCTCCAATACTTTTTGTACGTTTTCAACGGTTTGCAAAACATAGGTGAAATCGGTATTTGCCTTATACGGTTGCACGTTTTTGTAGAGGAATACTTTTACCTCATAACCGCCTCTGACAATGGACTCTTCGGTGGGAAGATAGGCGTTGCTACCGTTCGTGTTAATGACCATCATAACGTGATGATCAGCAAACTCACGCTGTACACGCAAGCCGATTTCGCTGTAGAGTTCGTACGTTGAACCTACAAAAACGCAATCTCCGATGCGGATGATCGGTTGGTCAAGGACCAGTGCTTCTTGCTCGGGCTCGTTGTTTTCAATAGCAGCCAGAGTTTTTTCGGCATGTGCGCGAATCATAGCATCAAGATTGCGCGTACAGTCCTTATATTTTTCGTACAGAGCTTCCGCTTCAGCTTTGCTCTTGCGTTTTTCAAGCGGGAGAGCCAATTGCGCACAGGCAACGGAAAGCTCGGGAACGGTGTAGGTGTCGATCGTGCCGTAGATGCGTAACACGTCTGTTGCAGCCACTTTGCCGATCTCTCTCATCAAGTGGACGTCGCCGGTCGTCTTGCCATTGGAAAGACGCGGGCCGGTGTCGCCTTCGGGACCGCAGAAAAATGCGGAGGGAGCGCGTGTCGCTGCACTCAACGCATCCAACATTATACCCGACCAGTCACGCGAGATTTTCGGGGTAGCATAGGAGCCGAGGGATGTGTTATGGCAACCATAGTGGACCATAGTGGCGACGGTTTCGTTATCATCGTTCACAAAAGCGACAACAGTCATTTTCAGGTCGATCGGACCCCAAGGGTTTTGACCCAAAATGATATTGTTGTCAATTCGCAACTCGCGACGGTTAATACCGACTTTGCTTTCGCCCGTTGCATAACCCATACGAACGGGTTGTGCTGACTTCATCGCAGCTTCAGCGGCACGAAGAACGGCAGGAGTGAAAATGTTGTCGCAATAGTCGATGTCGCGATCGCCCCAACCGGGACCGCCTTTGGTGCAAGGACCGGTGTGGGTGTGGGTAGCGGACAACTGGATGTTTTCAATCGGGATGTTTATCTTTTCTGATACCGCTTTCAGCAATGTTTTGGCGTAGTCGGTCGAAAAAGCGCACAACGTAGCGTTCAACATCAGTGCCTCTTTGTCGCCTTGCTTAAAGTAGTAGGCGGTCAGTGCCAGTTCATCCAGAATGCCTGTGGCAACAATATCCGGATAATACCCGTACAGGTGGCAGCCGAGTTTCGGTGTGATATTTTCTTGTGCAACACCAAGGTATAAATTTTCCACAATAAAACCTCCTCGTGATGATACGACGGTCTTGTGAGACCGACTTCGGTTATTTTCAGTATACACAGGATGAGCGACGAAAAAAAGGGCATATATTCGCAATAAATTCTCAAAAATTCACAAAAACGGTTATTTGTGCACACAAATAACCGTTTTTACAGCACTTATTTTAAGAAACCGTTGACAATTTGCTCTTCTGCTTCTTGCTCGGTGAGTCCCAACGTCATCAATTTGATGAGCTGTTC
Organism: Acutalibacteraceae bacterium; assembly: GCA_045630765.1. Classification (GTDB taxonomy): domain Bacteria; phylum Bacillota; class Clostridia; order Oscillospirales; family Acutalibacteraceae; genus RGIG3009. The sequence goes on along the minus strand of JAZQTM010000053.1, from coordinate 30,960 downwards.
TCCCGCAATCTTACCGATTGCCGCCTCGTGAATGAGGCTCGCTTCCAGGTGATTTGCCGTGATCTCGGGAATGGCACACACACTGGCGTCATCCATTAAGATGGCGTCACATTCCGTATGTCCTGCACAACGGTTGTTGCCGTTGATGCGGGATAAAAACCGTTGCTTGGAACGGTCTTTCGCAACCGAGCGGGAAATGACGTTTGCAGAGCAATCTTCGCCGTTCAGATCAACCGTGAAATCCGTTTCGGCAAACTGATCGCCGTGAGTCATTAGTTTTTCGCGGATAATGAGCGAAGCGCCGTCTGCGAGTGTCGCGTTTGTGATACGCTTGGTGGAGTCCACGCCCTTGATCTGGGTGGTTTCCAGTTCCATCGCGGCGCCTTCCTCCAATACGATGACCGTCTGGGGATTCATGACACGCTTGCCGTTGCCGTCGCCGTCACCGTAATGTTTCTCGACGTAGCGCACTTTGGCGTTTTTTCCGACAAAGAAGGAGTGCACGCCGTCGTGACGGGATTCATCGTCACCGCTGTTGTGAATACCGCAGCCGGCGACAATGGTAACGTCAGCATCGTCACCGATAAAGAAATCGTTATAGACCAGTTCGGAAAGACCGCTTTGGCTGATAATGACGGGAATATGCACGCTCTCACCTTTGGTGCCGGGCTTGATGCGGATGTCGATACCGGGCTTGTCCGTTTTGGTGATAATATCAATGTTGGCGGTGGTGTTACGACCGGACAATTCGCCGTTGGCGCGGATGTTGTACGCACCTTCGGGAACGTCGTGCAGGTCGGCAACCGCTTCCAATAAAGTTTGTTTAATGGTATCCATACGGTTCTCCTTATTTGAGTTTGTCAGTTAAAGCCGAGCAGGGACCGCTTTGATTTAACATTTTGGGTAAAATGACAGCGGGGGTGCCGACGTCGGATACGGTGCCGTTTGCCACGACCACGATTTTATCGGCAATGTTTAAGATGCGTTCCTGATGCGAGATGATGAGGATGGAACCGCCCTTTTTCTCGTGCATATTTTCAAACACTTGAATGAGGTTTTGGAAGCTCCACAGGTCAATGCCCGCTTCGGGCTCGTCAAAGATGGACAACTTGGTGCCGCGAATCATCACGGTGGCAATCTCGATACGTTTCAGTTCGCCGCCGGACAAGCTGGCGTTGACTTCGCGATGAATATAATCTTTGGCGCAAAGACCGACTTCTGACAGATAAGTACAAGCCTCCGATACCGACATCGTTTTGCCTGCCGCTAAAGACAGCAGATCGTGTACCGTGATACCTTTGAAACGTACCGGTTGTTGGAAGGCAAAGCTGATACCCTTGTGAGCGCGTTCGGTGATGGACAGGTTGGTAATATCCTCACCGTCCAGTAAGATCTGTCCCGCGGTGGGGGTGAGGATACCTGCCACGATCTTGGCAAGCGTAGATTTACCGCCGCCGTTCGGACCGGTGATCGCCACGAATCGTTCATCGACCGTCAGGTTGATGTCGTTCAAAATAGTAATGGGCTTGTCCCCGTCGGTGACGGTGTATCCAATATGTTTCAGCTCGAGCATGGTTGTCCTCCCCGTGTGACAGGATTCGAACCCGGTCACACTAATTCCATATCTTACATAGTTTATCACGTTTTTTCCCGAAATAAAAGAGGAAAAGACAAGTTTTTTCATTTTACAGGGCGGCAGAGCGGATTTTGACTTGTCAGGTTACTTCAGTTATGGTATACTGCTAACGTATTGTTAACAGAAAGGGTTGCCGAGTATGAAAAAATGCATTTCCATCTTGTTTGTTTGTGTTGTCCTTCTTTCGGCGTTTTCCGCGAGTATGGTGACGATGGCGGGAAACTTGGAAACCAAAGAACACGGTGATTATACCTATCAAGTTTCCGAAGGTCTGGCTTCCATTATTGACGTAAACACAGATATCAGTGGCGACGTCGTGATTCCTTCCTCTATGGATGGGCATCCGGTGGTAGCCATTCTTGAACGTGCATTTGATAAATGCGATAAAATCGTTACGCTGAAAATTCCTGCCGGTATTACATATATTGAAAAAGGCGCGTTTGAAAAATGCGATTCCTTGACGAAGTTTATCGTCGCATTCGGCAACAAGGCTTATTGTACGCGTGATGGTGTTTTATTCAGCAAGGATATCACCACGTTAATCTGCTATCCTCTCGCTAAAACGGATAAGACGTTTGCCGTTCCTGACGGAGTAAAAGAGGTGGATATGCTGGCTTTTGCGCATTCACCCCATCTGGAAGAAATAACGGTTGCTGATGGTGTGGAAAGTTTGGACGACCAAGCCTTTTATCAGTGTACTGCGCTTAAAAAGATCGTGTTCGGCCTCGGCTTGCAGACGATCGGTGTAGAAACGTTTGCCTATTGCAGTGCGTTAGAAAGCATTACCATTCCAAACAGTGTCCAGAGCGTGGGTACGGCGGCATTTATGGAGTGTAGCAAGCTTTCAAAGGTGACGATCGGAAGCGGTTTGACCGCTTTGAACGGTACGTTGTTTTTGAACTGCCACGCGCTAACATCTGCCGAAATTCCCAGCAACATAACTTCTATTGGCGGCAGTGCGTTTTCGGGTTGCAGCGCGTTGGAAAGCATTGCCATTTCAAAGAGTGTGGATAAAATTGGCGCGTATGCGTTTCTTAATTGCGACAAGCTCAACACCGTTTTATATACAGGATCGGAAACGGATCGTAATGTCCTTGTGATCGGCGCCAAGAACGATGCGTTGAATGCGACCGAGTGGCAGTGTGACGCGGCACCCGTTTCGGCACCTGCCAGGGATACGAGCGTCGGTCCGCAACCCCTTGGCGCTCCTGACAGCAACGTTGTTTGGGGTTGGGTACTGATCGGTGGTTTTGTGGCTGTGCTTACGGCAGCGATCATCGTGCTGATTACGGTACTGGTGAGAGGCGTCAAACAAAACAAGCGATGATGAAAAGCAGGTGTAAAAACACCTGCTTTTTCTTTACTTATCCAATGCTTTATGGTATACTACGTGATGTCTTTGGCAATTAAACCGACGAGGCGGACAAAACGATGAAACATCTGCAAAATTTACATATCCATACGACCTATGCCGATGGAAAAGATTCGCCCGAAGAGCTTGTTTTGACGGCTATTCAAAAGAACTTTCAGTCTATTGGCTTTTCCGAGCATACCTATATGGAATTTTCAGACTATCCGTATCAAATGGCAGTGGAAAAGATGGAGGAGTACAAAGCCGAAATCCATCGCTTGAAACAACAGTATCAAGACAAAATTCAGCTGTTTTGCGGGTTGGAATTCGACTTGTTTTCCGAAGTGTCGATTGACGGGTTCGATTACGTTATCGGTTCGGTTCATTATTTGGATATTAACGGAAAGAAAGTAGGCTTTGACAGAGATGTTCGGCAAGTCGAAGCGCTTGTCGATACCTATTTCCACGGTGACGGGTTAGCGTTTGCCGAGCGATATTTTGAAACGTTGTTGCTGTTGCCTCAAAAACGGAAAATGGATATCGTGGGGCATTTTGATATTTTGACGAAAACAAATGAACAAAGGCCGTTTATTGACGTCTGTTCACAAGACTATTTGCACTTGGGATATGAAGCCATCCGCCAATTAAAAGGCAAGATCCCGTTGTTTGAGGTGAATACGGGTGCGATCGCGCGCGGATACCGCACCACTCCGTATCCGCAAGCGGAATTTCTAAAGGAGTTTCACCGTTGTGGTTTTGGTGCGGTAATCACGTCGGATTGTCACAACAAGGACTTTTTGGATTGTCATTATAATGAAGCAAGGGAATTGCTGTTGCAAGCGGGATTCCGTTCACAGTGGATATTAACAGACGAAGGATTTAAGGAAGTAGAACTATGAACGTATTGACAATTGTTATTCTGATTTTTTCGATGTTGGGCATCGTGGATAAGCTGTTAGGCAACAAGTTCGGCTTGGGTGCGGAATTTGAACGAGGGTTTAAACTGTTTGCGCAGATGGTTTTTTCTATGCTGGGCATGCTGGTGATTGCTCCCGCGATCGGGGTTTGGTTGACCCCGTTCTTTGATTGGTTCTATACGGTATTCCGCATTGATCCGTCGGTTATCCCCGCCTCCCTTTTTGCGAACGATATGGGGGGTATGACGCTTGCACAAGCAATATGCAAATCCGAATCCATCGGTGATTTTAACGCTTTTGTCGTTTCATCAATGCTGGGTTGTGTCGTCTCTTTTACCATTCCGTTTGCCATTGGTGTGGTTAACAAAGAGCAACACAAGGAACTGTTTTTCGGTTTTCTTTGCGGTATTACGACCGTTCCGGTTGGTTGCTTCGTCGGCGGCTTATTATGCGGGATCGGTATTTGGGAGCTGTTTATCTCGTTACTGCCGTTGATTATTTTCGCGGTCGTTTTGGGCACAGTGCTGATTTTGTTTACGAATTTTTGCATCAAAGCGTTTGTGATATTCGGTCATATTATCCGATGGGTTGCGATGATCGGTTTGGCGTGTTCTATTTTTACGTTTCTCACAAAAATCACGGTATACGAGCATTTCGACAGCTTCGAGAACGCCGCTTTTATTTGTGTCAATGCGTGCGTGACGTTGTCGGGCGCCTTGCCGCTGATGTTTGTCGTGTCAAAATTACTCAATAAGCCGCTTGGCAAGATCGGCAGCAAAATCGGCATTGATTCGCTTTCGGCGTTTTCGTTCCTTTCGACGCTTGTCACCAATGCAACGACGTTCAGTCTGATGGAAAAAATGAACAAAAAAGGTGTTGTGTTAAACGCTGCTTTCGCAGTGTCTGCGGCATTCGTGTTCGGCAGTCATATGGCGTTCACCTTGGCGTTCAACGCAGAGTACATACTACCCGTGATCGTTGGAAAACTTGTTTCCGGTATTGCCGCAGTGGCGTTGGCATTATTGATCTATAAAGACGAGAAAAAGAGCGCCTAAATTTTCGATACAAGAGAACAGCCCCGTATGCTTTGCAGCATACGGGGCTTTACTATTTACCGGTTTTTCATAAAGTCGAGTGTGAATTTGAAGGTTTCCGCGTGAAGGGGTTTGATTTCAAGATATTTTTTTGCACATTTTTTGAAATAATCGACATAAGGACCCGTTTGCTCGTTCACGAGGTAGTCGTTTATCGCGTCCCAACGTTCTTGTTGTGTGGTGGTGAAGTCGTCCCTCAATATAAAATGCTCAGTGGCGATTATATCGCGAAACAGCCGTACAGCATCGTGCCATTTTTTGATATCGGCGGGGAGTTCTTTTTCTTCACCGAGTTCGAAGCCCTGGGATTCTAAAAAGCATTTTGCCATATGATATTGACCGCGCGGTGTAGGATGAAGGCGGTCGGGACTGATTATGCTCTCCGTTTGCATAACACGCGTAGCGTACGAATGATAATCACACAGGGGATAGCCGTGGTCTCTGGCAAACGTTTTCACAAACTCGGCATAACCCAGGAACAACGCGTGACCGCCACGCAAAGGGGGCTCGTCACTTTCAATGTATTCGGCATAAGGCATTTGTGTGCAAAGAGTGATGCTAACGCCCATATTTTCAAACATCTCACACAGTTTGGTAAGATTGGACCGGTACTTTTCATAGGCATTTTCAAGTGCTTGGTATTTGCACTCGGGTGCATCGTTTAGTGAGAAACGATTTGAGTCGTTTGCGCCACTCATAATCACCACGTGAGTGGGGTTAAGAGGGCGTATATCCTCGTCGAAAATTTTCAGTGTTGTGTTGAACGAACCGCCTGAAATACCACAGTTGTAAAACTCTACTTTCGCCTCGGGAAAGTGCTCGCGGTAGTAGGTTACGATATGTGCCAAAGCGAGGTTGTTGTGGACGATACTATCGCCTATAAAACAAACGCGTGCGCCATCAGGAAATCTGCCCATTTTTACCACTCCTTTGTGAACCGAATTATATTCTTATCAAAAATAAAAGTCAAGCAAAATATCTCTTTCTATTTTGAGTGTTTTGTGGTATAATATTTGATGTATGTGAAAAAAAGGGGGGCAGCGCTCGTGGGTGAATTTAAACTTGTATCTGAGTATAAACCGACCGGTGATCAACCGGAAGCGATCAAAGCGCTGACCAACGGCGTGCTGGACGGCAAAAAGGAGCAAACCTTGCTCGGTGTGACGGGCTCGGGTAAGACCTTTACGATGGCAAACGTCATCGCCAACGTGAATAAACCGACCCTTGTTCTTGCTCACAATAAAACCCTCGCCGCACAGTTGTGTTCGGAATTCAAAGAATTCTTCCCCGAAAACGCGGTGGAATACTTTGTTTCCTACTACGATTATTATCAGCCGGAGGCGTATATTCCGTCGACGGATACCTACATTGAAAAAGATTCCGCCATCAACGATGAGATCGATAAGTTGCGCCATTCCGCGACGTGCGCGTTGTCGGAACGGCGGGACGTGATTATCGTTGCCAGCGTATCCTGTATTTACAGTTTGGGAAGTCCTATCGATTACCGTAATATGATTATTTCGTTGCGCCCCGGTATGCGCAAAGAACGGGACGAGTTGCTCGCAAAGTTGGTTGATTTGCAATACGAGCGTAACGATATCAATTTCGTGCGTAACAAATTCCGCGTGCGCGGTGACGTGGTGGAAATCTTCCCCGCGTATTCCAACGACTCGGTTATTCGTGTGGAATTCTTCGGAGATGAGATTGACCGTATTTCCGAAGTCAATCCGCTCACAGGTGAACTTAAAGGGTTACTGGGACATATCGGCATCTATCCCGCATCTCACTATATCGTTCCGCCGGATAAAATGGAGGTCGCGATTGCGGAGATCGAGCGGGAGCTGGAGCAACGCTTGGAAGAATTTAAGGCGGAAAACAAGTTGTTGGAAGCACAACGGCTGTTACAGCGCACGCGCTACGATATTGAGATGCTCCGCGAGATCGGTATTTGTAAGGGTATTGAAAATTACTCGCGCATTTTATCGGGACGCGCGCCCGGCTCACAGCCGTTTACGCTCTTGGATTATTTTCCTGACGATTTCTTGTTGTTTGTGGACGAGTCACACGTGACCTTGCCGCAGGTGCGCGGTATGTTTGGCGGTGACCGCGCCCGCAAAACGAGCTTGATCGATTATGGATTCCGCTTGCCGAGTGCATACGATAACCGCCCTTTGAATTTTGATGAGTTTTATAACCACTTAAATCAAGTGGTGTTTGTCAGCGCGACGCCCGGTGATTTGGAGCGTGAACGCGGCGGCAAGCCGGTTGAGCAGGTCATTCGCCCGACGGGATTGGTAGATCCCGAAGTCACGGTTAAGCCGGTGGAGGGGCAGATCGACGATCTGCTTTCTGAAATTCATTTGCGTGCCGAGCGGTCGGAGCGGGTACTGGTTACCACGCTGACCAAGAAGATGGCGGAAGATCTAACCGCTTACTTGGAAAATGTCGGTGTCAAGGTGCGGTATATGCACCACGATATTGATACGATGGAACGTATGGAGATCATTCGTGATTTGCGGCTTGGCGAATTCGACGTGTTGGTGGGTATTAACCTGCTGCGTGAGGGATTGGATATTCCCGAAGTGTCGCTGGTAGCGATACTTGATGCGGATAAAGAAGGCTTTTTGCGATCCGAAACGTCGCTGATTCAAACCATCGGTCGCGCGGCGCGAAATGCCAACGGACAGGTGATTATGTATGCCGATGTGGTTACTCCGTCGATGGAGCGCGCGATCACCGAAACGAATCGCCGACGCGAGATCCAAATGCGGTATAACGAACAGCACGGCATCGTGCCGCGTACCATAACGAAGCAAGTATCGGATATTCTGCAGATCACCCCGACCACCGATCGGGTGCAAAATGAAAAGGGTCGCAAGCTCACACGTGCCGAGCGTGAACAGCGTATTGAGCAGTTGACACGGGAAATGAAGCATGCGGCAAAACTGTTGGAGTTCGAACACGCCGCATGGTTGCGTGATGAGATTGAGAAACTGAAAAGAGGATAGGTTTCTATGTTAGACAAACTGGTCGTCAAAGGCGCCAAAGAACACAATTTAAAAGACGTTGACGTGACGATCCCAAGGGACAAGCTGGTCGTATTTACCGGTTTGTCCGGCTCGGGTAAATCGTCGCTTGCCTTTGACACCATTTATGCCGAGGGACAGCGTCGGTATATGGAAAGTCTGTCTTCTTATGCGCGGATGTTCTTGGGACAGATGGAAAAGCCGGACGTCGAATCCATTGACGGGTTATCGCCCGCCATTTCCATCGATCAAAAAACCACTTCGCAAAACCCGCGTTCCACCGTGGGTACGGTCACCGAGATCTACGATTATTTGCGTCTGTTGTACGCGCGTATCGGTGTGCCGCATTGCCCTGTGTGCGGGCGGGAGATCCGTCAGCAGACGGTGGATGAGATCGTGGATCATCTTTTGGCGCTTCCCGAGGGGACTCGAATTCAACTGCTTGCCCCGATTGCCCGCGGCAAAAAGGGCGAGTATCAAAAGGAATTTGATGCGGCACGCAAGGCGGGATACGTCCGCGTGCGTGTGGACGGTGTGGTCTATGATTTATCCGAAGAGATCAAGCCTGAAAAAAACAAAAAGCACACCATCGAGATCGTAGTGGATCGCTTGGTTATTCGCGATGACGTGCGCAGCCGTTTGGCGGATTCCATTGAAACCGCAACGGGGTTGGCTGACGGGTTGTTGTGCGTGAACATTCCCGACGGGGAAGATTTGCTGTTTTCGCTGAATTATGCTTGTCCCGAACACGGATTCAGTATGGATGCGTTAGAACCGCGAATGTTTTCGTTTAACAATCCGTTTGGTGCCTGCCCGAAATGTACCGGTATCGGTGTCTTTATGTCGGTGGATCCCGCGTTACTGGTGAGCGATCCGAAATTATCGATCCGTGAGAATGCCATCACGGCGAGCGGATGGGGATATCACGATTTCGGTACCATCGCGCAGATGTATTACGAAGGGCTGGCAAACCACTACGGATTTTCGTTGGATACGCCGTATGGTGAGTTGCCGGAGGCTATCAAACAGATCTTACTTTACGGAAATAACGGCGAAAAGATTCGTATGTACCGCAAAATGGAATACGGATCGGGCGAGTATTTCACCGCGTTCGAGGGAATCGTCAACAATTTGGAGCGGCGGTACCGCGAAACGAGCAGCGATTGGGCGCGCAGTGAGATCGAGCAATATATGAGCAAGGTGCCGTGTCCCGATTGTCACGGAAAACGCTTAAAGCCCGAAAGTTTGGCGGTGACGGTCGCCAACGTGAATATCGCTGACCTCTGTGACCGTTCGGTAACCGAGTTGCTCGTCTTTATGGATGAGTTGTATGCTTCCTTGTCAAAACGTGAGCATCTGATCGCAGATCGTATTCTCAAGGAAATACGCGAGCGGTTAGGATTTTTGAACAGTGTGGGACTCGAATATCTTACCTTGTCGCGGTCGGCGGGAACGTTGTCCGGCGGTGAGAGTCAGCGTATTCGTTTGGCAACGCAGATCGGCTCGTCGTTGATGGGCGTTCTGTATATTTTGGACGAGCCGAGTATCGGTTTGCATCAGCGGGACAACCAAAAGTTATTGGAAACACTGTGCCGCTTGCGTGATCTCGGCAACACGCTCATCGTGGTGGAGCACGACGAGGATACCATGCGTGCCGCGGATTGGATCGTGGATATCGGACCCGGCGCGGGCGTGCACGGCGGCGAGGTCGTCTGCTCGGGTACGGTGGAGGACGTGTGCGCGTGTGAAAAATCCATTACGGGTCAGTACCTTAGCGGAAAACGTAAAATCCCCGTACCGGCGACCTGGCGAGCAGGGGACGGACGGGAGCTGCGTGTGATCGGTGCGAGGGAGAACAACCTGAAAAATATCGACGTAACCTTCAAGTTGGGTACGTTTAACTGTGTGACCGGTGTGTCCGGTTCGGGTAAGTCTTCGCTCATTAACGAAATTTTATATAAGAAGCTTGCTAACGTTCTCAACCGTGCACATACACGGGCGGGAGCGCATACCGCGATTGAAGGTTGCGAACACCTTGATAAGGTCATCAATATCGATCAGGCGCCGATCGGACGCACGCCGCGTTCAAATCCGGCAACGTATACCGGTGTCTTTAACGATATTCGCGAATTGTTCGCGTCTACTACCGATGCTAAAATGCACGGGTATTCGGCGGGGCGGTTTTCCTTTAACGTCAAAGGCGGTCGTTGTGAGGCGTGTCAGGGCGACGGTATTTTGAAGATCGAAATGCATTTTCTGCCGGATATTTACGTGCCTTGTGAGGTGTGCCACGGACAACGGTATAACCGCGAGACCTTGGAAGTGCGTTATAAGGGCAAGAACATTTACGACGTATTGGAAATGACGGTGGAAGAAGCAACCGCGTTTTTCTCCAGCGTTCCGAAAATTGCGCGGAAGTTGCAAACGCTGGTTGACGTGGGATTGGGTTATATTAAACTCGGTCAACCCGCCACGACCCTTTCGGGCGGTGAGGCACAGCGTGTGAAACTTGCCACGGAACTTTCCAAACGTGCTACCGGACGGACGGTATATATTTTGGACGAGCCTACTACCGGTTTGCATACGGCAGACGTGGCACAGCTCATTGAGGTGCTGCAAAAACTGGTGGATGGCGGTAACACGGTGATCGTCATTGAGCACAATCTGGACGTTATCAAAAACGCCGATTATATTATTGATTTAGGACCGGAAGGCGGTAGCCGCGGCGGCACGTTGGTTGCTTGCGGTACACCTGCCGAGGTCGCAGCCGTATCGGAATCGTATACGGGACAATTTTTGAAAAACGTATTATAACAGGAAGGAGGGTTCGGTCTATGCAGACGGTGTATCGGATATCGTACTATGCGGGCGTGCAAACGTTGCGTTTGTTTCACCGCTTGGGACGTTTCTTGACGCTTTTGTTTTTGCCGATTCGTTTGCTTGCCAGACGTTTGGTTGACGTATTACGCCGTCATCGCGGTCGTACACTGCGCGCCAAACTGGTGACGTTTTGGGAACATTGCACCAGCGCGGGCAGGCGCGTCAGGGAAGCTTGGCGCAGGTCGCCGCTGCTCGGCATACTGCAGATCATTCTTTTGCCAATTGAAGCTGTGCGACGGTACCGCCATATCGTTAAAGGCGCGGCGGTTGTGGCAGCCATCGTGTTGACCGCGTTTATGGCGCAGGAAACGTATCGTTACTGGAGTCGTATCACGTTTGCACTGGCATTGACCGATCCTGACGGTAATACGATCGGATACGTATCCGACGAATCGGAATTACAAGCCGGTATCGCGATGGCACAAGAACGGTTGGATACGACCAATATTGCGCTGGAAGCTGCCATTAAGCCGGACGTTTCGTTGCATATGATCCCGCAGGCAAGCGTGTTGAACCGAGTGGAGATCTGTGACTACTTGTTGTTTAGAACGGATGCTGTGCTGCTCTATGCGAGCGGTGTGTATATTGACGGCGTATTTTGCGGTGCTGTGGAGGATCGCGATGCACTTGAACAACTGTTAGGTGAACTTTTAGAAGAGCGTCGTGACGGGCAGGAAGGTGTGACGGCTTCGTTTTTCGAAACCGTCGAATTGATTGACGGGCAGTATCCGCAGCCGCGCATTTTGTCACCCGAGGAAATGAGAGAGTTGTTGACATCCGAATCCCGTTTGCAAGTCTTGGTTTCCGGTACCATTCAGTATGAGGTTGAGGTGCCGTATGCTGTTCATCGTGTGGCAGATGCGTCTTCCTATGAGGGAAGCGAACGCGTACGTACCAACGGCGAAAAGGGTATCAATCAAGTGACGGCAACCGTTACCTATCTTAACGGTCAGCAGTTGTCCAGCGTGATCACCTCGTCCAAAGTTGTCAAGGAACCGATCACGCAGGTCGTGGCATACGGTACCAAAAAGATCGATAAGAATTATCAGGGTGGTGCCAATGCGACCGGTCGATTCGTATGGCCTACGCCCGAAACGCGATACGTATCGCAGTACTATAAGAGCGGCGTACATAACGCTGTTGATATCTGGAGCCGCGATATGACCGGCCAGGATATCGTCGCGGTAGACGGTGGTACGGTAATTGTTGCCAGGGATCCCAAGGGAACCTCGTACTGGTCATACGGTAAATACATCATTATCGATCACGGCGGTGGCTATCAGACGTTGTATGCACACTGTAATGAGTTGTTCGTCAAACCGGGCGATAAGGTCATTCAAGGACAACGCATTGCGGCGGTTGGTAACACCGGTCGCAGTACCTCACCGCATCTGCATTTCGAGGTGCGTGTGAACGGTCGTACGGTCGATCCGATGAAGTTTTATTGATAGGTAGTTACATAAAAGGGGAAACAAACATGGCAAAACGAGAACAATTACGCAACATCGCGATCATTGCACACGTTGATCACGGAAAAACCACGTTGGTGGATCAATTGCTTCGGCAAAGCGGTGTGTTTCGCGAGAACGAGCAGGTGTCCGAACGCGTGATGGATTCAAACGATCTGGAACGTGAACGCGGTATCACCATTTTGTCGAAAAACACCGCCGTGATGTATAACGGCACCAAGATCAACATTGTGGATACTCCCGGTCACGCCGATTTCGGTGGCGAGGTGGAGCGTATCCTGATGATGGTGGACGGTGTGTTGTTGCTGGTAGACGCGTTTGAAGGATGTATGCCGCAGACGCGATTTGTGCTGAAAAAAGCGTTGGGGCTCGGTAAACGTCCTGTTGTGGTTATCAACAAAATCGACCGTGACGGTGCCAGACCTGACGAGGTTATCGATGAGTTGCTTGATCTGTTTATCGAACTGGGTGCAGACGAAGATCAGCTGGAGTTTCCTGTGGTGTATGCGTCGGGGCGCGATGGGTATTCATCGCTCGATCCGACGGTACGCGAAGGGGATATGCAGCCGTTATTTGAGGCGATTTTACAACACGTGCCGGCACCCGAAGGCGAGATCGACGGTCCGTTGCAGATTTTATTTTCCAACATTGATTACGATGACTACGTCGGTCGAATCGGCGTCGGTCGCGTGGAACGCGGTTGTGTGAAGAATGGACAAGCGGTAACGCTTTGCAAAACCGACGGAACCACCACACACGCGCGTATCGGAAAGTTGTATCAATTCGAGGGGCTTCACCGTGTAGAACACGATACGGCGCAGCTTGGTGATCTGATCGCGGTGACCGGTATTGCGGATCTTAACATCGGGGAAACGGCGTGTGATCCCGAACACGTGGAAGCGCGGCCGTTTGTGCATATCGATGAGCCCACGATCTCGATGCTGTTTATGGTAAATAACAGTCCGTTTGCGGGTAAAGAGGGAAAATTTGTGACCTCGCGCAATCTGCGGGAACGGTTGTTTAAAGAAGTCGAAACCAACGTGAGTATGCGGGTGCGTGAAACCGATTCTACCGATGCATTTGAGGTATCGGGACGCGGAGAATTGCATCTTTCTATTTTGATTGAAACGATGCGGCGGCAAGGGTATGAATTTGCGGTCAGCCGTCCGCAGGTCATTTATAAGCACGATGAAAACGGCGGGTTGCTTGAGCCGATGGAGTTACTTATGATCGAGGTGCCCGAACAGTACGTCGGCGCGGTGATGGAGAAACTCGGTTCGCGCAAGGCGGAACTGCTCAATATGGGTACCCGCGATACGGGAGCGACGCATTTGGAATTCCGTATCCCCTCACGCGGTTTGATGGGATACCGTCAGCAGTTTTTGACCGATACCAACGGTAACGGAATTATGAACAGCATTTTTGACGGATACGAGCCGTACAAGGGTGATATTCCGCAACGAGTGCAGGGGTCGCTGGTGGTGTTTGAAACGGGTGAAACCAGTAGTTACGGCCTGTTTAATGCGCAGGATCGCGGAACGTTGTTTATTGGTCCGTCGGTGCCTGTGTATGAGGGAATGATCATCGGTCAATCTCCCAAGAGTGAAGATATTACCGTAAACGTCTGCAAGAAAAAGCACGTTACGAATATGCGTGCGGCGGGCTCTGACGAGGCACTTCGCCTGACTCCGCCGACGGTATTGTCGCTGGAGCAATCGTTGGAATTTATCAACGACGACGAATTAGTCGAGGTTACGCCCGAGAATATTCGTCTGCGCAAGCGTATTTTGTCCAAGGAACAGCGTATGAAGGAGTACGCCAAAAAGAAATCGTGATACGAGGTGAAATGCCGTCGCGTTGACGAGCGGAATAACGAAGTATGAGCGACATCAATTTGATGAGAAGAATATCGAATTGGGAAGCCCCAACGTATATGCTTCGCCCGTTTTGGACGATCGGGCTGATATGGCTTTCGGCGTTGCTGGTGTGTCCGTGGTTGCCGGTGGAATGGTTGAATATCGTAAAAATCCTTTGTGGTGCGGTGTTCATTCTTTCCTTGTGCATTCCTGCGTGCCGCCGCATTCCCGCCATTCCTTTAACGGCGGTCGTGTGCTTGCTCGTGAGTGTTTCGTATCACACGGCGTATTTACAGCGCGTGCAACCGACCGAGGTGACCGCGGAGCAATCGTTTTCACTTGACGTTCAAGTGATTCAAAACGATCCCAACGTCGTGTTGCAAGTGCAAAGCGGCGATCTGCCGCAGGGGACGCGACTGATCTGGTATGCGCCGACAGCCGAAGCGGTGCCGGAGTTGTATGATCAGTTTTCTTCCGTGTTCACATTGGAACAGATGACAAGCGATTCGCGTCTGTCACAACTGATACGCCGTGCGGACGGCGCGTGGTTGCGGGTAAGTTCCTTGCGTATACAAGCAATGGAGGAAACGCTCACGGCGGGTCCCGTTCCGTGGACGGCGTGCTTTTCGTGGGTACGCAGGCAGTTGATAACCGCGATTGAACAATACTTGGACGGTGACGTCGGCGCGGCGGTAGCCGGTATTTGTTACGGCGCAGACGAAGGGTTGTCCGATCAAGCCGTATCCGATTTTCGGAATTGCGGTGTATCGCATCTGTTTGCGGTATCGGGATTACATATGACAGTGTTACTGCAGGGCTTGATCTACGTGTTGCGTCGGCTGCGCGTGGGGCGCGTTTTGCGTTCGGTGTTGGGAGCAGTCTTGATAATAGGCTTTATGTCCGTCGTCGGGTTTTCTGCGTCCGTGGTACGCGCCGGTGTCGTCAGTTTGGTTTCTTTGCTGGGCAGTTGCCTCAGACGCCCTGCTGACGCGCAAAATTCACTGGGGTTGGCGCTGCTGATATTGCTCATCCCTGATCCGCTTGCAGCGTATGACGTCGGCTTGTTATTATCGTTTTCGGCTACGTTCGGTTTACTTTGTTGGACGAAACCGATCGAGCAGTTTTTGATGCGTGACCGTGAACCGAAACAGGGTGCGCGATTGGTCAAGGCAGTTGTCACCACGGTATCAGTCAGTTTGGCAGCGTTGTTGGCAACGTTACCGGTCCTTGTCATTTACTTTGGACGGATCTCACTGTTGTCGGTACCTGTCAATTTGTTGACGACGTTACCTGCGGAAACGGTGCTGATTGTCGGTTGCTTGGGATCGCTGTTATCGGCGTGCGGCATTGGAATATTGGCGCAGCCGTTGTTGTTTTCGGCAGGGGTGTTGAGTCGGTATTTGCTGTGGATTTGTGAAAAATTTTCGGATTTTTCGCTGGCAACGGTTGCCATACGGGCACCCTTTCTGCTATTATGGTTAGTAGGAGTTTATTTTCTGTTTTTGATCGGGCGTCGCGTACTGGGATGGCAAGGTTTGTCGGTATTGTCCGGTGCCTGTGTTTGTATTTTGTGTGTCGGCTTGCTGCTTCATCGGGGTGCGGTATATAACACCTTGCGGAGCCGGCAAGTGAAGGACACGGACGGTTTGTCAGTGGTGGCATCCTATCGCGGCAGCACGGTGTTAGTAACGGCACCTAACAGTATTAACCCGCTTTATGGTGTCAAGGACGCGTTGGAGACGTTGGGCCTCGTGCGAATTGATGCGGTATTCGTCGTGGGCGGAGAGGACTCTGCGGTGTTGTATCTGCCCTTGGTTTTAGAGGAGTACGTAACCGACGATACGCCGATCTTTTGCAGCGATCCCTCGTGGGGCGGCATTCCTCTTTCGCACTATCGTGTGCAACTGGGGGATTCGTTGGAAGCGCACTGGCAACAAGAGGAATTATTACTTAACTGGTATGAAAAAACCTTGCTGTTTACCGCGCAGTCGGAAGCGGTTGGCAAGGCGGATGTCGTGTTTTGCGGTACTTTAGAATAAGGGAGTTGGCGGTATGGCATTCTCGGAACAAGATCTCAAACTGCATCTGAAAAATGAAGAAGTCAAGCGGGTGTATCTGCTGTATGGCGAGGAAAGCTATCTGACCATGCATTATATGGAGCAGCTGGTACGCAAATCCGGCGTGCGTCAGGACGATGAATTGAGTGTTTTCAATTTCCAACGTTTTGATGGACAAGAATGCTCGTTTGATGCCATTGAAGCGGCGGCAGAGGCGTTGCCGCTGATGGCGGATAAGAAATGTGTAACCGTCAGTAACTGTGACGTAACGGCTGCCGCTTCGTTTGACAGAGCGCTGGCGTTGGTGTCCGATCCGCCGGAAGATACGGTATTGATTTTTTGGATGACTACGGTGCTTGCAGATGGGAAATTAAATGCCAAGTGGAAACAATTTGCCGATGCGATCGATCAAAACGGCGGTATGTGCGTGGCATTCCCGCGCAAGACCAACGAGGAGATCGCGCGGATTTTGTGTGCTGGCGCCGGTCGGCGCGGTGCGTTGATGAAAACGGAGATCGCCAAAAAATTGGTAGAGCAGAGCGGAAACGATCTAAACTTGCTGCTCAACGAATTGGATAAGGTGTGTGCGCTTGCCGGAAACGGCGAGATCACAGCCGAAATTTTAGATCAGGTAGCAACCAAAAATCTTAATGCGCAGGCATACGAGTTGTCAAACGCGATCTTGCAAAACCACTATGAAAAAGCCTATATTATCTTGCATCGGCTGTTTGCCTGCAAAGCGGAACCGGTTGCCATATTAGCGGCATTGTCGAATGCATATGCGGATATGTACCGTGCCAAGGTTGCGGCTATCGGCGGCAGACAGGCGGAGACCTTGGTGGAAGAATTTGATTACAAAGGCAAAGCCTTTCGTCTTCGCCACGCGGCGCGCGACTGCAGCAAGCTGTCGCTTGAGTCGCTCAGAGAAAGTCTTGATATGTTGGCACAGGCTGACCGCCGTCTGAAATCTTCCTCCGTGGACAAACGCACCGTGCTGGAAGAGGTTGCCGCTAAATTGATCGTCACCGCTAAATTGGGGAAGGTAGAATGATGATCGCGATCAAGGAAGCGATCGTTGTAGAAGGAAAATACGATGCCATCCGTTTGCGCAGTGTGGTGGATGCCACCATTGTCGAAACGGATGGTTTCGGCATTTTCAAGCAACCTGAGAAGATGCAACTGTTGCAAAAATTAGCACGTGCGCAAGGGCTGATCGTGCTGACAGACAGCGATTCCGCAGGTTTTGTGATTCGTGATCGTATCAGCGGTGCCTTGCCAAAAGAATGTGTCAAACACGCCTACATTCCCGAAATTACCGGAAAGGAACGGCGTAAAGCGGCACCGTCCAAAGAAGGCTTGCTCGGCGTAGAGGGCGTGGACGGTGATACCGTTTTGGCGGCATTGCGGCGTGCCGAGGCAACACCGCTTGACGGAACGCTTGAACGGTCGGTGCCGTATTTAACAAAACAACGATTGTATGAAGACGGATTATCGGGCAGAGAGGATAGCGCGCGTCTTCGTACGGCACTTCTTAAAGCGCTGTCTTTACCGACGAAACTTTCTGCCAATCGATTGATTGACGTACTCAACGTGTTATTGAGTGAGGAACAGTACCGCGCGGTACTGTTTGAGATAAAAGGAGAAAGCGTATGATATTGGCATCAGCATCTCCCCGTCGTCGGGAAATACTGGACCTGATGGGGATTGCGTATACTGTGGAGCCTGCTCAATCGGAACTGCCTCCCGATCCCGCCCTGTCACCCGACGAGGCGGTACTGCGCGTGGCGCGGGGGAAAGCAGAGGAGATTGCCGAGCGTTACCCGAATGAGGTAGTGCTGGGGGCGGATACGGTCGTGGTGGTGGATGGCACCATCCTCGGTAAGCCGAACGATGCGGAAGATGCGAAAGCGATGCTCCGACGGTTATCCGGAAAAGAACATCGTGTGATTACCGCTGTGTGGATCTGTGACGGCGAACGCAGCGAAGGTTTTGCCGACAGCGCGGCGGTCACCTTTTTGCCGATGAGCGAGAATGAAATTGCGGCATACGTGGCAACGGGTGAGCCGATGGGAAAAGCCGGTGCTTACGCCATCCAAGGACGCGGGATGCGGCACATTCGCGGCATTCACGGTGATTTTTACACCGTGATGGGACTCCCCTCGGGTCGGTTGTATGAGGTTTTAAAACAGCACTTATAAAGAAAAAGGCGCCTGCAAGGCTTTCCTTGCAGGCGCTTTTAACAGTTATATTAGTCTTCGTCAGGGCGTTCCCAGTTGTGCCAGACGTTCTGCACGTCGTCGTTATCTTCGAGCGCATCGAGCAGTTTTTCCATTTTAACGAGAGCTTCCTCATCGTTGATCTCGCTGTACACGTCGGGGACCATTTCGAGTTCAGCGGATACAAAGGTGTAACCTTTGGCTTCCAGATCGTCGCGCACGGCGGAGAAATCTTCCGGCTCGGTGGTGATCTCAAACACGTCTTCGTCGGCGGCAAAGTCAGCGGCACCGGCCTCCAGTGCGTCCTCCATAACCTTATCCTCGTCGAGTCCCTCGGCTTCAATCGCCAGAATACCTTTTTGATTAAACATAAAGCTCACGCAACCGGTCTGACCGAGATTGCCACCAAACTTATCGAAATAATGGCGGATATCGGCGGCGGTGCGGTTGCGGTTATCGGTTAACGTTTCCACGATAACGGCGATGCCGCAAGGACCGTAGCCCTCGTACTGTAACGCTTCGTAATTGTCAGCGTTGCCGTCGCCTGCGGCTTTTTTGATAATGCGATCGATGTTATCGTTCGGCACGTTGTTTGCCTTTGCTTTGGCGATGGCATCCTTTAATTTCGAGTTGGACGCAGGATCGGCACTGCCGCCCTCTTTAACGGCAACGGCGATCTCACGACCCATTTTGGTGAAGATCTTGGCTTTTTGACCGTCGGTCTTTTCCTTTTTACGCTTGATATTATTCCATTTGGAATGTCCGGACATAATACAATCTCCTTATGTTTACATATCTTACACGAGTATAGCACAAACCTTGCGGCGGTGCAAGTCGTTTTCGCAAAAAAGCGGTGACAGCGAAACTGTCACCGCTTTTGCTGTTATTTTTTTGCTTCATTCAGCGTTACGCTGACGGTGAATTCTTGCACCTGACGGTCTTCGGAACGGAGTAGCGTAAGCGTTACCGTATCACCTACGTTGTGTTTTGCCAGCTCCGAACGCAGGTCGGCATAGCTTTCTACCGTGACGTTGTCCACAGCAATGATCAAATCACCGCGTTTTGCTTGCGTGTTTTTCATTGCCGAATCGTTTTCGATCGTGTAGATCAAGAAACCGCGGTAGTGAGAATCGCTGTAGGTCTGACCGGTGATTCCCAATTCCACTCTGCCGGTGACGTAGCCGTTTCTCAAAATGTCGTCAATGATGACCTTCGCCTCGTTGATCGGGATAGAGAAACCGATACCTTCGTAGCCGTTGGCTACGATTTTGGCGGAGTTAACGGCGATGCATTGACCCGCCGCATTGAACAACGGACCACCCGAGTTGCCGGGATTGATCGCTGCGTCGATCTGTAAGCATTTGATGGCGTAGCCGGTGTCTTCGTACACGTCGCGGGCAAGACCGGATACGATGCCCTGCGTGGTGGACCAGCCAAGACCGCCCGAGTTGCCGAGTGCGACAACCTTATTACCCATTTTCAGAGCGTTGGAATCGCCGAATTCAGCAGGCTGAAGATCGGTGGCATCCACTTTAATAACCGCAAGGTCGGTGGACGAATCGTATCCGATGATCTCGGCATACTCATACACCGTTCCGTTGTAGAGTTTGACGTCAATACGCGGGAATTCCTGATTGGTGGATTCGTTGACGACGCAATGCCAGTTGGTGATGATATAGCCGTCCTCCGACATAATAATACCGCTTGCCGAGCCGGATTCCACTTCCTGCTCGGTGGGTTGACCGAACGGAAAAGCACCGGAAGAGGAGGAACTGTAGATCGTCAGCAATACCGTACTGTCAATATTGCGATCCACGATTTCGGTGGTGGTAAGACCTTCCGTATCCTCATCGAGTTCGGTGATCTGCAAGGTGGGAATATCGGGATTGTCTGCATTCAAGTCGGTATCCGTAGGCGGGGCGAAGAGGCTGCCGCCGTTTTGATACAATAAGACTACTAACACCGACAAGGTGATGATGGTGACAGCGCAGATCGCGCCAACCACGGCAATTGCGATTTTGCCACCGTTCGATTTCTTTTTCGGTGGTTCCGAGGGAGGCGTCGGTGCCGAATAGGTCGGCTGCGTATTCCACCCATACGGATCGTACGGCGGTGTCGGTTGAGGCGGCGGTGTCGGCTGCTCGTTTGTTTCCGGTGTTATCGGTTGTTCGGGTTTGTTTTCTTGAGGATTGTTCGGGAATACGTTCCATTCATCCATACTATTTCACGCCTTTCGGTGAGTTTACAATACCAGTATAGGGGAGAATTGTGTTTTTTTGTTGAACAACTATGCATTTTTTTGTGAATCCGGTAACCAAAATACAAATTCACAATATTCCTGTTCACGGGAGGATACCGTGACCTCCCCGCCGTGCAAGTCGATCAACGTCTTAACGATATAAAGACCCAATCCGGTGCCGCTCTTGTCCAAACCGCGCGAACGGTCACTTTTATAAAAACGGTCGAAGATGTGCGGCAGTTCGGTGGTGGGGATTCCCGTGCCGGTGTTACGGATCATACAATACGTGCGGTCTTCTTTGCGGAAAATGAGCAGACGGATACGCCCGCCCTGCTCTGTAAATTTTACGGCATTATCAATGAGATTATACACGACCTGCTGCATAAGATCGTAGTCGGCGGTGATATACTGCGGCGTGCAGGTGTCAATACCTTCAATTTGCAGGTTTTTGTCCTCAATGCGTTGTTCAAACAACACCAAGGTGTTACACACCACGGACGTCAGGTCAAACGAAACGGGGTTGAGTTGCATTTGACCGCTGTCAATGCGGGAAAGATCCAACATCGAACGCACCAAACGCGAGAGTCGCTTGGTTTCGTCGGATACGATTTTCAAATATTCGTTTTGTCGTTCTTGCGGAATAGTGCCGTCTAAAATGCCGTCGATGAAACCGGAAATCGTGGTCATAGGTGTACGCAATTCGTGAGATACGTTCCCCACGAAGCTGCGGCGCATTTCCTCTACCGAGGAAAGTGAAACTGCCATACCGTTGAGTGCGGTTGCCAGTTCGGCAACCTCGTCCTTGCCGCGTACTTTTACACGATAAGAAAAGTCGCCTTGGCTGAAATGGCGCGTGGCGGTTGCCATCTGACGCAGCGGGGACACAAAACGGTAAGTCATCAGGTACAATATGACAAACGAAATAATCAAAATAGCAAGAGCCGAGATCAAAAAGATCTGAACGTTTTCGACAATATAATCGAGCAGTTCTGCGGCGGAGGTGGTGACCAGTACGTAACCGATAACGATATCGTCTTTGTACAACGTGGCACCGGAGCAATATTTTGCTTCGCTGTAAAAATCACCGACGCGGCTGACCGTAAACAGAGAATTGTTTTGCAGCGCCGCGTGCAGCGTGTTTGGTACGGTTTGACCGACGTGGGCGCACGGAACGCCTTCAGAGCAAAGCAAAACCTGAAAAGAGGGGTCAGTGACGATCACGCTTCCGTCAAACGATTCGGCAAAACGTCTGAGTGTCGAGGTGAGGGAAGAGGGGATTACGTATTTGTCGGTCACCAATTCAAACGAGTTGTCCGATACAAAGCCGGCAATGTTGTTGGCGTGATCGCTGAGCAGTATTTCCTTGTCACGCAGCCAGTAACGGCGGGCGAACAGTGCTTGCGCTCCCGCAAGCAGCACAAACGCTGCGAAAATGATGGTTGCTGTGACGGTGAAGTATTTGGAAAAAACACTCTTAAACATGTTTAACCTCAAACTTGTATCCGACACCCCACACGGTCTTGAGAGTCCATTCGTCGGAAATGCCGTCTAATTTTTCGCGCAAGCGTTTGACGTGTACGTCTACGGTACGGCTCTCGCCGTAATACTCAAAGCCCCAGACCTCATCCAACAACTGATCGCGTGTGTAAACGCGGTTTGGATTGCTTGCCAGATGATAGATAAGTTCCATTTCTTTAGGGGGCGTGTCAATCTGCTCGCCGTTTACGCGCAATTCGTAGTTTTCCATATTGATATACAGTTTGTCGTAGGATACTTCTTTAACTTTTTCTTTTTGCGACAGTCCCGAGCGGCGCAGTACCGCCTTGATGCGGGCAATAACCTCTTTCGCTTCAAAGGGTTTGACGATATAGTCGTCTGCACCGAGTTCCAGCCCGAGCACCTTGTCAAAGAGTTCACCCTTGGCGGTGAGCATAATAATCGGGCAATCCGACTGCTTGCGAATTTTGCGGCACACCTGCCAGCCGTCCAGTTGCGGCATCATCACGTCCAAAAGAATGAGATCGGGCTTGTCCGTTTCAAATCGTGCAACGGCTTCCTCGCCGTTGTTGACGATGATCGGTTCAAAACCTTCTTTGCTGAGATACAGGCGCAACAACTCGCAGATGTTGCTGTCATCATCGGCAATCATGATCTTGATCAGATCCATGTAAATCCTCCTTTTCGACTTTCTTACGGTATTTTAACAAGAATTCGCGCAGCGGTGTATGAACAGATTTTGAACTGTTTGTCAACATTATAAAACAAAAAGACCGTATCGTCAATAATGCAACGGCAGCCACGTGAAATAAGCCGAACGATCGGCTGCTTTTCAAATTGAAAAACCGCGCAAGGAACGTTCCTTGCTCGGTTTGCTTTTGGTGAGTTACGAGGGGCGATTATCATCCAGATATTGACGCCACAACAGATAGTATTTTGCTTTGATGTGGATACCGTCACCTGCGGCGGCATCTGCCATCATACACCCGTATTCGTCATCAAACATCGGATTCATATCCAAGTATCGGATGGTCGTGCCGTTGGTAAGACCTTGCAAATGGGTATTGAGATCGTTGATGCGGTTGTTGTTGAAATAGCCACCTTTTTTGATCTCGCTTTCGTGACGCGTTTTGGTGACGTGCAATGTGGATTGTACGATGATGAGCGTATCCGGTTGCTTCTCACGGATGGTATCAATAATCTTCTGATATTTTTGGGCAATGCCGGGCAGCGTGCCGCCGATCTCATTGATACCGAGCATAATATAAGCGGTTTTAAACTGTTTTTTCTCCAACAGAGAGCTCAGCTGAATTTCTCCGTAGCCGCTGACTTCAATGGGTTTTGTCAGCAGGTTGTTCGAGCTTAAGGATACCGCACAGAAGAAGGTGGCATCCGAAATCTTGCCGTAATCACGCAATCCTACTGTACGAGAATCGCCGATAAACAGTGTGTCTGCGAAAGAAACCGCGTCACCCGCGTTCGGAAAGGTGGTGGAAGCGGTGGTGCGGGTTGTCGTCGAATCGGTCGGTTTGGAAGTGGTGGTCGTGGTTTGAGTGGTGTCCGTGACGGAATCGACGTTCGTTGTCGTCGTAGACGTAACGGATTCTGTCGTGGTCGTGGTAACCGTGGTGGTGGGATCCATCGGTTGGTCGATCGGTTCGTTGTCGCAAGACTGTAACAACAACGTCGTCGGGACGATGATGACACAGGTGAGGATCAGCAGGATCATATATGAGTGCTGCATAAACTTTTTCATAGCAATACCTCCTAAAAGCGGAAATACAAGAACGGATCGTTCAAACCGAGATACAGGTAATAGACCGATCCCCAGAAGATAGCCAATAAGATCAGTGTGCCCCAAATGGAGTCTTTGATGCGCTCGTATATGCGCCGCGGCCATTTGGTGCAGAAAAGGAAGCCGACAAGAATCAAAAGACCGTATGCTTTTCCGTACTTCAGCCAGTCACCGTCAAAGACGTTGATCGGTTCGCCCGGTAAGAAGGGGAGCAGTCGCTCGAAGTAAATGCCCAACTGCGACAGATCCGTGATGGCGAAGATCAAAAAGGATATCGGGATAATTAAGAACATATACCCATGTCCGAGTATCGGGTAACGCTCCAATGTTGATTTGATTGCGTATTTTTCCAGTACCAGCAATACAAAGAAGAGGAATCCCCACAAGATGAAATTCCAGTTCGCGCCGTGCCAAAAACCGGTGCACAGCCATACGATCAGCATGTTTAAGATGTGGCGCGGAATGCCTACGCGGTTGCCGCCGAGCGGGATATACAGGTAATCGCGGAACCATGAGCCGAGCGTGATATGCCAGCGACGCCAAAAATCCGTGACGGTCAGCGCCATATACGGATGGCGGAAGTTATCGGGAAAATCAAAGCCCAGCATTTTGCCAAGACCGATCGCCATCAGCGAGTAACCGTAGAAATCAAAGTAGATTTGCAGTGCGAAAGCAATCATACCCA
This sequence comes from Acutalibacteraceae bacterium, assembly GCA_045630765.1. Classification (GTDB taxonomy): domain Bacteria; phylum Bacillota; class Clostridia; order Oscillospirales; family Acutalibacteraceae; genus RGIG3009. The sequence goes on along the minus strand of JAZQTM010000053.1, from coordinate 6,242 downwards.
TCCACGCGAGCGGGGTGGAGATGCTGTCAAAGCCGATGTCGCTGACGTCCGTCCACAGATTGCCGATACGATTGGCAAGCAACACTTTTAAGCCTAAACCGATCGTGAAATCTTTTAATCCCTCGTTGGTGCGTGCAGATGACAAGTTGGGGGTATATAACTGCTCGCCCACCTGCGAATACGTGACGATAGGACCGGCGATCAACTGAGGGAACATATACAGATACGTCGCCAAACGAATAAGTGAGCGTTCGGCGGGAATGGTATCGCGGTACACGTCAATCAGATACGACACGATCTGGAAGGTGTAAAAACTGATGCCGATGGGGAGAAGCAGATTAACAGCAGGCAATTCAATGCCGGATAACGGCCAGATGCGGTCGAGTGCGCTTTGTGCCGTGCGGAAGAAAAAGCCCGCATATTTAAAAAGAAACAGCCAACTGAAATCGTACACAAGACCGATAATGAGCCACAAACGGCGGTGCTGTTTGCTGCGTGCAATGCGCAAGCCGACAAACCAGTTCACTACCGAGGTGAACAAGAAAAGAAGAATATACAGCGGTTGATCCAACGTGCCGTATACGTAGAATGCGATACTGCCGATCAGCAACGAAACGTTGCGGAATTTTGGCGGAACAAGGTAGTAGATTGCAAAAATAAGGGGAATAAACACGAACAAGAATTCAAGACTACTGAATACCATGTTATACATCCCCCTCATTTAAAATTACAATATATATTAGCATATCATATTTTGTATGGTGGTACAAGGGAAAAATGAAGAAAAAATGAGAAAATATTTACAACCTTGCAGGATGCGATGAGTTGTGGTACAATACAAAAAAAGGAGAGGATTGTATGTCGAAAAAAGCCATCGGCATTATCGGCGGAATGGGACCAATGGCAACCTTGGATCTGTTTCGCAAAGTGCTGGACTCTACCGATGCGCACAGCGACGCGGAGCATATTCGCCTCTATATGGATTGTCATACCGGGATTCCGGATCGCACAAAAGCAATTCTTGCCGGTGGGGAATCGCCGGTGCCGTATATTGTTGAATCGGCAAAAAAACTTGCCGCCATCGGCGCGGAGTTGTTGCTGATCCCGTGTAATACCTCGCATTATTTTTACGACGAAATCGCGACGGCATCTCCCGTACCGGTGTTGCATATGATCCGCGAAACGGCGGATGCACTCAAACGTAAGGGCGTTGCGTGTGTTGGCTTGCTGGCGACCGACGGTACGGTGAAGGCGGGCGTTTATCAAAAGGAATTGGAACAAGCAGGAATTCGAACGGTCTGTCCTGATGATGAGGGGCAACGGGAAGTGATGCGCTTGATCTATGACGGTGTCAAGGCAGGTGCTGACCACTTTGATACTGCGCTGCTCACACAAACGTTGCAGCGTATGCGTGAAGCGGGGGCAGAGCGAATCGTACTCGGTTGTACGGAACTGCCGATCGCCTTTGCAAACTATCATGTTTCGGCAAACGATACGGTCGATCCGACCGACATTCTTGCCAAAGCGGCGGTTATCGCCGCGGGCTATCCCGTAAAACAGTAAAAAACGCGTGAAGCTTTTGCTTCACGCGTTTTTGTTATTGAATGCTTATTTGAAATATCTGTTGAGGAGCCCCTCAAACGCTCTGCCGTGACGAGCCTCATCCTTTGCCATCTCGTGGACAGTGTCGTGGATCGCATCGTAGCCGAGTTCTTTTGCTTTGCGGGCAAGAATCATTTTGCCGTCGGTCGCGCCGTATTCAGCCTCAACACGCATAGCCAAGTTTTTCTTGGTGCTGTCGGTTCCGACTTCGCCGAGCAATTCAGCGAATTTAGCAGCGTGCTCTGCTTCTTCGTAAGCCGCCTTTTCCCAATACAGACCAATTTCGGGATAGCCCTCTCGATGAGCTACGCGAGACATTGCCAAATACATACCGACCTCGGAGCATTCGCCGCTGAAGTTTGCACGCAGCATTTCAATGATTTCGGGTTCAACACCTTGCGCCACGCCAACGCGGTGCTCGTCCGCCCATTTATAAGCGGTGACAGCCGTCGAAGCCTCTTCTTTTACTGCCGGAGCCGGAGCCGGAGCGGATTCCTTGAATTTCTCTGCCGGAGCCTGGCAGATGGGGCAGGAGGCGGGAGCCTCGTCACCATTGTGAACGTAACCGCATACTAAGCAAACAAATTTTTTCATAACCTTTTTCCTCCAAAAATTAATTTTTTATTGATTGGACTGACAGTTTGGGCAGATGCCGGTGGTGTAAACATCCCACAGATTGACGGTAAATCCGTCGGGGAGCAGGGGGCGTACCGTATCGGCGGTGAGCGGGAAATCGTATAGTGTTCCGCATTTGGAACATCGGAAATGCCCGTGATCCAGAGCGTCGGCATCGAAATGCTGTTCATCAGCATCGATAGTGACAACACGGATAAGCCCTGCTTTTGTTAAGGCGTGTACGGTGTTATATACCGTGGTACGCGACAGCGACGGATTTTCTTTTGCTAACGCACGATATACCGTATCAGCGGTAGGATGCGTGCGGTGCTGTATGAGATATTCATACACGGCGATCCGTTGCTGTGTGGGACAAAGACCGTTCTGCCGGAGTTTAGCGCTTAATTTTTCTCGATCCATAACGCTCCTCCGTTTCTGTAATCGTTTCAAATTTGTAACGATTACAATCACAGTATAGCATACCTTTTGAGAATGTCAACACTTTTTTGAAAAAAATTAAAAATATTTTTTCGCGATAAAATAAGGGTTGACAATAAAAGCGAAATATGGTAAAGTAAGTGACGTCGCCACGACATATATGGGGGTATAGCTCAGCTGGGAGAGCGCTTGAATGGCATTCAAGAGGTCAGCGGTTCGATCCCGCTTATCTCCACCAACAAAAAGGACACCGTAATGGTGTCCTTTTTTCGTTGGTGCAAAGCGGGGTCGAAGCGGTGCGTTAAGAAAACGTGCCGTTGTGCACGTTTTTAGCACCGAGGGATTGCACCGCCCTAACGGGCTGTACCGAAACTCATAGATGAGAACAATCTGCCACTCTGCACAAAACAGCTTATCTCCACCAACCGGTTCGTCAAGTTTTATTTTTTGTCCGCTCACATCGAGTGGGTGTTTTTGTTGACAATCTTCTTCGTTCATATTATACTTATTTTGTCGAGGAGAACGTGGAGCAAATTGAGGACGATTAAGTTGCGACCTCGCCACGGTAACTCGACTTTTTCTTTTGCGTTCTCCACCACTGTTTCGTCAAGTTTTATTTTTGCTGTACCATATATCTGATGAAAATGAGAGAAGGAGTTTTATGTCTATTCCTAAACTGAAGGATCTTAACGAAGTTTTACAAAACTCTAAGCCCAAGCTTATACCGCCGCTGGATAAAGGAAATGCCGAAGAAGCGTATTATATTTTACACATGTCATTTCTTAAAGAAGTGGTTGTTGCTCTTTTAAATGCCAATTTAGACAGGGCAAACGATATAATTTTTGAGTGGAGAAAAGCTTATTCATCTGAAAGAAAACAATATGAAGATGATGTGGATGCTCTTTATTGGGGATCTAACAGAGAGACAACATCTTACATGGATTATATTGGGTTGGCTCTTGAAGCCCTTACCCATAAAAATATGGGAGCGTTTCATGGCCTGGTTGTTTGTATTCATTTCAAGATTAGTCAATGGCATCAATTGTTTTTCAATGATTTTCCAGCTTTGAAGCCGATCAACGAGGAACTGAATGAATATTTAGGGATTTTCGGAGAAGAAGAATTCGAACCAATTAAATTTGAACGCTATGATGTAGAATGCAAGAAATATCCATGCCTATCAAGTGGACATATATATACCGATCGCCGCAGTGTTACTTTAATGCCGGCTAAATATTGCTCATTGGAGGATGGTACTCTTAACACAAAAGAGATTGAAGCTGATTTCAATCGTTGCGTGGAAGAAGGCTCTATGCGGGAGTTCCTTGTGCCGATGCGTAACACCTATTTTCAAAGCGTTACCGATCAACCGGATTTTTTCTTTTATTATGCTTGCGCTTTGATGTTGGATTTTTCTGCAACTCAAAATATCTTTTCTTGGAATGAGTATCTTTCACGAGAAGTTTGCAGATCCGTAATTTTGCTTTCGAAAACCCTTGACTCTTCGTCGAAATTATACTATGAGGCGAAAATGGAGTATTATCTTGATGCTATAATGCGACTAGTTTCCAATATTGTTAAATTAATTGAATCTTTTCGGACGGAGACGGCTGCCAGAATCAGTTTGTTTCGTATAGGTGAATTTTTAATTAATTTAAGTTATATTTTCCCTTTTTACAATGGGGCAATTGAATTGCTTGCATCTTTTAATGAACATCCTCTCTTAGATGGCGAGGGATTTAGTAGTTTAAGCTATGTACTTTCTCACGAGGCGTTAGTTTGGATGATGAGAAGAGACGGGAAAGACCCGTTCTCGGATACCGATTCAACAACACAATCGGCAGCACCCTGCTCAACATCAGAATCAGTGGCAGCGGATAACGAAGAAAGATCGCGGATGCTTCCCGACAAAGAGAACTCATCAGGTTGTCTTGCGTCTTTGTGTGCTTTTGCATTCCTTTCATTAGTTAGTTTGGGAGCAAGTATTTTGTTTGCAATATGATTAAGGGTTATCCACTAATGAAGTTATCATTTAGAAAGTAAAGTTGTGGCCTTTTTCATCCTTCACTGCTTTTCACCTATAATCTTTCACTGATTGCTATACTGTTTTGTAATGTAACCCCCCCGAGTATGAATACTCGGGGGGTTGTTTTGCGTGGTTCAGGAGAGCGCTTGAATGGCATTCAAGAGGTCAGCGGTTCGATCCCGCTTATCTCCACCACTGGTTCGTCAAGTTTTATTTTTTGCCCACTCAAATTGAGTGGGTATTTTTTGTCTGCGTTGAAAAGTTGTTGCGCCTGTGGTATAATCAATTCGCAAATCAAGAATTTGGATGAGGTTAATTATGAAAGACGAATGTTTAATCTGCGGTGCACCGCTTATGTATTTAGAAAAGGATATTGAAGTCGAGTGTGCTTTGTGTCATAAAAAGGAGCAAAGCAAGACAATGTGTAAGCAGGGGCACTATGTGTGTGATTCCTGCCACACAGGCGGTATGGATACGATTCTAGGCATCTGTCTTGCCGAAACATCCAAAAATCCTATTCATATTCTGCAAAAGCTGATGGCACTCGATTTCTGCCATATGCACGGTCCCGAGCATCACGTTATGGTCGGCTCTGCCTTACTTACCGCATATAAGAACGCGGGCGGCGAAATTGACCTCGAAAAAGCCCTCGTGGAAATGCAATCTCGCGGCAAAAAAGTCCCGGGTGGCGCTTGTGGTTTTTGGGGAGCCTGCGGTGCGGGTATAAGTGCCGGTATGTTTGTGTCCATCATAACGGGCGCAACACCCCTCGCAAACGAGTCGTGGGGATTATCAAACAAAATGACATCAGCCGCCCTTGGTGCTATCGGCGAAGCGGGCGGTCCGCGTTGCTGTAAACGAGATTCTTACCTCGCCATAACGCAAGCGGTAAAGTTTGTGCAAGAGAATTTTGGCGTAGAAATGGAGCTTGATGAAATCAAATGCACCCATTCGGCACTGAATAACCAATGCATTAAAGAGAGGTGCCCGTTTCGATGAAAAAGAAGATAGCCTTTCTCTGCGTGCATAATTCTTGTCGCAGTCAGATTGCTGAAGCTCTTGGCAAACACTTTCTAGGTGACAAGTATGATTTTTATTCAGCAGGCAGCGAAACAAAACCGCAGATAAACGGGGAGGCCGTAAGATTGATGAAAGCTATCTACAGCATTGATATGGAGCAGACACAGTATAGCAAGACTATTGATAAAATTCCTACACCCGATGTGGTTATTTCTATGGGTTGCGATGTCGATTGCCCCTATATCGGCAGAGCTTTTGACGCTAATTGGAACCTGCCCGACCCAACAGGTAAAAGCGACGAGGCTTTTAAAACAGTTATTGCTGAGATTGAAAAACGGATACTTGAACTATAGATCTCGCAACTTTACAACACTCAGCCGAGCAGAGCAGTTACGCTCTGCTCTGCTTTCCCATTGACATTTCGCGCTTTTGCCGTTATAATACTAAAAAAATACGTCACCGGAGGCTGTGCGCCGTAGCGCCGAAAAGCCGGATTAGGTGTCCGAGTGAGCTCGGGTTATTGTGTATGCAATAGCCGGAG
>JAZQTM010000052.1:0-3637 GCA_045630765.1 Acutalibacteraceae bacterium | reverse complement strand
TGGCCTCCGACTTAAGAAACACCCGATGGCGAGGTATGCCTTAAAATTAAAAACGACAAAGGACAAAATACCGAAGAACTTTCAAAAATCCTTGCTGCTTGGAAAGAGCAGGCAAATAAATATAAGTCCGGTGAGATCAGTGAGGACGCATACGACGAATGGCGATATAATTATCCGGAGTACGATACCACACAGAATTGGAAAAAGGTTCCTTCTCAACAATTTAGTGATGCGATGGTCGAAACCTTCAAAGACAAACTCAAAGATATGTAATTTGAGCAACAAAAAAAGAGCTATTAGATTTCAAACTAAAATCTAATAGCTCTTAATTTTATTTATGAATAATTTTCAGATGTTGCCAAAACGTTGCCACGAGGCTTTCAGGAACCTCAAAAACCCAGTGCTTATGCGGGTTTTCAGCGTTTTTGGTATTATTCCCACTCGATCGTGCCAATCGGCTTCGGCGTCAGATCGTACAACACGCGGTTGATACCCTCAACCTCGTGTGTGATGCGATCGGTGATGTGATGAAGAAGCGCATACGGGATCTCTTCGATGGTCGCGCTCATCGCATCGGTGGTGTTCACCGCGCGGATGATTGCCGGCCAGCCCTCGTAACGGCTTTCGTCTTTCACACCGACGCTCTTGATGTCCGGCACCACCACAAAGTACTGCCACACCTTACCGGCAAGACCGTTTTTGTCAAACTCCTCGCGCAGGATCGCATCCGCCTCGCGCAGTGCGTGCAAACGATCGCGAGTAATGGCACCGAGGCAACGCACACCCAGACCAGGACCCGGGAACGGTTGACGATACACCATGCTGTGCGGCAAGCCGAGCGCTTCACCAACCACGCGAACTTCGTCTTTGAACAACAACTTGATGGGCTCAACCAACTCAAACTGCAGATCCTCCGGCAAACCGCCCACGTTATGGTGCGACTTGACCGCCTTTTTACCCTCTGCCTGCTTGATGCTTTCCAAAATATCGGGATAAATGGTTCCTTGAGCCAGGAACGTAATATCTTCTAATTTACGCGCCTCATCCGCAAACACGTTGATAAACTCCGCGCCGATGATCTTGCGCTTTTTCTCGGGCTCGGCAACGCCTGCCAACAAATCGAGGAACCGATCGGTCGCATCCACGTAAATCAAGTTTGCATCCAATTCGCCCTCAAACAACTTGATAACGTTTTCCGACTCATTCTTGCGCATCAAGCCGTGGTTCACGTGCACGCAAACCAACTGCTTGCCGATCGCTTTGATCAACAACGCCGCTACGACCGACGAATCCACACCACCGGACAGTGCCAAAAGCACTTTCTTATCGCCTACTTGTGCGCGAACTGCCGCGATTTGCTCGTCAATAAAGCTTTTTGCCAATTCCGGAGTGGTAATGCGCTCCATCGTTTCGGGTCTTCTGTTGTTGTCCATACGGATTCCTCCTCAAAGGTTTCAGAATAAAAATTATTATAGTACGACGTCTTTTTTGTGTCAAGAAAATTTACCGTAAACCATCAAAACCCATCTGACGGCTCTGCCGCTTTCGTTTCAATCAACGCGCGGATATTTACCGTTCCGTCAACACGCACGGTCTCAAACGCGAACACCGTTTTGTCCGCCTCCTCGCACCGTCCCATTTTGATGGTCAACCGCTCACCGAGTGGCGCTTCGCTGACAAACTGAATCTGCACGTCGCTCACGCGCACGCTGTCGATTTCGGGAATAAAATCACACAGCATATCCGGGTAATTGGTGTTATTCATATGCGCGTTGCAATCGGTGTCAGCATAACGGATTTCCCGCTCGCCAACCACAGACATCTCACATTCCGGCAACCGAAACCGCGTGGAAAGCGGGAGCGGCTCGTCGGTATAATACGAAAGCTCTACGTCGCCCGCGCGGCACAGTTTTTTGGTGTTCAGATTCAAAAGCCCGAACACGCAATACGCTTCCGCGACGACTTTTTCATCTTTCAGCAAACGATAACAACGATCAAACGAGGCACCTTTTTCGGGAATGGCCCACGTTTCGACCGTAACGGTATCGTACGCTTGCACGTCACCGTAAATGCATAAATGCGTGCGTCCAACCAAAAACGCATACCCCTGTCGAAGCAGTTCGCTGTATGACGGCTTTTGCACGTACATATTGCGATTCGCGGTTTCCATCATATACCGCAACACTGCCGACGGTCGCATACGATTATTGTGCGCCAGATCGTGTGAAGAAATGCGATACGTTTCCGTAAATTTCATAGACTTATCCCAACTGCGCCATGCTCTGTTCCAAGAGCGCAATCTTCTCTTGCAAGCGTGCCGCTTGATCGCGTGCGGTCTGCACCACTGCTTCGGGCGCTTTATCGGTAAACGACGGATTTGACAACCGTGCCATCACACCGTCAAGCTGCTTTTGCGCAGTTTCCTTTTCTTTGGTGAGTCGCGCTCTTTCCGCCTGCATATCCACCAGTTCCGCCATCGGGATCTTGATGGTGGCATCTGCCGTGACAATGCTGACAGCACCCTCAACTTCGAACGCATCGCCCACCGTCACCTCAGACGCGGACGCAAGTCGCAGGAAGAACGGTACGCCTTTCTTGAAAGTATCGGCAAAAGCCGTTTCCACAAAGATCTGAGCCTTGCGGGACGGCGGTACGTTCATTTCGCCGCGGCGATTACGAATCGCGCCGATTGCTTCCATGATGCGTTCCATTTCTTTTTCTTCCGACGGGAAAGACAGTGCCTCGTCGTATACCGGCCACGAAGCAATCATCAACGCGTCGCCCTCGTGCGGCAACGACTGCCAGATTTCCTCGGTCACAAACGGCATAAACGGATGCAACAGTTTGAGCATACCGGTCATCACGTACACCAGTACCTGACGCGCTGCAGCCGCGTTTTCGCCCTGCAAACGACCCTTGCACAACTCAATATACCAGTCGCAGAAATTATCCCAAATGAAATCGTAAAGCTTCTGCACCGCAATGCCAAGCTCGTATTTATCCAAGTTTTCCGTCACCGCGCGGACAAGTGTGTTAAAGCGCGAAACGATCCACTTATCCTCAAGCGTCAACTCGGCGGGCAAGGACAGTTCCACAGACTCGTCACCGATATTCATCAAGATAAAACGCGCCGCGTTCCACAGCTTGTTCGCAAAGTTACGCGAAGACTCTACCTTGTCGCTCATAAAGCGCATATCGTTTCCGGGGCTGTTACCGGTCGCGAGCATAAAGCGCAGCGCATCCGCACCGTATTGATCGATGATCTCCAGCGGATCCACGCCGTTGCCGAGCGATTTCGACATCTTGCGACCTTGCGCGTCACGCACCAAACCGTGAATCAACACCGTATGGAACGGTGCTTTATCCGTGTACGCCAATCCCGAGAAGATCATACGGCTAACCCAGAATCCGATAATATCGTATCCGGTCACCAGCGTATCGGTAGGATAGAAATATTTCAGATCCGCACTATCCTCGTTCGGCCAGCCGAGCGTCGAGAACGGCCACAATGCCGAGGAGAACCAGGTATCCAGCGTGTCGGGATCCTGTGTGAGCGCTCCGCTACCGCATTTCGGACACGTTGCGGGCGCCTCTTTCGCAACGATCATCTCGCCGCAATCCGCACAATACCACGCAG
>JAZQTM010000051.1:0-11638 GCA_045630765.1 Acutalibacteraceae bacterium | reverse complement strand
TTGAACAGACATTTAAAAACAGCTTGACAGGTCTTCCTATCGGCGGTGCAAAGGGCGGCTCGGATTTCGACCCCAGAGGCAAGTCGGATAATGAGATCATGGCATTCTGCCAGAGCTTTATGAGCGAAATGTTCCGTCACATCGGTCCGGATACAGACGTTCCCGCCGGTGATATCGGTGTCGGCGCTCGTGAGGTCGGGTATCTGTTCGGTCAGTACAAGCGTTTGGTCAACCGCTACGAAGGCGTGTTGACGGGCAAGGGCATCGCTTACGGCGGTTCGCTGATCCGTCCCGAGGCTACCGGTTTCGGCGCTGTTTACTACGTTGTGGAAATGCTCAAGTCCTTCGGCGACGACATTAAGGGCAAGACCTTCGCGGTGTCCGGTTTCGGTAACGTTGCTTGGGGTACTGTGAAAAAGGTAACCGAGCTCGGCGGTAAAGTCGTCACCATCTCGGGTCCTGACGGTTACGTATACGATCCGGACGGCATCTGCACCGAGGAAAAGATCAACTATATGTTGGAGATGCGTGCTTCCGGTCACGACAAAGTAAAGGATTATGCCGACAAGTTCGGCGTTGCCTATTTCGAAGGCAAAAAGCCGTGGGAGCAGAAGGTTGACATCGTGATGCCCTGCGCAACGCAGAACGAAGTTCGCCTTGAGGATGCTGAGAACATCGTGAAGAACGGTGTGAAGTATTACGTTGAGGTTGCCAATATGCCCACCACCGAAGATGCAGTGGCACTGCTCAAGAAGAACAACACGATCATCGCACCGTCCAAGGCTGTCAACGCCGGCGGCGTGGCGGTATCCGGTTTGGAAATGAGCCAGAACTCCATGCGTTATTCCTGGACGGCTGAAGAAGTCGATGCCAAGCTTCGTCAGATCATGGCGAACATCTACAAGGCTTCCTTCGATGCCGCTGAAAAATACGGCATGAAGGGCGATTTGATTGCCGGTGCGAATATCGCGGGCTTCCAGAAGGTTGCCGACGCGATGATGGCACAAGGTATCGTCTAAACAAAACCAAAAAGAGCGGATGCTTCGGCATCCGCTCTTTTTTTGTGCAAGAAAAAACGCGAGGCGAAAATGCCTCGCGTTTTTTTAGTTTTTTATTCGTCGTCGCAGCAACCGCAGTCGCAATCGTCGTCGCAGCAGTCGCTCAAATCGAACTCCAGATGCTCGCCGCAGTTCGGGCATTCCACGCCGCCGTCTAACAAGGTTTCCTCATCCACGCCGAACTCCTCATCGCAGTTCGGGCAGGTGATCTCGTAGAACTCGTCGTCGCAGCAATCGCAATCGCAGTCCTCATCGTCATAATAATCGGTTTCCAGCGCGTCCAGATCCTCATCGATGGTATCGACCTGCTCGCCCATCTCCTCGACGGTAGCTTCCAGATCTTCGATGCTGATCGCAACATCCGCCAGAACATCCATAACCGCTTTCCAGATCTTGCCTTCCTTGGAGTCAGCGTCAACGCCGAGACCTTCCAGCAAGCCTTTCAAGTACGCAACTTTTTCCGTAATCGTCATTGTACAGTACCTCCTGCTCTAAAATAGAATATGTTTTACGCTACGATTTATGCGCGCTCCATATACTCGCCAACGCGGGTATCCACACGGATCATTTCGCCCTCGTCGATGAACAACGGCACGCGGATCTCAGCGCCGGTCTCCAGCGTAGCGGGTTTGGTGGCGTTGGTAGCCGTATCACCCTTGAAGCCGGGATCGGTCTTGGTGACCTGCAGCTCAACAAAGTTCGGCGGCTCAACACCGAAAACCTTGCCCTTGTAGGACATTACTTTGCAGACCATATTCTCTTTGACAAACTTGAAGTTATCCGACAAAATGTCGCTGTTGAGCGGGATCATCTCATAGGATTCGAGATCCATGAAATAGTACAGATCGCCGTCGTTGTAGGAATATTCCATTTCCTTTCTCTCAACGAACGCGGTCGGGTATTTATCACTGGGGTTAAAGGTACGCTCCACGACGGTACCCGCGATCACGTTGCGGATCTTGGTACGCACAAACGCAGCGCCCTTACCGGGTTTTACGTGCTGGAATTCAACGATCTGATACACGTTGCCGTCCATTTCAAATGTGACGCCGTTACGAAAATCACCTGCAGAAATCATTTCAAAATCCTCCATATATACATACTACGATTATTCTACCCCATCTTGCGCCGTTTTGCAAGCATTATTTGAGAGAAAAACGAAAAAGGCGGCTCAAAAAGCCGCCTTTTTTACCGTTATTCCTCTTCTACGTGATACTCGTCCATAATCTTCTTCGCCACGTTCATGGGTGCTTCCTCGTAGCGTGCGAAGCTTTGGGTGAAATGACCGCGTCCTTGCGTGGTGGAACGCAGCATCTTGGAATAATCCGCCATCTCCGCCATCGGCACCTCTGCCGATACGCAGGTCATATTGGGTTCATCCGACGGATTCATACCCAACACGCGACCGCGGCGCTTATTGATGTCGCCCATAATATCGCCGGTGGTATCGTTCGGCACGTACGCATACACGGTGCTGATCGGCTCGAGCAATACCGGTGAGGCTTTGGCGATACCCTCTTTATACGCGAGCGAAGCCGCCGTCTTAAACGCCATTTCGGACGAATCGACCGGATGATACGAGCCGTCCACCAAGGTGGCTTTCACGCCGACCAACGGGAAGCCCGCCAATACACCGTGCTTGGCGCTGTCGCGGAGCCCTTTCTCGACCGCAGGGAAATAGTTTTTCGGTACCGAACCACCGAACACGGTTTCCTCGAAAACGAGATCTTCGCTGTCACAAGGCTCAAACTCGATCCACACGTCACCGAACTGACCGTGACCGCCCGATTGTTTCTTATGGCGACCTTGCACCTTGACCTTGCCTCGAATGGTTTCGCGATACGGTACTTTAGGCGCTTTGAGCACGACGTCTACACCGAATTTGGCTTTGAGTTTGGAGATCGTCACGTCCAAATGCTGCTCGCCGAGACCTGACAACACTTGCTCGCGGGTTTCGCTGTTGAGTTCCAACGAAATGGTGGGATCCTCTTCTATCAATCGGTTTAAGCCCGCCACAATTTTTTCTTCGTCGCCCTTGTTCTTGGCATACACCGCCATCGACAAGGAGGGCGATTCAAAATTAACACCGGGTAGGATCACGGGGCGAACCGGCGCACACAGCGTATCGCCTGTGTTGGTGACCGCAAGTTTCGCAACCGCACCGATGTCACCCGCTACCACGCAGGGGACTTCCTCTTGCCGCTTGCCGCGTACCATAAACAACTTGCCGAGTTTTTCGGTGGTGCCGGTACGCATATTGAGCATCGTGGAATCCGCTGTCATTTTACCGCTGATAACTTTGAAGTATAAGAGTTTGCCGACAAACGGATCCACCACCGTCTTAAAGACGATCGCGGCAGTTTGCGCTTGCTCATTGACCGTCAGCTTGACTTCCTCACCGTTGGGATCAAGTCCCGTTTCACCCGCGACGGTTTCCGCCCACGGGGCAAGCCACATTAAGCCGTTAAGCAACTGGTCGATGCCTTCGAGCATCTGCGACGAGCCGCAGTATACCGGACAAATCTCACCGCGGCGAACGCCCGTAGCGAGTCCCATAATGAGTTCGTCCGGTGTGAAATCGATACCCGAGAAGTATTTTTCCATCAATTCTTCGCTGGTTTCGGCAACCGCTTCGTAGATTGCGGTGCGTAAGCCGTCCAAACGGTGTCCCATATCGGGCAACGGACATTCGGTGGCTTTACCGTCTTTGTATGTATACGCCTTGTATTCCAAAATATTGACGTAGCAAGTAACCTTGTGGTTTTCGACAAACGGCACGACCAACGGACAGACGGTCGGTCCGAACGTTGCTTTCATATCTTCAAAAACTTTGTAGAAATCCGCGTGCTCGCTGTCTAACTTGTTGACAAACAACAATTGCGCGATGCCTTTTTTACGTGCTGCCGCCAGCGCCTTTTGCGCGCCGACCGTGATGCCGCTCTTACCGGAGATCACGATGACCGCACTGCCTGCCGCACGTATACCCTCGCTCATACCGCCCGCGAAATCAAACGAACCCGGAGCATCCAACAAGTTGATCTTGGTATCCTTCCATTCTACCGGCAACAGCGACAGCGACACCGAGGCGCCGCGTTTAATCTCTTCGGGATCAAAATCGCAAATGGTATTACCGTCTGCTACCTTACCCAAACGATCCGTTAACCCTGTGGCATAGGCGATCGCTTCTGCGAGCGAGGTCTTTCCCGAGCCTGCGTGACCGACAAGCGTGACGTTGCGGATGTGCTTTGCATCATACTGTTTCAAAAGTTGGACTCTCCTTTCATATCCTCGATTATCAAGACGCCAACCGAGGGCTTTTGACAAAAATTGAGCAATAATACACAAAAACATTCTACATGTATGATTGTTCTTTGATAATTATAACCTATAAAAACGGAGATTTCAACCACAATTATAGCAAAACGCAAAAAAATCCCCTCTGCATAAATGCAGAGGGGATAATTTGTTGGAAATGACGGAAATTAAGATTTTCCCGCAAGGAAAGCGGCACCCGCTGACACGAGCGAGGTGATGGCAAGGAACTCCACGGCATACAGCGGCGGGATGAGTACACCACTGGCGAACGCCATTCCCGCAGCCAGTGCGACACCGAGAATACCGATCACCGCTTGAACGGCGGTAAACCACCGTACACCGGTGCGCAAGCGACGGCATTTTGCCATTGCTTCCATCATGCTGTCAACGCCGCCCGTGGACACGATACCGGCAGACTCCTGTTCGGATACGCCGTCCACCAGTGCTTCGAAAGACCGCCCTGCGGGGGCGCCGAGCAGTTCCACGTAGAAGCCGTTAAGGCCAAAGGTGGACGCGATCAAGGATTCGGTAATGTTCGGGTCGCAGGTGCGCACCAACAACGTAATGCGACGATGCGTAAGATCCGTCAGGATCTTTTTCATCTTGGGATCCGCAATATAACTGACGACGAACATCGCGGACAGTTCACCCGCGATAGACAAATACACCAACTGGCGGCCGTCCTTGGCATAGCGTTCTTCATAGTCTTTGGACGGAATGTCAATGCCGTGGTTGTCGAGAAGTTTGCGGTTACCGATCAACACACGACGACCGCTTACCCAACCGGACAAGCCCATATCCTGCTCATATACCAACGTGTCGACCTCGTGAAGCATATCCACCTTGTTTATGATCATACGGCGGAAAACGTGCGACAGCGGACCGCCCGCGCGAATGGAAACCGAAGCGGCATCCAAAATTGCTTCGTCAATACGCGTACCCGAGAAGGTCTTGATACCATGAAGCAAAACGGCAGTTTCGGGGAATAAATCAATAGCATCCAGTGCAACGGCGTGAGAGGAACCGTATTCCTCAACAGCGCGATAACCGACGACTGCCGTCGCCTTTTTGCGCAAGTCGCCCGATGCAGCCGACAGCGCAAAGCGCAAAGATAACAACACCAGTACCGGTGCCGACAGCGCTACCATCGCGCACAACAAGGTAACGGCAAGCAACCACGCGGTAAGACCGTTGACGATCAGGTACACCAACGCAGCAAGCAAGGAAACGGCTGCTACGAGCGGGAGATACCACCGCATCAACCCACCGGCGCACTGCGCGTCCTCGGCGTTTTTGAGGTAGTCGGACGAAAACTCCGTTTTACGAAAATAGGTCACGCGCGGTTCACCCAACGCGACGGCAGGACGTCCGATCTCTTCCGCCAAACCGCTATCCTCAATACGTTTTGCCGTGAACTTTTCGCCCTGTGCTACCGCCAAAGCAAAGTTACGGCTGATGCGATCCGCTTCCAGTTTGTCGGCTATCTGCATCAACAGCAGCGACAAGCCCGCAACAGCGGTCAAGATCGGTACGGTGCCGTCCGCAACCGCATCCGTGTTGAAGAATTGCAATACCGTGTGTATCAGCGTTAACACCGCTGCCAAAGCGACACCGCTTTCGGCAGTGACCGTTTTGGAAAACAAGCGAGAGAAACCTGCCGCCACGCGCGAACGCGTTTCAAACAGCATCACCGCAAATAAGACCAAATGGATAATCAAATATGCAATCGGATTCATCGAAACGGCGGGAGATGCAAAAGACAGCACCGCGATGAAAAACAGAATGATCTCCGCCACGCCCGTCACGAACAGCGACGCATTGGCTTTGCGCTGTGCCGTTTGCAGTTTTTGACGCATAGCGCCGATCTGCTGGCGGGTGGTGAGTTCCTCCTTCGGCGATTCCGCTTCGGGTTGCTCGGACGGGGTTTCGGGATAGACGACCTCGCCCTCCTCCGTCTGTTCTGCCGCTTGCTCGGCTTCGGCGCGCTCGTGTTCCTCACGCTTTTGGGAGAAGTCCTGAATCTTCTCCTGGCGGATACGGCGCAGCGCCTCGTCCTTGCCCTCTTCGAGCTGTTCTTCGCTTTCAAAGCCGTCCAGCATCATCTGAGCCGCCGATTCTTGATCCTCGTTTTCGTCTTCTTCGGCATCCAACACGCGTGTTTTTTGCGAAACCGATACTTCGCGGGTATCGTCCACGCCGTCGTCAGAAAACACCTTGACGTCTTCCTCGGCATCTTCCACAATTTCAGACGGCTCTTCCACCTGCTCCTTAGGCTCTGCTTTTGCTTTGGAGCGGCTTCTGAACAGTCCGCGTTTTTTCTTGGCGTGCGCCGCAACGGGGGCTTTTTCCTCCCGATATTCCGGTTCCACCGCCACTACCGTCGGGAACTCCGTCGTGTTGACGTGCTCCGTTTCCGTTTCGTGCAGGGGTGCGGTTTGTTCTTTTTTCATCACAATCACCCTATCCTCTGTCATTTCAAGCCAAGACGCTGACGTGCTACTTCATACACCATAATACCGCACGCCACCGATGCATTTAACGAGTTGATCTTGCCGCGCATGGGCAACGACACGATTTGATCGCATTGTTCTTTCACAAGACGGCTCATACCGTGCCCCTCCGAGCCGACCACCAAAGCGACGGCGCCCGAAAAATCGGTCTGACACCACGTTTCACCGTCCATATCCATACCGTACACCCACACGCCGCGCTTTTTGAGCGTTTTCAGTGTTTCGGTGAGGTTGGATACGCGCACAACGGGCATATATTCCACTGCGCCCGCCGAAGTCTTATACACCGTGCCGGTGAGCCCCACGGCGCGTCGTTTGGGGATGATGACACCGTGACAACCTGCCGCTTCCGCGCTACGCAAGATGGCACCCAAATTATGCGCATCCTCCAGCTCGTCACACACGATCACGAATAACGGCTCGTTTTGTTCCTCCGCACGGCGGAACACGTCGTCGAGTGAGGCATACTCCTTGCAAGCGGCAAACGCGATAACACCTTGATGGTTCGCGCCGCCGACAGCCGTCAGTTTGCGGATATCCGTTTCTTTTATCGGAATCCCCTGCTCGCGGCATAAACCGCGAATCAGACCGATGCTGCCGCCACGCTCACCCTTGGCGATCCAAAGGCTGTCCAGCGTACGGCCGGAACGAAGCGCCTCCAATACGGCGTTGCGCCCAATGATGCGATCCTCCTCCAAACGAGGGGATTCGGCATCGGTAATCGGCTGCTGCATACTATAAAACCTCACAATTCCCCAATATTAGATTTATTGTATCATAGTTCTTTTCAAAATGGAATACCCGATTTTACGTTCTGCAAGAAAATTGTTGAGGTATTTCGAAAGATGTGCTACACTGATAAAAACGATAAAGGAGTTGACGATATGAAAACGGTCGTTATCACGGGTGCGTCTTGCGGACTCGGCGAAGAATATCTCAAGCAAGTCATCAGCCAAATGCCTGACGTTGAGGAGATTTGGTTGGTTGCCCGTCGTCTTGAAAAATTGGAAATGCTCGCTTCGCGGTTTGCGGGGCATCGCATTCGTTGCCTGCCGCTTGATCTGACGGACACGAACAGTTTTGAAACCTATCAGCGCGAGTTGGAAGCGGCAAAGCCGCAGATCGCACTGCTTATCAACAACGCGGGTTGCGGAAAACTCGGCCTTGTTGCCGAGGCAAACTGCGCCGAACAAACCGCTATGGTCGATCTCAACTGCCGCGCTCTGACAGCTGTCACGGTACTGTCGCTCCCCTTTATGGAGAAGGGCTCCGCCATTCTCAACGTCAGTTCGATCGCCTCGTTTGCACCGACACCGCGTATGACGGTCTATTCCGCTACCAAAGCGTACGTATCCGCGTTTTCCAAATCGCTCGGTGAGGAACTCCGCCCGCGGGGAATCACGGTGCTTACCGTGTGTCCCGGACCGATGGCAACGAATTTCCTCGAGGTCGCCGACATTGTCGGTCGGTCGCGCACCTTTGAAACGCTCCCTTATTGCCATCCCGCAATCGTTGCCGAAAAATCGCTCGCACGATTACTGCGCGGCAAAAGATGGTACACCAATCGACTGCTGTATAAGTTCTACCGCGTACTGTGCAAGCTTCTCCCCCATTCGTTGGTAATGAAATTTAGTAAAACCTGATAGGAGAGTATCACTGATGAAAAAAGTAGCTTTACTCGGCGATTCCATCAAGGCGTGGTATGCGCCGATCGTCAAAGAAAAACTGGCCGGCAAGTGCGAAGTCGTCGTATTTGAGGGCGAAAACGGTAAGTTCGTCTACAACAATCTTCGACACTTGATGAATCTGCTGTCCGTACACGGCAAAACGTTCGATTTGGTACATTTTAACAGCGGATACTGGGATATGACGTTAATGCCGTATTTGGGTGAGCCCATGATTTCGCTTGAGGAGTACAAGAGCGGGTTGCGAAAGATTATCAAGTTATCCCGCGCCGCCGGTGCGAAAGTCGTTTTTGCGACCACCACACCGCTTCCCGGCAGAGAAGTGGGACCGGATAACACCGGTACCGGTGTTACGTTTTCGTTTGAGCAAGAGTTGGTATCGAATTTCAACGATGCCGCACGCGAAGTGATGCAAGAGGAAAACGTCCCCGTCAACGATCTGTATGCTGTTTGCAAACAACACGAGCGGTATTACAAATGTGAGGATAATCTCCATCACACACCCGAGGGGAACGAGGTCTTGGCAGAGCACGTTGCCAACGCTATCCTAAAGGAACTCGGTATATAAAAAAACAAAAGCTGTGCAGGATAACCTGCACAGCTTTTTGTTTGCCCTTCTTGCCGCTCGCTTACGCGATTTCCGAGGGCGGGATTATTTTTTTGCCGTTGTGGTGGCGGGCGCCGTTGTCACCGTTACCGTCCGGCCTTTGATAAGTGTCAGCGGATCGGTGTACGTTCCGTTCACTACTAATTCCATATGCAGATGTGCCCCGTCCAATACCTCTGCGGGAACGGCGGAGAGTTTGCCGATCGTGTCCCCCGCTTGTACGGATTGCCCTTCTGCTATCGCGTCAGCCGTCACGCCGCAGTAGCGCGTGATCAGATTGCCTTCGTGCGTGATCTCGATGACGTCGCCCCACAGCGCATCCTGACGGATGGCGGTGATTTTACCATCCGCCGCCGCTTTTACCGCATCACCTTCCGATGCTTCAAAATCCACGCCGTTATGCGTCACCCATTCGCCTAACGTTTCGGAAAAATAGTGGTTTTTACTGAAAGCGCGCAACACGCGGTTGGAAACGGGAAACACAAACAGATCGTCGGCTTTTTCGGTTGCGGTGGTTGTGGCGGTGGGCGCCGCGGTGGTCGTGCGATCGTCCTTGATATCGGTTGCGGGAATAACGACCTGTTGCACGGACGTCGTTGCCGTTGTACTCTTCTTGGTCGTATCCGTCGTTTCGGGTTCATCGGTCGGCAAGGTCCCGACAAAGGTGGTGACGGCAACACCGCAGATCGCCACCAAGCACACGGCAAGCGCGACGTAAAACCCTTTCGAAGTACCCTTCTTTTCTTCTTCGTTCTCAAATTCATCCGAATATTTCACGGTCATTCCTCCTTAACTTTGATGGTAGTGTTCACCGCTGTCGTCGCTTTATGCACCAAACAAATTATTTTTAGAGCGACGTGACACTATTTTTTTTGCAAAAGGGCGGTATACTAATCATACGTTTTTAGGAGGATGTGTTTTTTATGCGTAAAACCAAAATCATCTGTACGTTGGGACCGGCAACCACCGACAAGGAAACCGTACGTCAACTGATCGCTTGCGGTATGAACGTAGCGCGTATGAATTTTTCCCACAACACACACGAAGATCACAAAGCACGCATCCATATGGTAAAAGAACTGCGGCGGGAAATGAATCAGCCCGTCGCCATTCTTCTGGATACCAAGGGTCCCGAGATCCGTCTGCGCAATTTTGAGAATGGTTCGGTGACCGTCCGCGAGGGAGATCCGTTTATTCTGACATCCCGCGCAATTGAGGGAACGGATCATGCCGCCTCCGTCACTTATGATGCCTTGCCTCGGCAAGTCAAGGCGGGCGATACGATCCTGATTGACGACGGAAAGATCCGTTTGACGGTGGAAACGATAGAGGAATCGGACATTCATTGTCGCGTGGTGTACGGCGGGGTGTTGCGTAACCACAAATCCATCAACGTGCCGCACGTGCGGCTGGCAATCCCGTATTTGAGCGAGCAAGATAAAGAAGATCTGCTGTTTGGTATCGAGCAAGACGTGGATTTTGTTGCCGCTTCTTTTACGCGAAACAAAGAAGATTTGATCGCCCTGCGCAAATTTTTGGATTATCACGGCGGACATTCCGTACGCATCATTGCCAAGATCGAAAACATTGAGGGTGTCGAGAACTTTGACGAGATCCTCGCCCACGCCGATGGCATTATGATCGCACGCGGGGATATGGGTGTTGAGATCGAATACGAGCGGTTGCCCGGTTTGCAAAAGCGGTTTATTCATCGCTGTTATCAATCGGGGAAAATGGTGATTACCGCCACGCAAATGCTGGAATCTATGGTGACGGCACCCACGCCTACCCGCGCCGAAATCACCGACGTTGCCAACGCGGTCTTTGACGGGACCTCGGCGGTTATGCTGTCGGGAGAAACGGCGGCGGGGCAATATCCGATCGAGGCGGTCAAGGTCATGGCAAAGATCGCCGAGCAAGCGGAAACGGATGCGTTCCAAATGGGAGCGTACGAGGGGATTCGCTACGATTTGGACACGACCGACACCACCAATGCCGTATGTGACGCGGCTTGTACCACCGCGCGCGATATGAAAGCCAAAGCGATACTGGCGCTCACCAAATACGGACAGACGGCAAGGCGGATGTCGAAGTTCCGTCCCCTTGTCCCCATCGTGGCGGCAACACCGATAGAGAAAACCTTTCATCAGTTGGCACTTTCTTGGGGCGTGTACCCGGTGTTGGCACGGTATCAGCAAACCTCGGATGATTTGATGCAACACGCCATCGACTGCGCCAAGCAGATCGATGTGGTGGCAGACGGTGACCGCGTGGTGATCGCGGCGGGGATTCCGCTGGATACTGCGGGCAGTACCAATCTGCTTAAGGTCGAAATCGTCGGCAGTAAATATTAACGCAAAACGCGCCTGCCGCTCATTCGAGCCGCAGGGGCGTTGGGTATTCTAATCAGCGTTCAATAAGGGAAACCGCGTGCGCCGCCACTCCTTCACCGCAACCGGTGAA
>JAZQTM010000050.1:0-12502 GCA_045630765.1 Acutalibacteraceae bacterium | reverse complement strand
AAAATTTTCCCCTGGTTCATTTTAGGATTTTTAGCAATGTCAATAGTAGCAAGTATATTTACTATCCCTGCCGAAATAGTTGCTACAACAAAATCGGTGAGCAAATTTTTAATGGTTTGTGCCCTTGCCGCAATCGGTCTTAACACATCGTTTAAGGATATGAAAAAATCAGGAATCAAACCTATGATACATGGTTTTATTATATCGGCACTTGTTGTTATTGTAGCCCTTGTGGTTGAAATCGCATTGGGAATTGTGTAAAACTTTAGCGGAGTGAAATCACTCCGCTATTTATTTATACCTATTCACCACACTATGTATCGCAAAGCAAAACCTGTCGATTGGTGTCAATGTTGTCAGTGAAGGCTCTCCTTCACGGATTCGCATAGTTCTTCTAATTTCTTTCGGGATAACAACACGCCCAAGGTCGTCAATTCTTCTAACAATACCTGTTGCTTTCATATATAAATCAATCTCCTTGCTTTACAAATTTGTACTGTTAGTATCTGTAAACTGTGGAGAATTATACTGCCGGCTTTTGAAAATTCAAAACGTTGGCCACTTTACTTGGGTTAGAGGGAATCGCTATAGATTCCCTCTTTTTTGATATTCTCACGAAGAAAGGATACAAACCTTGCTGTGTTGCCATGATTGTCTTCTGTCTTGTAATACATACAGATGGTTTGTTCGTGCTTAAAGTCCGTTACATTCAACGGAACAAGGATCGTATTGCCCTCCACCGCTGCGCCGAATTTGCCGGTTACGCCAATAGCAATTCCCGACGAAATCATTTTCCGGAAGCAGGCAGAATCGTTCACCTGCGCAACAATGTGCGGCGTAAAGCCTGCATTTTTACACGCTTCGATAAAAACTTTACCGTGATTTCCATATTGGCTCATCAAAACAAACGACATTTGCGCCAGTTCCTTCAGAGAAAACCTACGTGTACATAAACTACTGTTGGAAGGCACATAACAGAAAATTTGCTGATTGACAAGTTCTACAGAATCATAGCCCGTGTACCGATCGCTTTGGGTATCGATGATAATATCATAACCATTCAGGTCGGTTTCCGTGAAATCCGCCACCAGCTTAAAACGGGTATGGATATATTTTTTCTTGTATTGAATCACTTGATCCGTGATCAGTGCGCGGATCGCTTTGACCAGTATTTTGATTTCCTTATTGTCATCCGCAGTGCCGGACACCGCCTGGAGCATACGATCCATTTCGTCAAAAATCAGTTTCAAAGAATCGCACATGATCTTCCCTCGGTTGTTGAGAACGATACGGTTGGGTGTTCGGTCAAAGAGCTTGGAGCCCAGTTCCTCTTCCAGCCGACGGATGGATGCGGAAACGGATGTTGCCGGCACACCGTATTTATCGGCAGTCCTGGAAATACTTAGATAGTTTGCGCTGTCATAAAAATATCGCAGTTGCAGAAGATCCATAAAAATCACCTCTACTCCATTTTAGCACATCGCAAAAGTTATAGCAAGCACATATAAACCGATTTTTTACAAAGTCCTGCTTCTTTTCTATAATGATAGAAAGGAGTGATAGCTGTGGTCATGGATCCGATTTAAAAGGCATTTTTGGTGCAAATCCCGTAACGCGCCTACAGGATCGGATCATTGCCCCGGGTGCAATTGACTGCAAAGGCGGCATTGCCATCGCCCTGCTAACAATGAAAGCATTGAAAAAGCATGGCTATAAAAAGCACCTTCGCCTGCGCGATCAATTACATCTGAAAAAGACGAAGTGGTCATTTCCAGAAAGGGAATTCTGAAATATCAAATCGATATTACGGGGATCGTCGGACATTCCGGAATCCATCCCTCTCAGAGCAAAAATTCTTGCAGCCTTTCTAACGGAGGAATAAAATTATGAAAATGACATTTACCGTCGCAGGTGATATGCTCGTCCAAAGACGTATTCACGAAAACAGCCTTGGTTTCTCTGAAATAAGCAATTATTTAACCAAAGCTGATGTTCGCTATGTAAATCTGGAGACCACTCTGCACCGTGGAGAGTACTATGCCAATCAATTCGGTGGAGGAAGCTATTTGCGCGCTGATCCCGAGATCTTAGAGGATGTAAAAGCGTACGGATTTAATATGTTGAGCTTTGCCAATAATCACTCCATGGATTTTGACCGTGGCGGTCTCATGGCAACAAAACAGTATGTGGATGCAGCGGGTATTGTAAACGCCGGTGTTGGTGCAAATTTAGATGAAGCAGCAAGTCCTGCATATTTAGAAACGCCTTGCGGCAGAGTGGCACTAATCGGGGTGGTTTCCACTATGGGAACACCTTTGGACATCAGCCAGTCTGCCATGGCAGGAAGACAGTCCCGCAGATATCCGGGCCGTCCCGGTGTAAACGGTCTGCGTATTCAAGATCATTTGGAAGTAACAAAAGAACAACTGGAAGTTATCCGGCAAATCAGCGCCCTTAGTAAGATCAATGCCCAAAAAGATATTGAACGCGCCGAAGGATATTTCCCTCCACTGCCGGATGATACCGCAGTCCTCAAGGAACTTCAGTTTAAACAAGGAGACTCTACCCGCTATGTGACACACCCCCACCCCGAGGACATGGCCCGGGTGGAAAAGGCTATTTACGAAGCGCAAATGCAGGCGGATCATATTCTGGTTGCAATTCATTCCCACGAGGTGTCCGGTGATAGCAAAGAGAATCCCGCCGACTTTTTGCAGGAGTTTTCCCATAAATGTATTGATGCCGGTGCCCATGCGGTAATCGGTCACGGGCCACACCTTCTGCGACCGATTGAAATTTACAAAAACCGTCCCATTTTTTATTCTTTGGGTGATTTTGTTATTCATAATGAATGCATTCCCTTTGCCCCGGAAGAGATGTTTGCAAGCAAAGGCTTGACCAGCGACAGCACAATGCGGGAATTTTTCTGCAAGCGCAGCAATAACTATACGCGAGGCTTGATGCGTGACCGCCGGATGCTGGAGTCGGTCATTCCTTATTTTGAAATGGAAGATGGTATGTTGACCAAATTGGAACTGATGCCTATTGAACTGCAGTTTGACCAGCCGGTGTGGAGAAACGGCAACCCCAGATTCTCGGATCAGCACGGGATTGTTGAAAGGTTGACAGAAATGTCTGCCCCCTATGGCACAACAATTTCCATAGACAGCCGAGGCTACGGAATTGTCGATTTGAAGTAATGCAACAAAAAAAGCGAGGGGAAATCCCCTCGCTTTTTGTTATGACTCAAACCCTATTTTATTTTTTGAACAGCGGACCGTAGGTTTGGCAAGCGCGGTAATCCTGTCCCTCTTTATCCATACCGAATGCATTCCAGCACGCGGGACGGAAAATATCGTCCTCGGGTACGTTGTGCATGCAAACGGGGATACGCAGCATCGAGCAGAGAGTAATCAAATCCGCACCGATATGACCGTAAGAGATCGCACCGTGGTTGGCGCCCCAATTTTGCATCACGTCGTACGCGGTCTTAAAGGGGCTGCCCTCTTTGCCGTCGCAACGAGGCGCAAACCACGTGCAAGGCCAAGTCGGGTTAGTTCTTTCCATCAGCGTATCCGAAACCTCATCGGGCAACTTAACCGTCCAACCCTCTGCGATCTGAAGAACGGGACCTAACCCTTTCACCAAATTCAGTCGGATCATCGTGCAGGGCATTTCCGCCTTGGTGGTATAGTGGCTGGAGAAACCGCCGCCGCGGAAGTTGTCGAAGCCCGCTTCGCACCAGCAGCAAGCGTCGGTCATCTTCTTGATGTCCTCGTCGGTGACTTCCCACCATTTCTTCATAATGGCGTTACCGTTTTCGTCGGTGCATTCACCGCAAGCATCCAGACAAGCGGCACCCGAGTTCAACAGATGGATAATACCGTCAGACTCTTTTGCCTTGCCGTCCAATTCATAATCCGTCACGCGCTTGACAGCGTCGGTGCTCCAGTACGTACGCACGTCAGCGAAAATCTGTGCACGGTGGGTCAACAATCTCATAAAGAGCATACCCATACCGTTAAGTACGTCGTTTTCGGTAGACAGCGTATACGGCTCTCTGGCGCCCTCGTAGTCAAACGTCGAGCTTAACAGCGCTTCGGGGTAGTCGCAGTTGGGCCAATGGTCCGTCCACTGCCGTTGACCTTGGAAGCCGCCGACGATGGCGTTGTGACCGACCATTTCCTCTTCGCAACCCTCGGGCAGGTTTTTGTTGCCCGCCATAAGGTCTTTGATGATGCAATACATCTTAACGGTGAATTCCCACTGCTTTTCTTTTTCTTCGGGCGAGAATTTCACGAATTCGGGATTATCGTCCCTGCCCTCTTTGCAGTGTTCTTTGGTCCAAGCGAGCGCTTTCTGATACTCTTCCTCGTTATAGATGCCTTCTTCCATTCGGCGGAGAATTTCCACCTCATCGACCGATTCCACACGCATACCGAAGTAATCTTCCATGAAATCCTGATCGATGATCGAGCCGGCAATACCCATACACTGCGAGCCGATCTGCAGATAGGACTTGCCGCGCATGGTTGCCACCGCAACAGCCGCACGTCCAAACCGCAACAGCTTTTCTTTCACGTCTTCGGGAATGGTGTCCACCATATCGACGTCCTGTACCTCGTGACCGTAGATACCGAACGCGGGAAGTCCCTTTTGTGCGTGACCTGCCAGCACCGCCGCCAGATAAACCGCACCCGGTCGCTCGGTACCGTTAAAGCCCCACACACCTTTGATGGTGTGAGGATCCATATCCATCGTTTCAGAGCCGTAACACCAGCAAGGCGTCACGGAAAGGGTGATATCCACACCCGCTTTTTTGAACTTATCGGCACAAGCGGCTGTTTCGGGCACGCGGCCGATCGTGGTGTCCGCTAATATGACCTTTACCGGCTCACCGTTGGAATAAAAAAGATTTTCCTCAAACAATTTCTTGGCGGCATTCGCCATCGCCCATACTTGAGGCTCCAGGCTTTCACGGAGTTTCAACGGACCGCGTCTGCCATCTACCACGGGGCGGATCCCGATAACGGGATATTCGTTTACATAGCGTCTTTCTGCCATAACCGTCACCTCTTTCATATTCGTTACTTGTATTATATCAAACGTTATGATACAATACTCTTACGATTTTCACCCGAAACTATGACGATATTCACTTTTGAGGTGTTCTATGGACTATATGAATTATATGGAGAAACGCAAACACGGCACCGCCGCGTTTCCCATCGAGTACTATTACGTGGACAAGGCGCACCCCCGCTACGTTATGCACGCGCACTGGCATCGGGAATTTGAAATGATACGCATTTTATCGGGGACGTTTACCGTCTATTTGAACAACGTAGAAATTCCTCTCCAAAAAGACGATATCGTCTTTGTCGAATGTGGTTGTCTGCATCGCGGGCAACCGAACGACTGTGTTTACGAGTGCGTCGTGGTGGATCTGAATATGCTGTTGCCGCAGCAAGACGGTCCTGCCAAACCGTTTATTTCTCCGATGATACAGTCCAAAGTCACCGTCAAAAGCGTTCTTTCTCCAAAAGACGGGGACGTATACCGCACGGCAACCGCGCTGTTTGCCGCTATGAACGGCGCAAAACCTTATTACGAATTGTCGGTGTACGGGTTGCTGTTCACCCTGATTTCGCAGATGTATGAGCAAGCGTATCTCTCCTCCGACCACGCGCAATCCAATCGGCAGATCGAACTGATCGGATCGGTCTTGGATTGGATAAATCTCCATTTCAAAGAACCCATCAGCTCGCAAAAACTCTCTCAAATTTCTAATTTGAATTTCAAGTATCTTTGCAAGATCTTCAAGCACGTAACCGGTCAAACCATCACACAATATATCAACGAGCAACGCATCGAGCACGCCTGTTACGACATCGCCAAAAACGGTACAAGCATTACCGAAGCCGCCTTCCGTAACGGGTTTAACGATTTGAGTTATTTTGCCAAAACCTTTAAGCGCTACAAAAAAATGACACCCCGAGAATTCAAAACACTGGTCAAACAAACCGATCTCGTTGTAAAAACGTGACGGAAATTTGACTTTTTCATTTTATTTGGTATAATAAGATAGGTATCTTGGACATTTTAATAAAATAAACACAGCAGGAGGAACATTACTATGAAAGCAGTTATTTTTAACTCCGGTTTGGGTAATCGCATGGGCGATTTCACAAAGAACCACCACAAGTCAATGGCGCCTCTGAAAAACGGCGAAACCATTTTTCACCGTCAGATCCGCTTGCTCAGTGCAGAAGGTATCACGGATTTCATCATCACCACGGGCCCCTTTGAGGATCAGCTCAAAGGCGAAGCGGCGGATTTCCCCGAACTGAACTTCACGTTTGTACGCAACGATATTTATGATCAGACCAACTATATCTATTCGATGTACCTGGCGCGTGAGTATATGAACGACGATCTGTTGTTCTTCCACGGCGACTTGGTGTTCAACCGCAAACTTCTCCACGACGTGTTGGCAAGTGACGAGAAAAACACCGGCACCGTCAACTTCACAAAAGCGCTCCCCGAAAAGGATTTCAAGGGTAGAGTGAAAGACGGCAAGTTACTGGAAGTTTCCATTCACATTTTTGACGAGGATTGCTATGCGTTCCAGCCGTTCTACAAGATGGAAAAAACCACCGCTGCCGCTTGGATCGCCAAGGTAGTCGAGTTCATCGAAAAGGGCGAAAACAAATGCTACGCGGAAAACGCTCTCAACGAGATTTTCGCTGATTTGAACGTTCGCGCCTTCTCGTACGACGACTACTACATCGACGAGATCGACAATTTGGATGACCACGCTCGCGTCACCGCCGAGATCTTGCCTTTTGACGAAGCCGACGCTAAATTCTTCGCCTAATCGTTCGGGGGGATAAACTATGACTGAAAAACACACGTACGGTTATACTGCCGAACAATTCCGCAAATTCAAAAAATACGCGTGGCTGATGTTGCTCAGCTTCGGTTTCACCTACCTGTTCTTCTATAACGGTCGCCAAAACATCAACTTGGTATTGCCGTTGATGAAACAGGAATTCCAGTCCGATCTCGGCACGTTGGGTGTTGTGTCTTCCGCGCTGTTCTGGTGCTACGCTTTCGGTCAGCTGGTCAGCGGTCGCCTCGGCTCCCGCTTCGGCTATAAAAAGCTGATGATCTTCGGCGTTGTATCCTCTGCCGTTTTGAACGTTGCGATCTCCTTCCAAAGCAATTTGTGGGTAATCGCCGTTCTGTGGGGGCTCAACGGTTTCTGCCAAGCAATGGTATGGGCAAACGGCGTGGGCGTTATCAACAAATGGTGGCCCAAGGAAAAACGCGGCTTTGCTTCCGGCCTTGCCACCGCCTTCTCCGGCGTTGCCCAGGCAGTAACGTATTTAACTGTTAACTGGTGCTTGCTCTTAAATCCGGAATGGACGTGGCGTGCGGGTTTCCGTTTCCCCATCATTCCTATGGTATTGATCCTGATCGCCTTCATTTTCTTCTTCAAGGAAAAGCCCGAAGATGTGGGACTTGCTCCTTTTGAGGAAGCGGACAAGTCTTTGGACGAAGCCGATGCCGCAATGGAATCGGAGCTTGCGAAACGCGGCTTCTTCTACCCCTACAAACTGTTATTCAGCGAACCCAAGGTCATTATGTTCTGCTTGATCTCGGCAATCGCCGGCATCGGTCGTTACGGTTTGCTGACGTGGATCCCCACCTATTTCACGGAATCGCTGGGATTAACGCTCAAAGACGATATGTTCACCTATATCATGTTGCCTTTGGGACAAGCCTGTGCGATGTTTGTGTTCCCCTTCATAACGGATAAAATCTTCAAGGGCAAACGCGAACCGATGCTG
This sequence comes from Acutalibacteraceae bacterium, assembly GCA_045630765.1. GTDB lineage: Bacteria > Bacillota > Clostridia > Oscillospirales > Acutalibacteraceae > RGIG3009. The sequence continues at coordinate 4,649 of JAZQTM010000050.1, read as the reverse complement.
ATCTTGGCATCCGTGGTAGCGTTTATCGGTATGATCTGCTTCCCGTTGTTCAAAACGCAAGCACCTGCCACCGCGATGCTGTTTGTCGTGGGTGTTTTCAGTATGGTAACCGGCGTTATTTGGGCGATTGCGGGCGATATGGGCGGTCGTGCTCTGTCCTCCACCGTCGTCGGCGTGCTTGACTGGGCTGTATATATGGGCGCCGCCATCCAAGCCTCCGTGTTTGGCTTTGTGCGTGAGCGTTTCGGCTGGGGTGCGATCTTTGTCACCATCGGCTGTCTGTATATCCTGTTGTTGGTGCTCACCCTGATCGCACGCAAAATGAAAATGAAAAAACTGTAATCAAACCATTCATAACGATAAAAAAGAGCGACGGTCACGCGCTCTTTTTTATCGTTCGTAACATTTTATACGGGGAGGTTCCTCTATGCTTTTGTACATTGATCCCGGAACAGGCAGTATGCTCTTTACGGTGCTGCTCGGTTTGATCGGCGCCGCCGTTTATTCGCTGCGGATGCTGTTTATCAAACTGCGTTTTGCCGCAAGCGGCGGAAAAGCCCAAATCAGCGAAAAGAAAATACCGATCGCAATCTTCTCTGACGATAAGCGCTACTGGTCTGTGTTTGATCCCATTTGTCGGGAACTTGACCGTCGCGGTATGGATGTTCTCTATATGACCGCCTCCCCCGACGATCCGGGTCTTAACAACCCGTACGAGCACGTGCGCGGAGAATTCATCGGCGCGGGAAACAAAGCGTTTTCCAAGCTGAACTTTCTCAACGCCACCATTCTGTTCTCCACCACCCCCGGACTGGACGTTTACCAGTGGAAACGGTCTAAAAACGTGGATTACTACGTTCACATTTTCCATACGGCGGGCGAAGTTACCCGTTACCGTATGTTTGGTATCGACTACTACGATGCGCTGATGATCGCCGGTGACCATCAGGAGCGGGACATCCGCCAACTGGAAGAAAAGCGTGATCTGCCGCAAAAAGAACTCGTTATGGTGGGTATCCCCTTTATGGATGAGATGGCAACCCGTCTTGCCGCCACCGGACCCGCTCCGGAGCATCCCCGCACCGTTCTTCTTGCCCCGACTTGGGGTCCGAGTGCTATTTTCAACATTCACGGCGGTAAGATCATCGACAAGCTGTTGGAAACCGGCTATCACGTGATCATTCGTCCGCACCCGCAATCCTTTGCATCCGAAAAAGAGATGCTGGATAAGCTGATGGCTGACTATCCGGAATCCGATCAGTTGGAATGGAACCGCGACACGGATAATTTTGAGGTGTTACGCCGCAGCGATATCCTCATCTCGGATTTCTCCGGTGTTGTGTTTGACTTCTCGTTGATTTACGACAAACCGGTGATCTACACCGACCCGAACTTCAATTTGGCACCCTACGACGCGTGGTTCTTGGATCACCGTCTGTGGACGTTCTCGGCTCTGCCCCGCATCGGTCAAGAGTTGAATATGGAAAACTTGGACAACATCAAAGAACTCATCGATGCGTGTCTGGAAGATCCCCGCTACGCCAAAGGACGTCAAGAAGTACGTAATGAAACCTGGGCAAATCCGGGCGAAGGCGCGGTGCGTGCCGCCGATTACCTGATGGCGAAATACGCATCGCTGACCGAAACGAAAAACGAAGGGAGTGTTGCTAAATGACCTTTTTTGAGATGTTAGGCACTCTGCTTATCGGGCCGCTCAAGCTGATCTTTGAAGTCATTTTCTCCGCAGCGCTCACCGTGATCGAAAATCCCGGTCTGTCCGTTATTGTTTTGAGCTTGGCAATGAACGTCCTTGCCCTTCCGCTTTATCGTCGTGCAGACGCCATTCAGGTGGAAGCAAGAGATACCGAAAACAAACTCAAAGACGTTGTCGCCCATATCAAAAAGACCTTCTCGGGCGACGAGCGAATGATGATTTTGCAAACATACTATCGGCAGAACAACTACAACCCGCTCTCCGTTCTCAGCGGATCGGTTTCGTTGCTGTTAGAGATCCCCTTCTTTATGGCAGCGTATCAGTTCTTGTCCGGTGTGGATGCCTTTACCGGCGCCTCCTTCGGTCCGATCGCTGATTTGAGCGCACCGGACGGTTTGCTCGTCATCGGCGGCTTTTCCATCAATCTGCTGCCCGTTATTATGACCTTGGTCAACGTCATTTCCAGCTCTTTGTATTTGAAGGGCTTCCCGCTGAAAACCAAGATCCAGTTGTACGGTATGGCAGCGTTCTTCTTGGTATTCTTATACAACTCCCCCTCCGCTTTGGTGTTTTACTGGACACTGAACAACCTGTTCTCTCTGATAAAAACGTTGTTCTACCGTATGAAAAACCCCAAACTGGTCTTGCAGATCCTGCTTGGCGTGTTGGGTGTCGGCGCGGTCGCTGCCGGTATTTTGATGGACGGCTTCTGGCGCTCCGCTTTTATGATCGCTTTGGGAATTGTCGCACAACTGCCCTGGATCTTACCGTTGCTCAAAAAGTTGCCCTTACCCAAACCCAAGGCATCGCAAGCAACCCCCAACAAAGCGCTGTTTATCAGCGGCGGTCTGTTCCTGACGGCTTTGGTGGGCTTGCTGATTCCCTCCACCTATATTTCCGCCTCCGTACAGGAATACATCTATCCCGCCTATTTCTATGAGCCCGTGTGGTATATCGTGTACTCCCTGTGCATTGCGGCGGGCACGTTCTTAGTATGGTTGAGCGTGTTCTACTGGCTGGCAAACCCCAAGGGCAAGGTGATCATTGAACGCTTGGTATGGAGCTTAAGCGGTGTTATGCTGGTCAACTATATGTTCTTCGGCACCAAGCTCGGCATTTTGTCACCCGACCTTGCGTATAACGATGGTTTTGCCTTCTCCGTTTCGGAGCATCTGATCAACGCCGGTGTGGTAATCGCCGTGTTCGTCATCCTCTACCTGCTGGTGACAAAAGTACCCAAGCGCCTCACCGCGGTTTTGCTGGTCGGTGCCATCGCTCTTAGCGGTATGAGCACCATCAACATCGCCAAAACCGTAAAAGAAACCTCTCAAACCAAGGTGCAGATACAAAGCAGCGGCGAATCAACCACCTTCATCCCGCTCAGCGATAACGGGCAAAACGTGGTCGTCATTATGCTGGATCGCGCAATCAGCGCGTTCGTCCCGTATCTGATGGAAGAGAACCCCACACTGCTAAAACAGTTTGACGGCTTTACCTTCTACGAAAACACCTTATCTTACGGCGGCTTTACCAATTTCGCTACTCCGTCGCTGTACGGCGGCTACGACTATACGCCGGTCGAGTTAAACTTAAGAAATACCGAAACGCTCGCAAGTAAGCATAACGAATCGTTGAAAGTTGTCCCCACCCTGTTCTCTCAAGCCGGCTACGACGTCAGCCTTATTGATCCCTCTTACGCCGGTTATCGCTGGATCCCGAATCTGGACATCTTCAAGGATATGCCCGGTGTCAGCGCACACCTTGCCGACGGTAAGTTTAACAGCAAACAGAGTCTTGTAAACGCCGTCACGACACGCAAACGCAATTTCTTCTTGTTCTCCTTGATGAAGACGCTTCCCGTTTCTCTGCAATCACCCGTCTACAACGACGGCACCTATCGCGCCGTCACCCGCAAGGGCACTGTTACGAATACGGACGGCGTTAACCAGTCCTTTATGAACGCGTATTACGTTTTGGAAAACCTGTCAACCATGACCGACGTCACGAGTCAGGAAAAGGGAACCTATACGTTCTTGCGTTCAAACATCACGCACGAACCGACGCTGTTGCAAGAGCCCGATTTCGTACCGTCCTCCAACGTGGACAACAGCGCCTACTATCCCGCCGAGGGCAAGACCATCACCGCCAACGGAAAATCCGTGTTGCTGAAATCAGAACTCGCCATATCCCACTATCAAGCTAATATGGCGGCATTGATTCAACTGGGCAACTGGTTTGATGAACTGCGTGAGTTGGGTGTGTACGATAACACCCGTATCATCGTGGTATCCGACCACGGTCGCGATCTGAAGACCTTCGACAGCGATGTGCGGGGAATGCACAACATTTACTTCTATCAGGCAATGCTGTTGGTGAAAGACTTTAACGCAAGCGGCTTTACCACCGTAGATACCTTTATGACAAACGCCGACGTGCCTGCGCTTTCTTTGGAAGGCCTTGTGGAAAATCCGGTAAACCCCTTTACCGGCAACGCCATTGTGGACTCCTCCAAGATTGATGAAAAGCAGTATGTGATTGTTTCCGATAAATGGGATATCTTCGTGAACAACGGAAACCAGTTCTTACCCTCTGAATGGGCAAGCGTATCCGGTGACGTTCGCGACAAAAACAACTGGGTATTCTATACGGAAAAAACCACCCTGCCCCCGAATTGAATTCTATAAAAAAGCGAGGGTTCCCCCTCGCTTTTTTCATGCCGCAAAAAACTCCTTGCTTTTTCAGCAAGGAGTTTTTATTTTAGAATCTAAAATAGATGAACGGATTATACGTGGAACCGATGATAAACACCACGCAAACCGCAAAGAGAATCAAACATACACCGTTCACGACCCATTCGGGGACTTTCGATAAGTTGATCTTGTTCTTCCACGGGAACATACAGATCACACCGAGCGGGATATACAGCCACGCATAC
>JAZQTM010000049.1:0-25585 GCA_045630765.1 Acutalibacteraceae bacterium | reverse complement strand
CGGCGTTGTTTTGCGCCTGTGCTGTGCGTTTATTAAAGGATCTCGCGTTGTTCGTTCCGAGTTATTTCACCCAGAAACCATCGTAGAAGTAATACGCCGTACCGTTGATATAGTACAAACCGTTCACATACATCTTGCCGTTTTTGACGTATACCCAGCCTTGGGCTCTCTCGCACCAATACCAACCGTTGGTTGCTTTCGCACCGGAAGCCGTGTAGTAGGTGTAACCTTCCCACGTATCCGAAGCCATCTCGCCACTACCATAGAAGAGATACGTCGTACCGTTGATCACGTATTCCCCATCACGCAACATAGTGCCGTTCTTGTAGTAAACATAGGCGTCCCGAGTATTGATCCAGTACCAGCCGTTCGGCTTCGCAACCTTGGAAAGCGCACCGCCGGCGGACGCGTAGTACAGCGTTTCCTCATACAGAACGTACTCGTTGGCTAACATATAGTAGATAAGCTTTTCGTTTTCGGTGCCTTCGTTGATATACGTACCGGCAATGCAATACTTCGTACCGTTAACGGTGATCAAACCCGTTTGCAGACGGGATTGCCCGTCAAAGTACACGTATTCACCGTTAATGAGGTGCCAGCCGGTGCCCTCAAACAAGGCACCGCTCTTGGTATAATAGCAATCGTTGTAGAACTCATCCGAGAGCATCTGATAGAACCGGAGATCTTGCTCCTCGTCCTCGCCATAGCCGTAACCGAAGCAGTACCAAGCACCGTCGATGTACTGGTTACCCTGCAGGAACGTGCCGTTAAAGGAATAGTAGTACTTGCCGTTCAGGTATACCCAACCGTTGGCGTAGCCGGTTTTCTGCGGATTGACAGTGGTAGTGGCGACTTTTTTGCCTAACCACGCGCCGTTTGCAGCGAATTCGTGCTCCTCACCGTCAATTTCGTACGTTCCATCGGCCGCCATGTATATGTTGTCGAAGTAATACCACGTGCCGCCGATCTTCGCCCATTCGTTGCATTTGAGCGTACCATTCGCATTTGCGTAGAGATACGCTGTATCTCCGTAATAGCTAAGCTTTTGCCAGCCGGAACGAATGTACACGCCGTTGGCATTGATATAGTAATAGTTACCGTTATCGTCGATGATGTTGTGGTAAACCATCTGACCGTCGGTTACGTAATACGAGCCTACCCAACCGGTGTAGTAGGGATTGCCGTTCTTTACGTAATAGTAGTGACCATCAGAGTACGTCCAACCGTCAGACATATCTGTTTTGCTGATAACGGCCCCGCCCGCGGTGGTGGATACAATCTGACCGTCATACACAAACGTGCCGGTCTTCAGGTATCCGTCCATAAAGCAATACTCAACGCCGCCGATGGTGTAGTAATCCCAGTAGTAATAATCGCCTTCGCTATCATAGTAGCGATAGCCGTACGGCGTGTTGTACCAAGCATTGACCAACTTGCGACCGGATTTGTCATAATAGCCATGGTGGTAATCGTCGTTCTCATCCCAATACGAGAATGAGTCGTCGGTTACCATGCATCCTGACCAGTCAAACGCGTACTCGTAGCCGCCGATGGTCTTCGCTTCTTCACGCAAGAAATCGTACTCGTCGAAGTAATACCACTCGCCGTCTACCTTGTACCAGGTGTGGGGTTTGAACTCATAACCGTATACTCTGCCGTCTTCGTGCAGCAGGTACGTATAGCCGTCATACTCGGCAATGCCGCCGCGCCGCATCCAGCCGTCTTCGCCGAACAGATAATAGTTGCCGTCGATATACTGATATCCCGTCAACACCTTGCCCGACGCATCGGAACAGTAATGGTCACCGTAACCGTAGTACCAATCGTTGTAAATCAGCTTACCGTCGTTGCTGAACAGGTAGTATGCACCGTCAACGTGGCACGGACCCGTTGCCATCCAACCATCTTCCATGAAATAATACCACGATCCGTTGATGCGCTTCCAGGTGTTGGTTACGAACTTGTTGTTTTCAACGTACATCTTGTCGCCGGGCCAACTGGTATAGAAACCGTCGCCCGTGATCTGGAAATAACCGCCGTTGGTATCGAATCCGTAAACGTAGCCGTTTTCATAGTCCTCGAGAATCGTGTTATGCGCCATTTCCGGCCAGAAATAATACCAGCGACCGTTCACCTTGTACCAACCGTAACCGGTGGTGTTGCCATCGGTATCCGTCACGTAATAGTATTCGCCGTCAACAAAATGCCAACCGGGAGTCGTGATCTTTTGACCGCCGGCAGCCAGCACGTAACCGTCATAGTACGTATCCGTAAGGATATAATACCCGTCAAAGAAATAGTCCTTGCCGTCGATCGTTTTCCACGCGTAATCGTAGACCAAGACGCCGTCTTCGGCGTAAGCCCAGTATTTGCCGACCTTATACCAGCCCGTGCCGGTCACACGCGTGCCGACACCGTCTTTGTTTACAATGTAAGCGTCGCCGAAATCATCACTGACGATTGTATCCTTCAGCATGCAACCCCAATCATCGAAGGCGTAGTAGCTGCCGCCGATGTTCACGACCTCGTCGCATACCATCCGGCAATCCGCACCGTAATAGTACCAATCGCCGTATTCGTCCTTGTACCACTCGTTGCGGTACAATCTGCCGCCGACTTTGGCGCGGTATTCATCGCACGACTCGTTTTCAACCAGTTCCTCGCCGGAGAAATAGTAATAATCACCGTCGATCTCCTGCAAGCCGCTTACCCAATACTCACCGTCAAAATACCGCCAATTGCCGTACACTCGCAACCAACCGCCGTAGGTGCGGGAAGCAACGCCGTTTTCTTTGGTGGCCCAAGCATATTCCACCTCACCGAATTCGTCGTAAGCGAGGCCGTAGGTATTTTGCAGCATCTGACCATCACAGTCGAAATAATAATCGGTTCCGTTAACAGTGTGATAGCCCTCTAATGCCTTGCCGTCATTACCGAAATAATACCACCATTGATTTCTGTAATCATGTGCGGGATTCGTTTCTTTAATGTACGGTTGGATCCAGCCAACGTAAGGCATACCGTAGGCATTGGCATAGTAGTATGCGGAATCCCACTCGTTACCGTCAAAAGCCCAAACTTCGACCAACTCATCGGTTGCCATAGCATACTTGTTGTTGAACACATACGTCTGTCCGTTGTCGGTCGTAAAGAGTTCCCCACAAACCAAATCGGTGTAATCGCCTTCGTCTGCCACATAATACCAGTTGCCTTTGCACTGCTTCCAACCGGTGGTGGTCATATCGATCTGCTCGTACGCACCGTTCTTGTCAAACGCGTAATAAGCACCAAAGTCACCCATATCCACCCAATGCGCACCGTCCGTGAACATACGACCGTCATGCTCAAAGTAATACGTCGTGCCGTTCACCGTCACAAATTCATAATGCGGTGCAACGCCGTTTTCACCGTAATAGTACCAACATTCGTTCCAACTTTCCCAGTACCACTCGTTTTCGTACAGAGGACCGCCCTTTTTGGCACGATACTGGAAATAAGTATCCTCCTCTTCCGAGTAGATCTCGAACGATTCCTCCTCGTACATCCGTCCCCAGTCATCGAAACCGTACAGATAATTGCCGTACTCGATAACTTCGTTGGTAACCGGTACACCGTCACGGTAATAATACCAGTCGCCGTCTTCTTCAACGAAGCCGTTTAACGACTCGGCACCGGCGCCGATCGGCAGCACAAACAGTGCTGACAACACTAAAACCAGTACTACCAACAATGATAGCTTTTTGCTCATCTTTTCTCCTCCTCTTTTTTAATACGGACCGATTAAAATCCATAAAAAAGTATAGCACGAATGCACAAAAATGTCAATAAACGACCTCGTTACGTTTCAAGTTTTGTTGAAATTGACAAAATAGCAGAGAGTTTTATATTCACACCCCCCAAAGATTTGTTCACGAACGCGAACACCCCGCCGGCAAGGCAATAAGTCTCGTTTTTTTAGCCGCTCACGCTTGCTTTTTGCCCTGTAGTGTGCTATACTTTATCTTGGTATATCATGAGATAAGTCTACACAACGTTACGGTGGGTGATACGGTGGAAAAATTGAAGGTATTATTCATTGCCAGCACGGGCGGTCATTTGTCCGAGCTGCTTGAGTTAAAGCCGTTATTTGCGGAATACGATTATCATTTGGTGACGGAAAAAACGAAATCCACCGAAGGTCTTCGGTCCGAGCACGCGTCGCGAATCGATTTTTTGGTATACGGAACCAAGTCGCATTTGCTGTCGTATCTGGCGAAGTTCCCGTTTAACATCCTCAAATCGCTTTGCATCTTTTTGAAGGTGCGCCCCGCCGTCGTCGTGACAACGGGTACGCATACCGCCGTTCCCATGTGTTATATTGCAAAGCTGTTCCGCAAAAAAGTCGTTTTCATTGAAACCTTTGCGAACAGCACCACACCCACGAGTTCCGGTAAAATGATCTACCCCATTGCCGATAAATTCATCGTTCAGTGGGAAGGGTTGCTCGACTGTTATCCTGATGCCATTTACGGGGGTTGGATCTATTGATTTTAATTACGCTTGGTACAAATGATAAAAGCTTTGTGCGCCTACTCCAAGAGGTAGAGCGCCTCATTGCTGAAGGCAAGATCACCGACCGCGTCGTGGTGCAGGCGGGCGTCACCGAATTCACCTCCTCACAAATGGAGATCTTTGACCTGATTCCGTTCTCGGAATTTGACAATTTAATCAGCCAATGTGATTTGCTGATCACGCACGGCGGTGTCGGCTCCATCATCACCGGTCTTAAAAAAGAAAAGACCGTGATTGCCGTACCGCGACTTGCCAAATACGGTGAGCACATCAACGATCACCAGCTTCAGATCATCGATAACTTCAACAAAGCGGGCTATATCATCGGCTTGACCGAAGTATCACAGTTGGAAGACGCACTGGCAACTGCTGACACGTTCACCCCGAACGCTTACCAAAGCAACACGGAAAATATGATCGCACTGGTGAAAAAGTGCATTGAGGAATAGGTCGACCGTTATGAAGAAGATTCATATCACCGCCCTGCACCTGAGGCACGGCGGCATTGAAATGGCGATTTCCTCGTTGGCTAACGCGTTGGTAAAACGGGGCTACGAAGTCGAGATCTTGTGCACCTATCGTTTGGGTGAGCCGGCTTACGCACTGGACAGTAACGTCACGGTCACCTATCTGACCGACGTGCAACCGAACAAGGACGCTATTTTAAGCGCTGTAAAACAAAAACGTCCCGTTCGTCTGTTCAAAGAGTTGTTGTACGCTTTCAAGGTGCTGTATTTGAAGAAAAAGGTGTTGAAAGACCGCTTTCGTGCCATACGGGGCGATGTGATTATTTCAACCCGAAACGAAGACTCCGTCTTACTTTCCAAATACGGCAACGAGAGCACCTTAAAAATCGCGCAGTTACATCACGATCACGGCTTTGACAAGCGCCTGATCCGTGATTTTAAGCACCGTTATACAAACATCGATCTGTTTTTGTTATTAACGGACGAACTCCAACGGGAAGTCAGCGAAATGATGGCGAAGAACCGGCACACTCGCTGCTTAACAATGCCGAATTTCCTGCCCAACACCAATCGCCTGGAAATAACAAAAACCGAGAAAGAAAATCAAGTGGTCGCGGTCGGACGTCTCCACGAAGTCAAAGGCTTCTTACGCCTGATCGATAGTTGGGCAACGGTCGCCGAGCACTGTGATACCGTTCTCAAGATCATCGGCGGCGGTGAACAGGAAGCGCAACTGAACGCCCGCATCGCAGAACTGGGGCTTGAGGGACGTGTGATCCTGACGGGCGCTATGGACCACGACGACGTGCTGCAAGAAATGCGCCGCTCCCTTTTTTACGTGATGACGTCCTTTACGGAGGGCTTCCCCTTCGTGCTGATTGAGGCGATGTCGCAAGGGCTTCCCGTCGTCGCGTACGACGTAAGAGTGGGTCCGCGTGCCATCATAAAACAAGAGGAAAACGGCTTTTTGATCGCCGACGGCGACAGCGACCGTTTTGTCGAACGCGTATTGTACCTGATCGAGAACGCTTCGGTCAGAGAAAAATTGTCAAAAGCGGCTTGTTTGAGAGCCAACGACTTCACCGAAAGCAACATTGTAGAAAAATGGAATGATATTTTAAACACCGGAAAGTGAGTTTGAAATGAAAGAAAAATGTCTGCTGGGAAATTTGATTAAAGACAAAACCTTTAATATCCAAGTAATTGCCTTTTTGATCCTCCAACCGTTCATCAATATGTTCAGAACGTTTTTTGAGGACAGTGTGCAGTTGATGGGGATCTCTTTACCCGAGTTTGTCAATTTGGCACTCATCGGGTATCTTTCCTGCCTGTTTCTAATCAAATATTTCCGCCAAAAAAAGGTGATGATTCCCTTCGTGATCTACGCGGTTATTACCGCTGTCTATATCGCGCTTCACCTGTGGAACATTTCAAACTTCAACCAAAATATCTTAACCCCCACCGACATCAGCCTTTTCAAAGAACTGTATTATATGGTAAGAACGTACGCCATCCCGCTGATGTTCTTCTATATCCTGCTCAACTGCCGCATCCAAAGCACCACCTTCTTCAAGACCACGGAGATCCTCTCTTGGATCATCAGCGGCAACATCGTCATTACCAACCTGTTTAAGGTGTCGTTCATTTCGTACGCCAGCTTGTTGGAAAAAAATCAGTTTATTGAGAAAAATATCATTGAATGGTTCACCAACCCCGACACCGAAACCCCCGTTTTGATGACGAGCAAGGGCTGGTTCTATATGGGCAACCAGATCGGAATGGTACTGTTCCTTCTGTTCCCGTTCGCCGTTTTGCTCTTTTTGAAACAGAAAACCATCAAGAACTTCATCCTCGTCCTGCTTCATACCATTGCGATGATTATGGTAGGCACGAAGGTAGCGTCGATCGGCGCGCTGTTGATTTTGGCGGCAGCCGTTTGCATCATCATTCTGTTCGCCTGGATCTTAAAACAATTCACGTTCAAGTTAAAGCACGTGGTGGCGTTCCTGTCCATCATCGTGATAGGTGTGTTCCTGTTCTTGTATTCGCCGACGATCAACATCGCCGCCGAACAGAAAGAAGCGTATGACTCCACCCCCATCGACCAACAAGTCACGGTAGATGACGAGGTGATCGAATCGGTGGATCCCGAGGTCCCCAATCCCGATGCCTTCGTGCGGATCTTCGGTTATCCGTCTGCCTATTTCGGCATCGACAGTGAATTTGTCGAGCTGTTGAACGTCAAGCAAAACGTCCGCTTTTGGGAAAAGATCATCACAAGCAACAGCAAAGCCCAGATCGATTACCGTGCCTTTAAATCCATGATTTACGATGAAGTGTTACGGCAAAACGATAACCCCGCCGACCGTTGGCTCGGCATCGGTTACACGTCCTATTTCCCCTATGCGGAGCAGGACGTCGTAGCGCAAAATATGTGGTTCGGCTATATCGGCACCCTTTTGCTGATCGGTCCGTACGTTGGCTATTTGCTCTACGCTCTGGTATCAATTTTAAGACGCTTCAAATCGCGCTTTACTTATGAAAACGCCATCTTCGTCGTTTCGATCGTGGGCAGTTTGATGCTTTGCTTGATGGCGGGGCATTTGTTCTTCGATATTTTTTCCAGCATTATTTTCGTGTGGCTGTTATCGTATTTCTGCCGCAAACAATCTACTTTGGAGAATTGTGAATGAAAAAGCTGCTGTTTGTCATCTATACCTTTTCGTTGGGCGGAGGCGCCGAAAGAGTATTGAGCGATCTTGTGGGCAACCTTGATCGTGAAGAGTACGAGATCGACATCCTCCCCTATGCGGACTACGGCGTCAAACAAGAGTCCTTGCCGGAAGGTGTCACGCTGCTGCCGAGCATTGTCAATATGCAAACGGCGGGCAAAGCCAAAAAAGCTGTCACCTATTTTTTGGCGCACTTTTTTCCGTGTGTTCTTCGCAAACGTCATATCAGAAAAAAATACGACGTTGAGGTTTCGTTCAATTATCAGATCCCGTCCTTTTTGGTAAAAGCATCCAAAGGCACGAAAGCCGTGATGTGGAACCACGGGGTTATGGATAATTTGAAAACCGACAAACTCGGCTTTTTGCTTCAAAAACGAAGCTTCAAAAGGGCGACCAAGATCATCGCCATCGCCGAGGATACAAAAGATTCCATCGTACGACTTTTTCCCGAATTTTCTCATAAAGTTGACGTGGTGTACAACGGCATTCACACCGAAAGAATTTTGGAAAGTGCCGACGAAGCATCACCGATCACCCTGAACACGCCTTCTGTCGTCTTTGTCGGCAGATTGGAAGATGCCAAACAGCCTCTCGCGGTTTTAGAGGCTGTTAAACTTTTGAAAGACCGAAACAAAACGGTGTCCGCGTATTTTTTGGGGCAGGGTGAACTCAAAGAGGAACTAAACGATAAGATCCGCGAATGGGGTTTGGAAGATACCGCCTTTTTACTGGGATATCAACGCAACCCGTATCCCCTGTTCCGCCAATGCGATGCGGTCTGTCTGCTTTCCAAAGCCGAGGGCTTTCCCACCGTGTTTGCCGAGGGTATGACGCTCGGCAAGCCTTTTATCAGCACGCCCGTGGGCGGTGTGCGGGAAATGAGCGATAACGGCAACTGCGGTGTGATCGTCAATACGCCCGCGGAATGTGCCGATGCCATTGAAGCGATCGTATTGGATCAGGCTGTCAACGCGCAAATGGGCGAAAACTGCCGAAAGCATATTGCCAATTTCTCTATGGAGCGTCAAAAAGTAAGATTGCAAGAATTGTTTGAAACTATATGAGGGTATGAAAACAATGAAGAAAGCCTCCGTTTCCGAAAACTTGTTTTACAACATTCTGTATCAGATCGTTATTACCGTTTTGCCGATCCTCACCACGCCTTACGTGGCGCGCGTGTTAGGTCTTGAAGCAAACGGTATTCACTCTTTTACCGAAAGCATCGTCACCTATTTCATTTTGTTCGGCTCGTTGGGAACGTCGCTTTACGGTATCCGCGCGATCGCACGCGTGCGTGACGATCCCAAGCAGTTGAGCCAAACGACCATCGAAGTCATCGCGCTGAAACTCCTGCTTTTGATCGTAACGTTAGCGGTATACATTCCGGCTTTGTGCGTGCGTTCGGAATACGCGGTCTTATATCAGATCCACCTGATCAACGTGATCGCAAGCGGTCTGGACATTTCGTGGTTTTACCAAGGAATAGAGGATTTCAAAAAAGTTACCATCCGCAATTTCATTGTTAAACTCTTGTTCGTGGTATCGCTGTTCGTCTTCGTGAAAGATCCGGGCGATCTGCCGATATACGTATTCTCCATTGTCGCGAGCACCTTGTTCGGCAACCTGCTCATGCTTTACTATCTGCCCAAATACACCACGGTAAAACCCTCGCAGAAAATCGCCATTTTCCCGCACTTAAAGGGCAGCTTACTTTTGTTCGTCCCGCAAATTATGAATTATATCTATTCCCTTTTGGACAGAAGTTTGCTCGGTTGGATGACCAACACCGACAACGTCGGTATCTACGACCAAGCCCAACGGCTGATTCGTATGGTTACGGGCATTTTAATGTCGCTCGGCTACGTAATGATGGCGAGAATTGCCAACCTTTCGCTCAACGACGATACGGAAGGCATTAAAAACTACATTCGCAAATCCATCAATTTCACGTTGTTTTTGGCACTCCCCGCCCTGTTCGGCATCGTTGCCGTCGCAAACGACTTGATCCCCTTCTTCTTGGGCGAGGAATTTTTGGCGGTTATTCCCACGCTGAAATATTTAAGCCCGTTGATCTTGACACTTTCCGTCAACAGCATTTTGGGCGTTCAATTGTTGATCCCGATCGGCAAGGAAAAACGGTACACGTTAGCCACGATTTTGGGTGCTTTAACCAACGTTGTGTTGAACGTACTGTTGATTCCCCATTTGGGTATCTTATCCGCCTGTATCGCTTCACTTTCCGCGGAACTGGTGGTATTTACCGTTTGCTTTATTGCCGCAAGAAAGATGGTATCGGTCCGATCCGTTATCAAGGATAACATCTTCGTTTTGCTGGCTTGCGTTTTGATGTACGTTGCCGTTACGTTGGTATCTACACTCAACGTCAATCTGTTTGTCAGACTGATATTAGAGGTAGGAACCGGCGGCATCGTCTATCTCGCCTTAACCGCTATCACCAAAAACGAGATCTTGTTCAGCGTTTTGGAGAAGGCTAAAAATCTGTTAAAACGTGGGGGGTAATCATGGACTGTGTAAAAGTAAGTTTGGTCATACCGGTATATAACGTCAGAGATTATTTAAAAAAATGTCTGGACTCGGTGGCGGCGCAGACCTATGAAAACCTTGAGGTGATCATTGTCAACGATGGCAGCACCGACGATTCGTTGGATATTATCAACGACTATACGGCACGTTTTGAGAATATGACCTGCTACACCATCGAAAACAGAGGCTTGGGCGGTGCGAGAAATTTCGGAACGGAAAAATCCACCGGCGAGTACATCACGTTTTTGGACAGTGACGATTATATCGACAGTACCTATATTGAAAAAATGGTAACGGCAGCGGTCGAGTCAGGCAGCGACATCGCCGTTTGCAACAACCACGACGTCAGCGAAAGCGGTGAGATACTCTTCACCTATCACCATCCCTACAAAAACGCCGTGACAAGCCTTGCGGAAGATCCCACCTTGCTGTTTAATCGCCTTTGCGCGTGGGGGAAACTGTATAAGCGCGACCTGTTTGGCGAGCTTGAATACGTATCCCGCGTGTGGTACGAGGATATGCGCCTCACCCCCAAACTGTTCTTAAAAGCCGAAAAGATCTGTTTCGTTGAGGATTGCCTGGTGTACTACGTTCAACGTGCGGGCTCCATTATGAACAACAACAACGTCAAACGAAATTTGGAGATCATCGATGCGTTCAAGGACGTCATCGACTATTTCAAAGATTGCGGAAGCTATGCATCCTTCAAAAACGAGTTGGAATTTTTAGTGATCGAGCATATCGCCGTTGCTGCCATAACACGAGTAGCGCAAGCGGTTGCCGAGGATAAAAAGGACGTCTTGCAGAAACTGAACGATTACTTAAACGGCTTTGAGGGGTTATATGACAACCCGTATCTCAAATCCCAAGAACGCAATCGCAAGATCATTTTGTGGCTGAACAAGCACAAGCTGTATGCGGCCACCAAACTGGTTATGAAGTTAAAATCCGCATTGTAATAAGGTGACACGATGAACAAACTGATTATTCCTACCGGATATATGGGTTCCGGCTCGTCAGCCATCACCGATCTGATCTCCGAGATCAGCGGGTACGATGCCGACCACGGCACGTTTGAATACGTTTTCCTGCACTGCCCGAACGGCGTTTTTGATTTAGAGGACAAACTTCTGATCGGAAACAACGCACTGCGAAGCGATGAAGCATTGCGCACGTTTCGTCATACGATGAAACAGTTGTACGATAAAAAATACTGGTGGGTGGGGCATTACAACACCAATTTATGCCCCGCGTTTATGGAATACACCGAGCAATACATTGATTCGCTGATACAGCATCGCCCTGATTTTTATTGGTACTATCAGGAGAATGCCGATCGTAAGATGATCGCCAAACTGATCGTAAAACGGCTCGTCTCTCTCTTAACGCTCGGCAAGGTCCAACTGAAAAAGCCGTTAGTGTACGAAGATATGGCGATTTCGTTCGTCACACCCGAGGAGTTTTACGAACGCACCCGCACGTACCTTAACAAACTGTGGTGCGAATTGGGGCTTGATAAGCGTAACGTGATCTTGGATCAATTGCTGCTCCCGTTCAACTTACATCGTGCCGACAAGTATTTCAAAGACAACGAAGCCGAGATCTTCGTGGTTGAGCGTGACCCCCGCGACGTGTTTATCATCAATAAATACATTTGGCAGAAAAACAACGAGCCCGTCCCCTATCCCACCGACGTTCACGAGTTCTGCCAATACTACGCGGCGCTTCGCCAAATGGAAAAATCGTGCACGTACGCGGGTGTACACCGCTTGCGTTTTGAAGATCTGATCTATCATTACGACGAATCCGTTGCCGAGGTATATCGGATTCTGAACGTTTCCGAACAGGACCACGTGAAAAAGGGTCAGAAACTGAATCCCGAGCGTTCCATCGAAAACACGCAGTTATTCCTTGCCGATCCGAAATTCGCCGAGGAATGTCGTGTGATCGAAGAGAACCTTGCAGACTATTTGTATCCGTTCCCGTATGAGAGAAAACCCAACTGCAACAAATCGTTTTAACGATCAATACGAACAAAAAACGCGAGGTGATTTTCACCTCGCGTTTTTTATTTTCGGTTCTCTTAAACAGTCAAAACAACCTTACCGATATTTTCACTGCGTTCCAGAATAGCGTGCGCCTCTTCTGCCCGCTCTATCGGCAACACTTTATAAATGGACGGTTTAATGGCACCACATTCAATTTTAGGCCACACGTTTTTCACAAGTTCCGATAAAATATACGCTTTGAATTCCGGCGTACGATTTCGAAGCATAGAGCCTACCAAATGCAAGCCTTTCGTGAGAAGCGGTCTGAGCTGCACCGTGGTTTCAATTCCCGCCAGCGTGGAAATGACGATCCAATACCCGCCTCTTGCCATAAAAGGTAAACTTTTTCCCAGTGTTTCACCGCTCAGGCAATCCATCGAAACGTTTACCGGCGTTCCCTTTTCTTCCTCTGCTTTGAGGATCTCCTCGACAGATTGCGTAGTTGAGTTGATAATTACATCCGCGCCGAGCGGCTTGATTTTTTCAGCAATTTCATCCGACAGCACGGACGTAATCACCTTGGCGCCAAACGCTTTCGCCATCGGAATGGCAACCGATGCCAAACCGCTGGCACCGGCCGGAACAAACGCCGTTTGACCCGCTTGCAAATGTCCTTCAATAAATAAATTCAAATACGAGGTGGCATACGCCTCGGGAAGCGCTGCCGCTTCTTCCATAGAAAGGCCTTTGGGGATCGGCATCAGCATATCGTATTTTACGGCAACGAATTCAGCATACCCGCCGCCACCAAGAAGAGCACAAACCTTGTCCCCTATTTTCCAATTGGAAACCTGCTTGCCAACCTCTATAATTTCACCGGAAATTTCCAGCCCCATCCATTCGGGACAACCCGCAGGAGAAGGATATTTCCCTTGCCGTTGCAAAAGATCCGCTCGGTTGAGCGCCGCGGCGCAAATCTTAACCAGGACCTCATCGTCCTTGATGATCGGATCCGGTACGTCCGACCAAACCATGTTTTTGTTTTCATCCACCAGCATCGCTTTCATATGTTCGCCTCCAAATACGCATCCATTCTGCGACTGATATCCGTTTCAGGGAATTCATACCCCTCCGGAACCGCTTCCACCATCATTTTAAGAGCATCGAAAAGCGGCATCAATTCTTCTTGTTTCATTCCCGTAAACTTGAGCACCTTGGAATTATCTGTAATCCGCCGGAACAATCTTGCATATTCCAACTGCCAACGGAACTGGGTAGGCACTTCGGGGTTGATAATTTTAAGATAGTCCTCTTTATCCACCCACACGGCCTCCAGACCGCAGATGCGATTGTAATAATCGGCAATTTCACCCCACGTGCGAGATTCCGCAGAACAGACGTTAAAGATTTCACGCTTTGCAGGCTCATTAAATAAGAGCTTGGCGATCATCATCGAAACGTCACCCGCCCAGCAAAGCGTTGCGGGAATGTCACGTGCCTCTTTCGGTAACACAACCTTTTTGCCTTTTTGCGCTCTGCCGACACAGTTTACCGCTTCCAGCGTAACAAGCTGATACCGCATTTTTGAAAAGGTGGTGGCAGGGCGAACGATGGTCCAGTTATTGTAGTTTGATAACATCAAAATGTTTTCGGATTTCGCCTTGTGAATACAATAATCGTTGGAAGCCAGCAATTCCGGATCGGTGGAATAATCTAAAAGACGCGGTGAAGATTCCGTTATCGGCGTTTCTTCATCGGCATACACGCGACCGGAAGAAAGAAAAATGTAATGATCCGTATTATCCAAAAACAACTTATAATACTCTTGGAAATCGCGTTGGTAATAAACCATAAAGTCAACGATACCATCAAACTTTTGAGAAAGTAATTCGCAAAGGAAGTCTTTGTCCTTTGCATTCCCTTTAACGCAAGTAACGTTGTCGTTGTAGGGCTTTTCATCAGCTAAAGAAACCGCCGTCACACGATACCCCATATCGGCAAGATAGGGAACAAGATACTGCCCCATCGCACCGGTTGAACCGATTACTAAAACGTTTTTGCTCATTTTCTGCACCTCACATAATTTTCTTCAATGTATCAATTGCCAACTTCGCCGTTTCGATCAACGGTTGACTGGTATCGCTATTATGCGTAAAGGTCTCATTACAAAAACACATAAATCCACCAAGCAACGGGTTAACAATTCGCGTCAACCCGCCACACGGACCACTGCAATGATAGCTGACAGGCGTAGCAACCTCTCGTTTTAACGCAACCATTGTTTTAAAGGCCTCGGCCATTTCCTCCTCGGTATTGGCAACCGTAACGATCTTAATAATATCCGGCTTCCGTTTCTCAACAAACAAGGCAAGATCCACGACCTGTTGAGTGGTCATGGGAATTCCCGGGTGGTTTGACAGCAGTACCTCCGCTCCCAAACTATGCACCTTTTCAATAAATTCCATTTGCTTGTCGATCACCGCGCTGTCTACGACAATCTCTTTCGGATTCCCTTTAATAAAGGAATACCCCAAGTGGGAAAACTCTTGTCGAAATCCGCTTTTAGACGGCAGATCAAAGGTATAGCCTTGAATGTCCGCCGCCGCCGCGCCGGCCTCGATTGCTCGGAAGATCAAACCGACACGATCTTCCTCCGTCGCCTCATAAATGCCTTTGTCGTAGGATAAGTTGTAGTTAAGTGCCAAAATAGGCAGCTTTGATGAATTGACAATCCCTCTCAACTTTTCAATAGCTTGGGATTCCTCATCCAAGCAAGACAAATGCAAATCAATTCCCGTCGCGCCGTGGTATTGACTGTTTTTAATTTGCGCCACAGCATCACCGGCGGTTCGCTCTTTAATAACACCGGCAATCATTGGCTGCGGAACCTTTGCAAACGATTTTCTCATATTCATCACCCTCTATATACTATTTGTCCATCACAAACCGTGAAAACGCATCGATATCCCGTGTCACTCTGTAAACAAGTTCCGTCAGAGTCGGTCAAACAAAACGCTTCGTCTGTGTAATCGAACACAGCAATATCGGCACGTCTTCCCGGTGCAAGATATCCCCACGCGTTTCCTTTCCCAAGCGCCTTTGCCGGCGACGAGGTGACCGCTTTAAAGATATCCTCCTCACCCATACCGACAACCTTTGCCATACTCATACACATCGTCATTCCGTATCGACCGCCTCGCTTATAAGCACTATAACACGTAATATCGGTGCTTATCGTATCCGGCAAAAAGCCGGCGGAAACAGCCTTTTTGAAATTCGCAAAATTGGTATGCACATATCCTGCAAACCCCGTATCCATCACGACGCCCTTCTGTCGAGCAAGCGTAAACGCCTCAAAATCGTTGTCAGTACAAGCATTATTGCCGCCATGATAGATATGAGTGAGTATGTCCCCTGCTGACAATGTACGGACGATTTCCGCCATAGACGTCGGCGAATTGGAACAATGTACCATTACCTTTAGCCCTTTGGATTTTGCATAACCGCAAAGTTCCTCAAGCGGCGCGATGTCGCGAATTTCCCCAATCGTCGTATCGAAGCACACCTTTAAACCGATCGCTTTGTCACCGTACCTTTCAAGGAGCGTGTCCACACCTGTAAGGTCCGCGCAATTCTCCCGAATACGCACTCCGACAAACACCGTGTTATTGATTGCGAAGGAATCCAGCAAGGCTTTTTCGCCGTAAACACTTCCCGCATCGTTTACCGCCGTCACACCAAAAGGTAGACTACTCATATGCGGTTCGATGCCGAATGCGTTCGAGGAAACACCTTTCATATGAACGTGAAGATCAACCAGCCCCGCACAAACGATTTTTCCTGCTGCATCAAAACTGTACTCGGCGCTATCCTCGATCGTTGCATCAATTTTTTCGATCAACTTGCCATTCGTCAAAACGTCGCCCGATTGAAACCGTTCACCGTCCCATATCCGACCGTTTTTGATCAATAGTGTTGCCATAAACGTTCACACCGCCGCATCTGTTTCAATCATTTTGCGTTGTTCGTTTCCCTTGTGTAGTGCCCAACCAAAATTCCTGAAGAAATCAGTAAAAATGCCGCCAAATACTGCAAGCGGAAAATGTTTTCGCCCAAAAGAACCGCTCCAAACACACAGGCAAACAACGGTTCGGCGAATTTAATAATAAACAGTTTGGAAAGTTCGCTTGTTTTCAAGATGTGATACCAAAGTGTGTAGGAGATAATGGAGGCGGTGCAAATATAAGCAAAAACAAGCATCCCTTTCACCGTGAACGAGGGCCATACGCCACCGAGCGATAGCGATACAATAAACAAGATGACCCCGCCAAACAACTGCGAAATACCGGTAACCCACAACGGTGAACTGCTTTGCACCGACCGACGACTGATAATATTCGAAATCACCGTGCAAATGGAAGCACCGAGTATCAACATATCGCCAAACGAAAAGCGGATGTTACCTGAAGATAAATTGATAGCAATGATTCCACAGAACCCGATAATTGCCCCAATTATCTTATAGATGCTAAACTTTTCATCCTTGAAAAAGAGAAAAGAAAAACATATATAGATCAACGCGCCCGCTTGTTTAATCAGCGCCGTTTTTGAGCTGTCAGTCATCGAAAGCCCGATGTAAGTGCAAGCATAATGCAACACAATTGCAAATACGCCCACCCACACGATGCTTAGCACAGATTTCGCCGACGGTACAGGCGTTGTTTTTCGTCTGAAAAAGCAAAAAGCAGATACCAGTGCTCCGCAAAGCGTAAACCGCATCGCTGCAAACATCAAAATATTAGCAACCGATGTTGTGTCGATGCCAAACGCTGAATATCCAATTTTCACACAGGGAAACAAACTGCCCCATAATGCCATTACCAACAACGCGAGAACAATCGCCTTACTTTTTTTACTCAAAATACTATCTCCAATCAAATACCGTACCCATCGGGAACTCCTTATTGTTACAAAGTTCCGTATAGATCTCAGGCGCGGTTTCAGGCTTTACCACTCTGGAAACGATGGATTTCACATCAATTCGTTTCGTAGAAATCATATCTAAAATTGCTCGGCAATCATCGTGATGTGTCCAATGGTGCGGATAGGATTCCACTTTGGGACGAACAAAGTTATGTGCACCTATCAGCGTAATGCCCGGTCTGTGTACTTGGGTATAATAATCAACGGCACAGTCAGACACTCTTGTGCAACCGAGTAACGATACTCTGCCTTGCCACGAAGCACATTCCAACGCTTGTTTCATAGCAAAAGAAACACCGGTAACCTCCACGCAAGCATTAACGCCTTTACCTTTGGTGATTGTTTTCACCTTTTCAACAAACTCTTCATCCGACGGATCAAGGGCATAGTCGGCACCAAGCTTTAAGGCTAACTTTCTTCTGTCTTCGTTCAGATCAACGGCAATAACAGGGTTGGCACCGTTCAATCTGCAAAACTGCACGGAAAAGATACCAAGCAACCCCAATCCCATAACCATTGCCGACTCACCAAGCTCAATTTCAAGCTTTCTTACACCCCCAAGCCCCATTGAGGCAATTACTACAAAAGCCGCCTCAAGCGAATCGATCGTCTCATCCTCAACTTTGGTTACCTTGCTTTCGGAAACAAGATTGTATTCGGTGTGGATACCGTGATACACGATCACACGGTCGTCAACTTTGATTTCCTTAACCTCATCACCAATTTCTACGACGCGCCCCACACCGCAATATCCCAGCGATATAGGAAAACGTTGCACGGTGTTCTGCACGCCCATAATGCAAGCCCGCTCTGTTCCACCCGATACCACCGTGTATTCCATTTTAACTTTAACAAGGTCGCCGATGGCCGTACCAACTTCCTTTTCAAGAAGCTCGGCCGTTTGCGGCTTGGTGAATACGATAGTTTTGGAAATCATATTATTATGCCTCCGTTTGCAACTGTATAAATTCCTATCAATCGTTATGGCACTCCATATACCAAGTATATCGACATCACCCCCGCCTTGTAAATATCAGTTGTGGTGTTTTTATCAATTATGATATAAATAATCATTGAAAACGCGCTCTTTTTTTGTTAAAATAAAGTGCGAGGTGAGAAAGTTGTTTGTTGATTCTGTTGCTAACCTAACAATATTCAAGGTGATTGCTGTTAACCGATTGCGCAATTCCCCTGTTGGTATTACCACCCACCGACACAATCGCAGCGGTTGGGGAATCGCTTTAAAAACAAAAGGGAAAACAATTTATACGGTTGACGGTACCCCTTTCTTGTCCGATCACCTGCACCCCGTACTGTTGCCGAAAGGCAGTACATATTCCTGGAAATGCATAGAACCGGGAGAATGTATCATCGTCGAGTTCGAAACCAATCTGGAGGATACTTCAATCGCTTCCATTGAAATAAGTGACAACAGCGCCATCCTCAATGCGTTTTCAAAAATCGAAAAAAGCATTAACAAGCAAGAGCCTTTTTATCACCTTCGCTGCTGTCATCAGCTTTATGAGATCCTGTTGTTTTTAGCAAAATCCATGTCCAAGGAGTCGCCTCATCCTCAAAAACAAAGAATTCTGTACCCTGCTATGCAATATATTACCGAAAACTATTTCGACAGCGGCATTACCAACGCTTCTCTTTCCCGCCTTTGCGGGATAAGTACTGTCTACTTCCGCAAAACGTTTGAGTTTGTGTACGGCATTCCTCCTATCAAATATCTTCATAATTTTCGTATTAAAAAAGCCCAGGCCATCCTGCTGAGTGATTATGAATCGGTCGAACAAGTGGCGCTTAGTGTTGGGTATAACAGCATTTATCACTTCTCGAAAATGTTTAAGGAATACACCGGAAAAAGCCCCACAGAATATGCCAAGCAACATAAAAATACAGATTCATAACCGCCGTATGCCGCATTATGATTCATAAAAAACGCGAGGTGTTTTTCACCTCGCGTTTTTTTATGAGTACCCCTTTCGGGGTTATTTCTTTTTCTTTTTAAACAACTGCGCGCGGAAAAGAATGACGTTCATTACCACGAAGAACAACACCAAAATAATCAGCGTCAGCACCGGTTTTGTCGGCGCCAGTGTTGCCAAGAGCATCATCGGGAAACCAAACGCGATTGCGGGGAAATTCTGATACACCAAATTATCCGCTGCCGGCGTTTTGAAGTCACCGTCAATTTCACGCAACAGGATGATACCCGTACTGGCAGTGCCGGTCAGCATACCGTACATCGCGAGAAATTGCTCCTCTTGATACTCCTTAAACAGCGTTTTAACGACAATGCGGTTGTAAACGTAGGTGATAATCAAACCAACGACACCGAGAATGAGCATAATACCCCAGTATTTTTCAAGAACGTCAAGGCGTATCGCCGCAATTCCCGCAACCACCATAATGTCAAAGAAAAAGTTGCTGGCGCGCGTCATAAGGAAATTGTTAGTGTATTCCTTTTTGATAAGCGAGCATTTCTTGAGGATGTTCATAACGGTCTTTATCAAAGTGGCAGACAACACACCCAACAAGAAGTTAAAACCGTATACCGTTGCTTTCATACCGGGAAGCAATAATCCCAGCAGATACATAAGCAAATACGACACCAAATACGCAATAAAGATCAAGGCGATCTGGATCGTCATTTTATCAATGCTTTCCTGCATCGGGATCTCGTTGTCCGCTTCGATCTTTTCGTTATTCAGTTTGTTTGTATCACCCGAATTGCAAAAATTCCCACACTTTTTTCTAATATTCAAGTGAATGATACCGCCGAAGCTGGCGCTTAAAAAGCCAAGCGCCGCGATCGTCAAACCGAAACTTTTTCCGCCCGCAAACCCGAACTGCGTTTCGTAAATGTTACCGTAATTGAGCGCTTGCCCCGTTCCCTGACCGAAACCGAAAGGCAGCAAAATACCCGCAGCAGAGAAGAAATCGGAAAGAATCAGCGAAGCGATCATCGTGATCGCCATACCGAAAATCGCCTGAATCAAATACGTAGACACCGTTGTGACACCGGTATTGAAGATCTCTATCGTGCGCTGCTTCGTCATCTTATTGTTCGACTTTTTAAAAGCAGAAGCAATAAAGCCCAGCGCCAGAGCGTGATAGGTGATCACTTCCAGAAAGGCTGTACCGTTACCGCCGAACAGTGCGATGTCAAAGAGCACGTTTCCCGTTATCGCTTTGTATACGGCAGCAACGACAATCAACA
Source organism: Acutalibacteraceae bacterium (assembly GCA_045630765.1). GTDB lineage: Bacteria > Bacillota > Clostridia > Oscillospirales > Acutalibacteraceae > RGIG3009. The sequence continues at coordinate 5,094 of JAZQTM010000049.1, read as the reverse complement.
CCGTTCCGCCAAGGACCGAGGTGGGGATCAACGAATGGCGCAATAACGGAATTGCCTTTTTCAAAATGTTACCGACGAGCAAACTCCCCAGCAGTACCGTGAATAACAGGATACTGCCCCACACGTCAAAGTCCCAAAAATTTGTCATTTTCATCACCTCGGCTGATCGCTTTGTGGCGGAAATAGATGTTCACGTATTTCAGCGCATTAAACCGCTTTCCGCCCTTGAATTGATACACGCGACCCGCGTGATACACGTTAAGCTTGTTTCGTCCCAAGACCGCTGCCGCCGACAGTTCGGCAAAAGGAAGAGTAAGTGCATTTTCAGACCCTTCGTCAATAACGATCCGATCACCGTAAAGGCAGATCGCGGCAGACTTGCGAAGCAAGCGCTTTTCCTTGTACACGATCACCTCAAGCAAAGAAGCGGTGTCACGATAAAGCGGCGTTTTCGTGTACTGTGTAACGTCCAGAGAACAGACGAATTCTTTTTGATACTCATACCACTCGTTCACGGATCGGAACGGGAACGAAAAACCGACACCCGTCAAGGTCTTGTCGATACCGTACGAAACCTTGCGGTGACATTTTAGACATTCCGTTTCGGTTTTGTGGCTTTCAAACACGGAAAGACCGCAATAAGGACAAACGTAGATCGCACGCTCCAGATATTCCGCCCGTTTGCCGGAACGGAACGTCCCCTCGGCGTTACCCTCGTTCACCGCCAACCCGTTTTCGATGGCGGCAAGCAACTCCTCGTCGGTCATCGCCGCATAGTCTTCCGGCTCGATAACACGGGATACGTAAGCGTGGATCTTACCCTTTCGGATCACGTCGCTCCAACGCGGCTGTACACCGTAACCGCCCTCAATACGATAAAGCGCGATCGGCAATTTCAATTTACGAGCAAGCGGCGCAATGGCGGGATTCATATATTCCGTCTTGCCACTGTATGTACGGTTTCCTTCGGGCGCGATCGATATGGTGCCGCCCTCTTTCGCCACGCGAATGCAGTTCATAACCGCCGTTACGTCAGTGGTCTGCTTTTTGATCGGGATCGGCGCCACCAACCAACGGATCAAAGACGATACCCAACCGTTTGAGAAAATGTCCTCGGTAGCAAGGTAATATACCGCCCCTTTAAAAGACAAACCGACAAAGAACTGATCAAAGGGCGTTTGATGATTGAGCAGTATCAGATACGCTCTGTCACCCTGTTCCTTGAACCGATCCGCCGTCACGCCGTATTTCCATTTGCAATACGGATACAAAGCCGCAAAAGCGATATTACGCACGATACGATGTCGGCATTTTATCCATTTTTTCTTTTTTTGCATGGTGACCTCCGTACCCTACGATAAAAACCGCCTTTTTTTGCGCAATCACTACGTAATACTATACACGAAACCCTCAAAAAATGCAAGAATAACGTCCGGCTTGATTGCCTTGCAATTGTGCGCTATCTATGCTATACTTTTCTCGATCCGTATTAACAACCTCTCTTTGGGTTGACGAAAAGGAGAATCCCGCTATGTCAAACAATACGTTAATTTTCGGCGACAGTTATTCTACTTTTGAGGGATATATTCCCGAAGGGTATGCCATCTATTACCACGACGGCCACTCAAACACCGACGTAACGCGCGTGACAGAAACGTGGTGGTATCAAGTGGTGGAAAACGCCAACCTGAATTTGGTCTTAAACAACAGTTGGTCGGGTTCCACCATCGGCTACACCGGCTATAACAATGCCGATAACTCCAAAACCAGTTCGTTCATTTACCGTCTGGAGCAACTGGTCGAAACCGGCTTCTTTGAAACAAACGACATCAACACCGTGTTCGTGTTTGGCGGCACCAATGACAGCAGCGCGAATGCACCGCTCGGCGAAATGGACGGCACGGATTTTTACTGCGTCCTTCCCGCCATCTGCCACTTTTTCAAACGATTGCGGGAAACGCTTCCAAACGCCGACATTTACTGCCTTATCAACACCCATTTGAAAGCCGAAATCAGCAATGCACTCAAAGAAGTAAGCGCACGCCACGGCATAACCGCCGTCGCATTTAACAACATTGAAAAAGCTTGCGGTCATCCTACGATCAAAGGTATGGTGGACATTAAAAAAGAGGTCTTAAACGCTATGTCGTAAATAAAAAAGCAGCCTTGTGGCACCCTCCGTAAGGAAGGTGCCACAAAGGGTGGCTCTTGTATCAAAATTTAATAATTGCTTTGGGCAAGCGGTGTAGTTATTGGCTATGCCGTTTTTTGTTACACACCTTTTCAAAGTGTGTAACCCACTATGACACTTTCACTCCGTGCAAAGATGTCAGCGGGTTTAAAAATGCAACTTGTATAAAATATTATCCATAGTCGCATTTTGAAATATCCCATTATTAACTTTACGCTATACTTTGCTAAGACCTGATACTCGACGAAAAAAAACACGGCAGAGAACAAGTCCCTGCCGTGCGAGGTTTATTCATCAATTTTACCTTCGGCAAAATCAATATCGACACTCAAGCCACGTACATATTCGGTATAGTCAACCCATTTTCGCATATGCTCGTTTTTAAGGTTCTGTTGGCAGTATGTTTCGGGAGTGACCTTTGCAAGACGATTGCGAAGCACTTGTATCAGCTCTTTGCTTTGTGTCTTTTCGGCTACATCCTCAAACACTGCACCAAGCCAATAGAACTCTTCATCCGTACATTCGTTTTCAAAATAATGAAGGGTAGCAATTATATCTTCTGAAAGAATTGCCGTCATTTCTTCCCAACATTTTTCTGTACCGAAGTCATCATTAGGATCGAGAGTCATATTGCGTTCGATAACCCCTCTAAGTTGTTCGATATTCATATTATTTCCTCCGTTTCTTCAATACTGAGCTTTGGTCAGCATCGGGGAACACAGTAGCAATTTTGCCATTTGTTCTTATTACGCCGACACGAACACCTTGATAAACACCGTAAACAGCCTTTCCGTCCGGCACGTAACGATTACCCTTTAACCCCGCCACGTGTTCTCCTGCGTGGCGAATGTCCTTAGTCGTCCACGATTTTGGAAACCACGTTTGTCCCATACTCTTTCTCTTGTTTGGGTTTTTGTGGTTGGGGATATTTCCTACACGTACACCGTTAGAATAGGTTTTTTCGACATTGTATTTTATGCCGTATTTATCAAGCTGATCCATACCCGTTTGACCGTGTCCGCCGTTATTAAGTCGCAGTTTGATTACCATTTCTCCGTTTACACGGGTTTGGCTACGGGTAAATGCACCTTCACTTGAATGTACGAGGGCAAAATCGCTAACACTTCGTCCTGAGCCTTTGGTGTTAAGATAACGCCCGTTTTTACTTGTACCCATATCAAACCACCTTCTTCCCTTTGTGGACGTAGGTAGTCCAATCGGGCAGATGATGAAAACGGGTATAACGCTCATACTTGCCAAAGATTTTAGGATTATACGAGCCGTACACGATAACATCCTGCGGCGTTAATTCGGTTAGCATTGCTTCAAGTCCTGCTTCGAGGTGGTATTTATCCTCTTTGCTTTTACTGCAACCATAAGTGCCTATTGACACAACGCTGTTTTTCGGTATGCCAGAAAATGCGGGTATATAATCAAAAATGCCCTTTGTGTATGTTCTTTCGTCACCCCAACGGGCATTAGGAATAACATACTTTCCTTGTTGTTGCAAATAACATCCTACGGAACGACTTACACCGGTATTTGCGATTTGTTCCCAAAGCGGCATATCTCGGTAAAGAGAGCAATCGGGCGTGGATATTATTTGAATGTCTTTCAGCTCGTCAATGTAGTTCTGCGGTATGCTGACGAACTCTCTAAATTCGGGATCTTGCTCGTAAAATACAAGCATTTCTTCCGAAGGGTTGCTTATTTTATCCCTTTTTGAAAAAGGAACGGCAACCGAAGGTATGACGATTTCTTTGGGAGATTCCAAGATAGGAATTTCAAGGAAACCCTCAAAAAAGGCGGTTTCAATCAACTTTGAGTTGAAACCATCATAAAATAAATTGTTCATTACAGTTAATAACCTTTCCCCGCTACTTGCGGAATTTTCAGTATTTTTCTTGCGATTTTTCGCTTTTTTTGCTTGACAAATTGACAAGCGGGTCCGGATATGCTATAATGAACAAACGGCTAAGTCGGTTATCATAGCATATCCGACACGGAACTAAGCATTTCGTTCGTTGTTGCAGCAACTTGCGGAATGCTTTTTCTTTTTCTGTATCGCAACCATAGGCATCACCTCCAATGTGTAATTCCGCCGTGTGATTAGTACCAAGAGTCCCTTTCACGCTGACGGTCGTATTCGTCCTCAAAATCATAGTAATTCTTGCGTGGGGGACAAATACTGTCGATAAAAGCGGCGAACTTGAATAGGATAACATCGTCAAATTCTTTCTCTTGTCGAGAACGCCACTCAACCGTTGTTTTAGCAAGCGTTTCAATGCGCTTTTTTGCCGCCGTTTCCGAAATTTCAAAGTGGTGCATCAGAAACTCCTTCGTAATACGGATACCCCGATTGGTTAATTCACGCAACACCTGCTCCGGCATAAGCAGTTGTGCGGCAAAGTAATTTGTTTCTACTTCATACCGTCCGTAGATTTCTTTGTCGGTAACGCTGAAATCGTGATTGTTTAAGGGGTGTCCCAATTCGTGCAGAATTGAATACTTTACGTGAGTCATCAGTTTACTGTCATCGTAAAATATAATCTGTCTGCCGCCATATTCAAAAATGGTTGCTGATTCACTACCAAAGGCAGATATATCAATTCCATACTTTCGGGCTTTCTTGTATGTACGGCACTTAATGGCAGATTGCTCTTTCACAAGGTCGATAGGAGAGAACGGGAACGTGGAAATAACACGGGATTTAACCAAAATCTCGTTGGCTTTTGAATATGCTGCTGAAAAATTAGGTTTTGTATTACTCGCCACTATTTCACTCCTCGTCGTCATCCTCAAAGATGTCATTAAACATCAATTTCAACATTACTTCTGCTTTGTTTAATTGCTCCTCGTCTAATTTGCCGAGATTTCTTTGCAGATATTTAAGTTCTTTTTGT
>JAZQTM010000048.1:0-4723 GCA_045630765.1 Acutalibacteraceae bacterium | reverse complement strand
GCCTGCAAACAACCTGCCAGAATTTACGTTTACGAGGCGGATAACGTCCCGTATAGCGATTTTAACGATTTGCAGCCGCACAGCGGGTTGGTGGATCTTAATAAAGAGAACTTGTCGGTTACCTTGCCGCCGAAATCCCTCGTTATTTTGACGACCGATTACGTGGACCGTCTGCCGTCGAAAGTAACAGGTGTTCGAGTGAAAGGTGATGCCTTAACTTGGAATGCTTGTCCTGACAGCGAACATTGCTATTACCGTGTGTTTGCAAACGGAAAACAGATCGCTTCGACCGTCGCGTTGTCCACGGAGATTTTCGATCGCAAAGCCAAATATGAAGTGAAGTCTGTGGATAAATGGGGCAACGTTCGCTGACGGACGTTACATAAAACGGAGGTCACCGATATGATCGATTTTTCAAACTTAAAGCGTTGCTTAGACAGTATTCTTAATGAGACCTTAACGCCGAGTGTTGATTGCTTGGTTTATCAAGATCACCGACCGATTTTCCGTTATTTCTCCGGTTATAGCGATATCGAGGCGGAAAAAGCAATTGATGGGAATGAATTGTATTTTATTTTTTCCATGACGAAAATGGTAACTTGTACGGCGGCGTTACAGTTGTTTGAGCAAGATCAATTTTCTATGGATGATGAGCTTTCGCGTTATATTCCTTCGTTTGCGAAAATGAAAATTCTTGATCCTACCACGCAAGATGGATATGCTCAAAATCCGATTCGCATAGTTGATTTGTTTACTATGCGCGGAGGATTGGATTATAACTTGGAAAGTGACGGCATAAAAAAAGCTTTAGCGGAAGGGAAAACAAGTACCCGTGAGTTAGTGGACGCAATGTCCGATAAAATACTGGGGTTTGAACCGGGAACACGGTTTCGGTACAGCTTGTGCCACGACGTTTTGGGTGCGTTGATCGAAATCTGGTCCGGTAAAAAATTGAGTGTGTATATGGACGAAATGATTTTTCGCCCGCTCGGAATGAATCGTACGTTCTTCCGCTCGCCGATCGATTCAGAAGTTAAAGCGCAATTAGCCGCGCGATATACTTCTGATGAGAACGGACAGTTGAAAAAGATATCCTTAGAATGTCCCTACAACCTTTCTCCCGAATATCAGAGCGGGGGAGCGGGTTTGATTTCCTGCACGGAGGATTATGCGCTCTTCCTTGATGCACTCGCTTGCGGCGGCATCGGAAAAACAGGCAACCGCATTCTTAAAGAATCAACGGTTGAACTTATGAAAACCAATCAACTGCAAGGGGAAGCTTTGGACGATTTTCATCAACTGCGCGACGGGTACGGTTATGGTCTGGGTGTTAGAACCCATTTAGATCCCGACGAAAGCGGTTCTTTAAGCCCAATTGGAGAGTTTGGTTGGGACGGAGCAGCCGGTGCCTTCTCGATGGTTGATACCGAGCATAAATTGTCGTTGACATATTTCCAGCATTGTCACAAATGGGATAAATCAATTCAAAGCCAAATGAGGAATGCACTTTATTCTTGTTTGAATACCTAACAAAAAAGCACTTGCCATTGGCAAGTGCTTTTACTTTACATATCCGGTTTGAAACTTGGCATTAGTTGCAGCTTAAAGAGATTTGCAGCGTGTTTTTTATCAATAAGTGCTTTCTTTTCAGCATCATCGATTACACCGGTACGGATATACACGTCAAGCTCTGCGTAGGTAAAGCCGAGATTTTCCTCGTCGGTTTTACCGCACAATCCATCAATGGGCGTTTTCTCAACCAATTCTTTCGGTAATCCTAACAGGTAGCCGATTTCTTTTACTTCCGTTACGGTTAGATTAGACATTGGGGAGAAATCACCCGCCGCGTCGCCGTAACGTGTGGAATATCCTACCCAATCTTCTGAAAGGTTGCAGGTATTTACCACGCGACCGTTTACCGATTGGCTGACAGCATATAGGGTGGACATGCGGATTCGTGGAGGCAAATTGGTTTTTGCCTGCACGGAGAGATCGAGATCTTCGGGGAAAGCGGAGAGTATACTGTCGACGGTTTCTTTTATGTTAATAACATAATGCTTGATCCCTAAATGATTGACGAGCAAGTACGCCATATCAATGTCATGTTGCTCACCTTGAGGCATTAAAACGCCAATTACGCGGTCTTTACCCAACGCTTCAACGCAGAGCGCTGCCGCAATAGAACTGTCTTTTCCACCGGAAATACCCACAACGGCATTGCAACCTTTTCCGTTTTCTTCAAAAAAAGCGCGAATCCATTCCACGCAATCCGTTTTAACCTTCATTGCATTAAACATAATAATCCCTCCAACTCCTTTACTATATCACAAATAACAAGAGAAGTAAAGGTTGACTGTCAGATTCTACGGTGATATAATTCATAAAAAATAGGGGAGTGATTATATGCCTTCTTTGGAGCAGATTGACCCGAATTTCAAAGTGGAAACCACGATTGATAAAGCCGATATTACGTTTTATGACGTGAGGAAAGCACCTTTTAAAGTACACGGTCTTTTTTACGAGAACGGAAAATTCCGTCGTTTACCTGAAAAGGTCGCCATGGCTACCAACGCGGGTGTGCACGAGCTGCATGCCAAAACAACCGACGGACGCGTACGCTTTAAGACAAACAGCCCTTATGTAGCCATCCATGCTGAAATGCCGATAGTTGCAAATGCTTCCCCGCAAAGTGCAGGTGCTGCAAACGGTGGCTTCGATTTATATATCCGTAAAAACGGCGAATATCGATATGCAAAGACGTTCTTGCCGCCGAGCAATATGACATCCGGATATGAAAGCATTGTGGATTGGGGAACTTCCGAGGTTCGCGATATCACGATCTATTTTCCGCGTCACAGTGAAGTCAGTAGTCTGTGTATTGGACTCAGCGAATCTGCCGAGGTTTGGGAACCGGAACCGTATACCATTGAAAAGCCAATCGTGTTTTACGGTTCTTCCATTACGCAGGGCGGTTGTTCTTCGCGTGCCGGTACCATTTATACCGGCATTTCAGCGCGTCGCTTTGATGCGGATTATCACAATTTAGGTTTTTCCGGCAATGCTAAGGGCGAAACGGTAATGGCTGAGTATATCAAAACTTTGGACATGTCAATGTTCGTATTGGATTACGATCACAACGCTGCCAATGCCGAACATTTGTTGAAAACTCATGAACCGTTTTTCAAGATCATTCGCGATGCGCATCCTGATCTGCCGATTTTGATTATGTCCAGGCCGGTGTATTATCTGAGTCCCGGCGAAATTGCTCGTTTAGAAGTTATTCGCGCTACATACGAACACGCGCTTGAACGCGGTGATAAGAATGTGTATTTCCTTGACGGTCCTACGCTGATGGCACTTGCCAAAGACGAAGGAACCGTGGATGGTTGCCACCCGACGGATTGGGGCTTCTTCTCAATGGCGCAAGCAGTGTGTGAGGTCTTTAAAACCGTTTTTGGCGCTTAAGCGTATTTTACTACCATTGGGGGGATTTCCGTTGAAACTTGAAGAAATTGACAAAAACTTTAGGGTCGAAACCACGATCGATAAAGACGACATACGCTTTCACAACGTTCGTCAAGAACCGTTTAAGGTGTATGGCATTTATCACGAAGATGGTATTTTTCGCCGCTTGCCGGAAAGTGTAGCTAAAGCAACAAGCGAAGGAGTGCATGCGTTACACGCCAAAACTACCGGTGGACGCGTGCGCTTTAAGACCAATAGCCCGTACGTAGCCATTCACGTGGAGATGCCTCAAATTACGTGGGGGTCACCTCACGGAACGATGGCGGCAGCTGCCGGTTTTGATATGTATATGAACGTAGATGGCGAAGATCGGTACGTTAAAACTTTTTTACCGCCGTGGAACATGAAAACGGGATACGAAAGTATTATGGATTGGGGTACCGCTGAAGAAAGAGAACTGACGATTCATTTCCCTTACGGTAGCTTGGTCAGCGAGTTATACATCGGCTTGTGTGATGGCGCACAAATCCATGAACCAACGCCGTATAGGTTGGAAAAACCCATAGTGTATTACGGATCCTCTATCACGCAGGGTGGTTGCGCGTCGCGTGCCGGAGTGACGTATAATAACATCGTTTCTCGTCGCTTACACGTGGATCATATCAACCTTGGCTTTTCAGGAAGTGCCAGGGGCGAAACCGTGATGGCAGAGTATATCAAAACCCTGGATATGTCAATTTTTGTGTTGGATTACGATCATAACGCTGCCAATGCCGAACACTTACAGAAAACGCACGAGCCGTTCTTCAAGATCATCCGCGAAGCACACCCCGACATACCGATCTTGATTATGTCACGTCCCGTGTACTACCTTAACGCGGGTGAAAAGGCACGGTTGGCGGTGATTAAGCAAACGTATCAAAATGCGTTGGATAACGGGGACAAAAACGTGTATTTCCTCGACGGTCCGACGCTGATGGCAGATGTGAAAGATGAAGGAACTGTTGATGGTTGTCATCCCACGGTTTACGGTTTTTTCTCGATGGCCAACGCGGTTTGCCGCGTGCTGGAGCCGGTTGTCGAAGAGTTGACAAAACAATAAAAAAAGAGTCGGCGTTTGCCGACTCTTTTTTTATTTCTTTCCAAGTTTTCCGAACCACTTAAAGGTCATAGGCCATAAGACGCCGCCGACGATGACAATCAGGAAATACCGAACCAATCGTGCGAACAACACGTGCGGAATCAGTAATTCTAACGG
>JAZQTM010000047.1:0-6278 GCA_045630765.1 Acutalibacteraceae bacterium | reverse complement strand
CAAGCGGCTTTTGCGACGATGTCGAAATCGCGGCGCTGTGCCGCGATTCCCGCAAAATTACCGAAGACTGCTTGTTCGTTTGTATTACGGGCACGAAAACAGACAGTCATCAATTTGCTGCCGAAGCGCTGGAAAGAGGTGCAGCAGCGGTTGTTTGCGAACGGGATATGGGACTGCCGCGCCAAATTTTGGTGCGCGATGCACGCGCCGCGTGGGCACAGATGTGTGCTAACTGGTTTGGGCGCCCGTCGGAAAAACTGTGTTTGGTGGGTATCACCGGCACGAACGGTAAAACCAGCACCTCGTATTTGCTCAAACACATTTTAGAGCGAGCGGGTCACACCGTCGGCTTGGTGGGCACGATTCAAAATATGATCGGACAGCGCGTTGTGCAAACGGGGCAGACTACCCCCGATTCCTATGAACTGCAGCAATTGTTTGCGGCGATGGTGGATGCGGGCTGCCGTTATGCGGTGATGGAGGTTTCCTCCCACGCGTTGGATCAAGAACGCGTTGCCGGTTGTCATTTTGCGGTGGGTGCCTTTACCAACCTAACGCAGGATCACTTGGATTATCACGGCACGATGGAAAACTATGCCGCGGCGAAAAAGCGGCTGTTTGCCATCAGCGATACGGCGATTTTGAACATCGACGATCCGTGGTACCGCACAATGAGTGAGGGGCTGTCTTGCCCGACACTCACGTATTCCGCGGTAAGCACCAATGCCGATTACACGGCGCATAATCTGCGCGAGCGACCGGACGGAGTCGATTTTGAATTGGTAACGATCGGTTCGATCGGTCGAGTAAAACTCAAAACACCGGGACGTTTTTCCGTTTATAACGCGCTGGTTGCGGCTGCCTGTGCCTTGACGCTCGGGATCGCATTTGACGATGTCGTGTCGGCACTGTGCGATGCGGCGATCATCAAAGGTCGCGCCGAGGTCGTTCCGACCGGTCGCGATTTTACGGTGGTGATCGATTACGCGCATACCCCGGACGGGTTACAAAATATTTGTGAAACGTTGAATGCGTGCAAGGTTGGTCGACTGGTGACCGTGTTCGGTTGCGGCGGTGACCGCGATCGTACCAAGCGCCCGAAAATGGCGGCGACAGCGGCAGCGCTGTCGGATTATGTGGTGGTTACTTCGGATAATCCGCGCACCGAGGATCCGCACGCGATCATAGAAGACGTTGTGGCCGGCTTGTCGGATACACAGACGCCCTATACGGTGATTGCCGATCGAACAGAGGCTATTCACTGGGCGATCCGAAACGCGCAGTCGGGAGACACGATCTTGCTTGCGGGCAAGGGACACGAAACCTATCAAATACTGAACAGCGGAACCATTCATTTGGATGAACGCGAAATCGTGGCGGAGGCGCTGGACGAGAATAACACCTGAACGGTGAAATGAGGAGTATAAAATATGGGTATACTGGTATCGGTGGTATGGATTGTGACGGCGCTGTTGGCGTTCGCGTTATCCGAACGATTGAGCAAAAAGTTTATTCCGATACTTCGTCGGCTGAAATTCGGACAAACGATTCGCGACGAGGGTCCCGCGTGGCATAAAACAAAGCAGGGAACACCGACTATGGGTGGCATTGCGTTTATCGCCGCCATCGTGATTACGTTGGTGCTTGTGATGCTGGTGTGTCAGCTGTTTCTTCCGGTCAAAATCGTAACGGACGCCGATACGGTGGCAACCGTTACGCGGTTGTTTGCCGGTATCGTGATGGCAATCGGCTTTGGTGTGATCGGCTTTTTAGATGATTTCATTAAAGTGGTCAAAAAACGCAATTTGGGACTGACAAGCCGCCAAAAACTGCTTATGCAGATCGCGTTGTCCGGTGGTTATGCGTTGCTTGTCTATCTGACGGGCGGCACGCGGATCCACGTCCCGTTTTATGGGGCTTGGACGGCAGGCATTTGGTTTATTCCGATTGCGGTATTTATTATTGTGGCGATGACCAATGCCACCAATCTGACCGACGGTGTTGACGGATTGTGCGGATCGGTTTCGGTGGTCGTTTGTTTGTTTTTGCTGATCTTGTGCGGCAACTCGTTCGGTTACGGTATCTTCACGGCGGCAACGGCGGGCGCGCTCGCGGGCTTTTTGGTGTGGAACTTTCACCCCGCACGAGTGTTTATGGGTGACACGGGATCCCTGTTTATCGGCGGCGTGTTATGCGCGGTAGCGTTTGGTATCGGTAGACCGCTGTTGTTGTTGCCGATGGGCATCGTGTATTTCTTTGAAACGGTTTCGGTGATGTTGCAGGTCGGTTATTTCAAACTGACGCACGGCAAGCGGTTGTTCAAAATGAGCCCGTTGCATCATCATTTCGAATTATGCGGCTGGAGCGAAGAAAAGATCGTTGCGGTTGCTTGTCTGACAGCCGGTGTCGGCGGCGCTGTCGCGTTGCTCCTTACCGTGCTGTAACCATTCTTTAAAGGAGAGAGCTATCATGGCAAAACGGGTAAAAGCTGCACACGCGGCACCCAAAGACGTCTTGCCGAAGCACAAAGGACGACTGCGGTTGTTTTCTTTTGCTAACGGGTTTGATATGCCGTTTTTTATTCTGCTGTTGGTCGTGTTGGCGGTTGGCCTGGTTTGTCTGTTTTCGGCAAGCTTTGCGTATTCCTATTACCGCAACGGCGGTGATAGCTATTATTACATCAAACGACAGTTGATCTATGCGGTTGTCGGTGTCATCATTATGATCGGCGTATCGTTCGTTGATTACCACGCTTTGCGGCGGTTTGCCGTCCCGATTATGTTGGGATCGTGGGGATTGCTTGGCTTGGTTATGTTGCTTCCCGAGATCCAAAACGTGCATCGCTGGATTCGTCTCGGACCGATCAGTATTCAGCCGTCCGAAATTGCGAAGTTTGCGATCATCCTCTTGTTTGCTCATTTGATTTCTCGCAATCCGGAAGGAATCAAATCGCTGAAAAAAGGGTTTTTACCCTTGTTCGGCGTTCTGGCGTTTACCGCCTTTATGATTTTGATTGAGCCGCATTTGTCAGGTACTATTTTGCTCTTGATGATCGGTCTGGTTATGTTGTTCATCGGCGGTGCGCGCTTGCCGCACTTGGGAACGATCGTTGCCATCGGTGTGGTCGGTGTGTTGATCATGGTCGTGTTTTTAGGATATGAACAGGACCGTATTCAGGTGTGGATGGACCCGATCGGTGTGTATACCTCGGACGTGGTATATGAATCGGGACAGACGGGTCGAGATGTGGCATGGCAGACGGTACAATCGTTGTTTGCGATTGGATCGGGCGGCTTGATGGGAGAGGGATTAGGCAACTCCCGACAAAAGCACTCGTTCCTGCCGGAACCGCAAAACGATTTTATTTTCTCGATTGTGTGTGAAGAACTCGGCTTTATCGGCGCGGTTCTGATTATCTTGTTGTTTGCCGCCTTGGTATGGCGCGGATTTATCATCGGTATGCGCGCCCCCGATAAATTCGGCTCAATGTTGGCTATCGGTTTGATCGCGCAGATCGGTATGCAGGTGGTGCTTAACTTAGCGGTTATCACCAATGCCTTCCCCAACACGGGTATCAGTTTACCGTTTTTCAGTTACGGAGGCTCGTCGCTGCTTATGTTACTTGCACAGATGGGCGTACTGTTGTCGGTATCACGACAAACGAAACGACTGGCAGGAGGGTAAGCGATGCGTATATTGATGGCAGGCGGCGGCACGGCAGGACATATCAATCCGGCTTTAGCGATCGCCGACACGATCAAAAGTCGACACCCGGATGCCGAGATCTTGTTTGTCGGTGTTAAAGGAAAAATGGAAACGACGCTTGTTCCTGCGGCGGGGTATCCGCTTAAGACCGTAACGGTGCAGGGATTTCAACGGCGTTTATCGCTTAAAAATATCGGTCGCAACGTGGCGGCGGCTTACCACGCAGTCACTGCGGGATTTGAAGCGGCACGCATCATAAAAGAGTTTGCGCCGGATCTTGCCATCGGCACCGGTGGCTACGTTTGCGGACCGGTATTGCGTCAGGCGGCACGGATGGGTGTGCCGATGTTGTTGCACGAGTCCAACGCCTTGCCGGGGGTGACCGTCAAGATGCTTGCAAAACATGCCAAAGCCGTGATGGTTTCCACCGAAGCCGCTCGGCAGCACTTGCCGCAAGATGTGCGCGTGGTGGTTACGGGTAATCCGTTACGCCGTGATTTTACGGCGATGGATCGTGATACCGCCCGCCGTGAGCTCGGCGTGGACGACCGACCGCTGGTGTTGTGCTTTGGCGGCAGTTTGGGCGCCCGTCATTTGAACGAGGCGGTTGCCGGTGTGCTCAAACGCAATCAAAAGGAACAACGCTTGCAATTTATTGTCGGCACCGGTCGAGGGGAAAACCATAAAAAGATGCAGGCGCTTCTTTCGGAATTAGGTGTAACACCGGATGGTACACACGTGCGGGTGCGAGAGTACATTGATGATATGCCCCGTTGTATGGCGGCGGCAGATTTGGTGGTTTCGCGCTGTGGTGCGATGACGCTCAGTGAATTGCCCGCTATGAAAAAGCCGTCAATATTGGTGCCGTCACCGTACGTGGCGGAAAACCATCAGTTTTACAATGCAATGGCGCTTTCCGATCGCGGCGCGGCGCTTTGCATAGAGGAAAAAGATTTGACAGATGCCCGTTTGTGGGATACCATAGAGAAAACGGCGTGTTCACCCGAAACGCTTCGTTCAATGAGTGAGGCAGCGGGGGACGCGGCGGTGCTGGATGCGCACGAGCGAATTTACGCGGTCGTGCGGGAGGCAATGGGCGAGTAACAGCTTGCTGTCACCTTTTTCCTTCGAAATCATAGGATGAGGTATACGACCTTGTCGGTTGATTTCGGAGGTGAGCGACGATGTCAAAGCTGATTATTGAAGGCGAGCATCGTTTGAACGGTGCGGTACATATTCACGGAGCCAAAAACAGTGCGTTGCCGATCTTGGCGGCGACGTTTTTGGCAGGAGAACCGTGTGAGATCGAAAATTGTCCGTTGTTGTCGGACGTTGATGCAGCCATTCACATTCTGGAACACTTGGGTTGCCGCGTGGAGCGGGATGGACATACCGTTCGCATCGATGCGTCACAAGCCTACGGGGATGAGGTGCCGGACACGCTTATGCGGGAAATGCGGTCGTCCATCGTGTTTCTCGGAGCGATTGCGGCAAAAAGCGGGAAAGCTCGCCTTTCCTTCCCCGGTGGTTGTGAATTGGGGCCTCGCCCGATCGATTTACATTTGGCGGCGCTGCGTCAGTTAGGATTGCATATTGACGAGGAGGGCGGCAGACTGTTGTGCCGTGTTCACGGCAGATTGGTCGGTTGTCCGATCTCGTTATCTTTCCCCAGTGTCGGGGCAACCGAGAACATTTTGTTGGCGGCGGTCACGGCACAAGGCGTTACTACTATTTTTAATGCCGCCAGAGAGCCGGAAATCGTGGATCTTTGCCGTTTCCTGATTGCTTGCGGAGCGCGTATCCGCGGAGCGGGCGAGGGAACGATCGTCATTGAGGGTGTAGAGCGTCTGCACGGATGCCGCCATCGAGTGATACCGGATCGCATCGAAACCGCGACGTATATGGGTGCCGCAGCGATCACGGGCGGATCCTTACTTTTAAAAGACGTTTGTCCCGAGCACGTGCAAGCGTTGATCCCCGTATTTGAAGAAACGGGTTGTCAGGTGACGGCTTGGGGGAGCGAATTGTTAGTGAATGCACCGGGCAGGTTGCGCCGTATCCGTACGGTGCGCACGTTGCCGTACCCCGGTTTCCCCACCGACGCACAGGCACTTATTATGGCGATCAGCTGTGTAGCCGAAGGGACGGCAGTGTTTATTGAAACCATCTTTGAAAGTCGCTATAAACACGTATGCGAATTGATGCGTATGGGTGCGAACATCAAAGTGGAAGGGCGCGTTGCCGTAGTGGAGGGCGTGAAAGCACTTTCAGGCGCGTCGGTGGAATGTACGGATTTACGCGGCGGTGCCGCATTGGTACTCGCAGGGCTTGCGGCGGCAGGTACCACGGAAATTACACAGTTACAGCATTTAGAGCGGGGCTATGAAGCCTTGGTACAGACTCTCTCGGGAGTCGGCGCTCATATCTTATATGACGGAGCGGATGTATGAAAAAGAGGCGCTCACAACCGAAACGCAGGAACAGCCAGAAGCGGAAACAAAACCGCTTCCGGCTGTTTGTCGTGCTGTCGGTGATGAACGTATTGCTTTTGGTGCTGACGGTATTGCTGTTGC
>JAZQTM010000046.1:0-65623 GCA_045630765.1 Acutalibacteraceae bacterium | reverse complement strand
TGGATTTCTTTGGCTATAAGTTAGACTTTGAACCGACTGACTACGTATTGGCAATTCAAAATACAGATGTTCCCGGCATGATTGGTAAGATTGGTACCGTGTTGGGTGAGAAGAACGTAAATATAGCTGCAATGCAGTGGAGCCGTAAGATTCGTGGTGATAAGGCTGAAGCTTTTGTTAGTGTGGATCAGCCGATTGACGATGCGGTTATTGCAGAAATTCAGAAGTTGCAAGGCGTGTTGAAGGTATCTTTGATTTGCTTCTGATCGTGTTCGCGGCTTGGTTTGCAGCAACACAGGCTGCCATTAAAGAAAGCAAATATTTGCTGACTTTATAAAGCAAAATTATCCCTCTGCTGAAGATACGGCAGAGGGATTTTTATTGTAAACCAAACGGCAATATGATATAATCTGCTAAAAACCAAATTACATCTAAAAAGGTGATATAAATGAAGGCTGTTATAGCAATTGATTCTTTTAAAGGGAGCATGTCCTCCTTACAGGCAGGTAATGCAGTTAAAGATGCTATTTATAGATTAAATGCTAATGCAGAGGTATTAGTTAAGCCTTTGGCGGACGGCGGTGAAGGCACAGTCGAAGCTTTTGCGCAAGTCGGTAATTCAGAGATTGTTGAATTAAAGGTTAAGGGACCTCTGTTCAACCCCGTAGTTGCTAAATATTGCATTCTGAAAGATACGAACACCGCTGTTATAGAAATGGCATCTGCATCGGGTATAACCCTTATTTCTGCAGATGAAAGAAATCCTTTAGAAACTACAACCTATGGTGTTGGCGAACTAATTAAAGATGCGATAGAAAAAGGTTGCAGAAGATTTATCATTGGTATCGGCGGAAGTGCTACAAACGATGGCGGGACAGGAATGCTGACCGCTTTGGGCTATGAATTTTTAGATAAAGACGATAACCCTATTGTTTTGGGGGCAAAAGGACTTAAGAATTTATACAGAATAAAAAGCGACAATGTAATCTCTCAACTAAAAGAATGCAGTTTTAATATTGCCTGTGATGTTATAAATCCTCTTTGCGGGGAAAATGGCTGCAGTGCTGTATTTGGACCGCAAAAAGGCGCAACCCCTGAAATGATTAAAGATATGGATTCTTGGCTTGAAAAGTATTCTAAAATAGCACAAGAAGTATCCGCAAAAGCCGATAAAGACCATGCAGGAGCAGGCGCAGCAGGTGGTTTGGGTTTTGCGTTTTTAACCTTCACTAACGCCTCTTTGAAATCGGGAATTGAAATCGTTTTGGAAGAAATAAACATTGAAGAAGATATTAAAACTGCCGATATTGTTGTGACGGGAGAAGGACGCCTTGACGCTCAAACCATAATGGGCAAAGCCCCAATAGGCGTAGCAAAACTTGCAAAAAAATACGGCAAAAAAGCAATTGCCTTTTCGGGTTGTGTAACCGACGATGCCGAGGTGTGTAATGTAAACGGAATAGATGCGTTTTTCCCTATATTAAGGGGCGTTACGACTTTGGATGAAGCTCTCGATACCAATCATGCATATAAAAATTTATCCGCTACGGCATATCAGGTATTTAGATTGTTAATTTAAGAATATAACATTTCCCACTTTTGCTGATAGCAGAACAGGCTGCTATCAAAGAAAGCAAGTAAGCTTTCAAAAGATAAGTATTCATGCGGGTTTGCGGGCAATCTGATCGCCCCGAAAACCACCTGAAACACTGCTACGAAACAAGCAATGAACTCCCCGTGTTTGTAAAAACACGGGGAGTTTTGTAATGTAGCAAAACACCACACTGAAAATATATCTCTTAAGGATTTTCTAGAAAAGCTTTGCAATCACTTAATTCAGTTGAAAAATAAAGCGTATCACCCGAGTTTATGACTTTGTTCCCATTGTCCATATTCAATCCATTAACAGCACCGCATTGTGGCTCTACACAAAGGAAATTGCTTTCACCTTTTCCGTTAAAAAGGACCCAATGGTCAAAATTATCCGATACTTTATAAACAAAGTTTCCCACCTTTGCAGTATTACCGCAGGATTTATAATAACCGGAAATTGCTATACTTTTTGAAGCACTTCCGGTAGAATACTTGCTTTCTTGTGGATTTAGTGAGACGTATCTGCCCGTTGGTATATGATGCTCGTCCTTTTCCTGGCAACTGTTGATTGGTACTGAAAACATTTCAGGTTCGACAAATGAAGTATGCAAGGCAAAAGTGATCGGCATTTTTAACCTGCCCATATTTTTAATATAATATTTTTGTTCAAATATATTACTTTTAAGGGAATACGTAACCTTCATTTTAAAAGGGAAAGGATAGATCTGACCGGTATTTTCATAGCAAAGACAAATCTCATTCGAAGAGATTTCCAACAAATCAAAACTTTGCTTATGCAGTAAACCGTGTAAATGAGCATTGTTTAACGGTTCATTTATTGGTAATGTATAAGTTTTACCTTCAAACTCAAACTTGCCTTTAAACGTGCGGTTAGCAGGAAGTAAAATAGGGCTCCCCTGAATGTAGGGGTTTTTTTCCAACTGTTCCTCGGATTCCAAAGGCACAAAAACATCGTTTCCATCATATTGTAGTTTTGTAACATTAGCACCATGGCGTGCAGAAATTTCTGCACGCCATCGTTTATCCGGGCTGTAAATTGTATGAACGTTTTTCATTGTTATTTTACACTCTCAAAGGCAAATATTCTGAAATCGTAAGGGTTAAGCTTTCTCGCGTCGTTTATGGCGCTGTCAGCTTCTGCTTTCTTACCGAAGCCGAGTAAAGCAAACGCTTTAAGAATATAACCATCAGTTAAGTTATTCTTTTCAATATCGTATTCAAAAGGCATAGGTGACGGTGAACCGACACCATAATAGGTTCTCAAATCCTTATTAACAATAAAGTTATCGGCAACGGCCAACATCTCGTCAAGAACTGCATTCGCTTCTTTATCATTGCCCAGCTTCTTGAGTGCTAATGCACGGAAGAGAGAGATTTCCGAAACGGCAGCCTTGTAAATAGCCGCTTTCTCAAATGCATTTTTAGCCTTTGCGGATTCACTCTGCTTTTCATAAAGCATACCTAAACAATAGAAAATGTGTGCTTCTTGATTGAAGAACGTTTTAGCCTCTCCATAAGATTTCGGCATATTAAGGCCGTCGAGGAAAATCTTTTCAGCCTTAGTGTAATCACCGTTTTCCATAAGCTCTTTACCGTAAAGAACATGCATCCACGCGTGTTGCTTGGTAAGCTTTCCTTCGCCGCCTTCATAGATGTGAAAACGCTTAACTCTTGCCAACTCAATGGCTTCTTCAAATTTGCCAAGCTGTGAAACAAGGGTTAATTTATCAAGATAGCAGTCATCACGCTCTGCAAGAAGCTCGGGATACTTTTCGTAAACCTCCAGTCTTTGCTCCGGTGTATAGTTCATATTCTTAAGTAATTGTTCATATTCAAGAAGCAGTCTTGGGTCGTTCTTATACTTAAGCGCATTTTCAAGACATTCTTTTGCCTTTTCTGCATTTCCTGCTTTATCGAAATAATAAAGCGAAAGGTTACGCCAGATTTTACCGTGAGTACAATTACGATTGAGACCCTCTTCCCAGATGTTTGCGGCATCCTCATAACGGAAACGATCATAATACAGAGAACCCAAATAATAACAGGCATTTGCGGCAGTGCTATCATTGTCGATTGCAAACTTAAGGACTTCAATATCTTCAAGACGGGAAGGGAAGCAATATCCGGTATCCGCTGCCTCTGCTGTTTTGATAAAGGAAGTATCCTTTTTGCAAAAAGCCTTGTAATACTCTATGAGGGGATACTTATCCTTATAGAAATCAAGAGCATATAGAGCATCCTCATAAAATCCTGCTTTCATATAATCGGTTGCTACATCAATGATATTTTCGGCCTTTATAGCAAACGGTTCAATATCAGCCTTGTTATCTGCAAAGTGTGAATACTCGACCAGAGCAAACAGGTCAAGTAAATCATTTTTAATATTTACCTCTGCCAATTTTTTAGCTGCATTCATATCAATACGACGAAGAATCGCAGTTTTTAGGTTCTGAGCCTTTGTATGACCGTAATTAAGACCTATGGACTCGTTAAGTTTCTCTAAAGCGGCAATATATTCACCATTCTTGCAATCCAAACAAGCCAATTCAAACATAGCAGCGCTTCTATGAGTATAGTTCCAAGCAGCTTTATAGAGAATATCGTAAGCTTCTTTGTTCTTGCCCAAATATTCAAGTGCCAAACCTTTAAGATAGAATGCTTCGGTGTCTGTAGGATGCTCGTTACGCAATGTAAGACGTTTGATTGCAACGTCACAGTATTCTATACACTTGCGGAATTCACCGTTTTTAAGGCTGAGACGCGCCATGGAGGTGTTGCAGCGGATATCGCCGGCATCTCTGCGAATACCCTCAAGGTAATATGCCTCGGGTTTATAGTTGTGCTGTTTATACTGCTCAAGGTGATAACCGTTAATATAGAGTTCTTCAACAGTATCAATCTCACAGGGGCGTTTTACAGGCATACGAGGGTCAATGGGTTGCTTTTGCCCTCTTACATAAGGAGTATAGGAAACAAGCACTTTACCAGTTTCACTGATAAGAGAAACGGTAATGTCGTTATAATCAGCATCCCCTATATCAATGGTCTTCATATAAGAAACGTTAGGTGTCATATCACAAGTCTCGGTAAAAAGAACTTTTTTCTTGGTAGACACGCGAACGACAGCATTTTTGAATTCGCCCGTTACGTTAAAGCCGAAGAACAAACCGTCTTCACGCTTTTCCATATTAAGTGCCGCATCAATAGTAGCGTTCTTAATCTCGCCGATATCACGGATAGGATACCAATACTGCTCAAATTCTCGTGATTCATAAGGAGCGATCCAGGTAAAGTCGGGTTGGTTATCGGTATAAACACCGGTCATAAGCTCAATGTAAGGGCCGTTTTTATCCGTAAGATTGTTACACCACATATCACCGAAATCGCCAATACCCCAGTGCCACATCTTTTTGCCGGGTGCAATATGATGATTAGCAACTGTTGCGATACCTTTCTTGACGCCAACATCATAACCCGCAATAAAGTCCATATCGGACTGACCTTGAGAAATAAGGTAAGACGATGGAACTTTTACCGCGCTATAGTGAGAAAGGTCGGTGCCTTCGCCAAAATCATAAGGCCGAGCAGTTTTATATACGCCCTTGGCAATAGGCCATCCGAGAACAGCTCTACGGTCATGGTCATTTACCCATTCGCAGTCGGGCGGGAAAACGGTTCTGTAATCCTCGTTTACGGGAACTGCAAGATTCGCCCACCACATAAAGATTTGGGGGAATGACGTTCTGTTATAAATGCGGATTTTGGCCTTTATATAGCTTCTGCCCTTATCAAGAGTAATACCTGCCATACCCTTCATTCTGTTAAAGGGCTCTACCTCGCCTGTCCATACAGTTTTGCCGCCGTCGGCATTTTCTTCAATAACAGCTTCTAAAGGCATATATGTAGTGGGCCTGTGATGTTGAGGCCAGTTAAATTCTATACCGCCCGATATCCACGCACCTGCAAGCCCAACAAGAGCCGGTTTGATAACCTCGTTATTGTAGATAAAGTCGTGTTTTCCAACCTTATCATAACCATTAAGGATTTTACCGCCGATCGCAGGCAATACTTGTGTTTTAATGTATTCGTTTTCAAGAGTGAACACATCATACTCTACATCCTTTTTATCATCGGTAATACCGTCAGAATAAGGAATGGGATAAAGCCTGCCGCTGGCGCCCTGATAAGGTTTGTTCTCAAAGAACATGGGCAAGTCGTTTGCCTTCTTAGGAATGTAGGTGGGAATGATCTGCTTATGCTTTTTGCAATTTACGTTACTCATCGTTATGACTCCGTTCCTGTTTTTTGTAATTATATTCTATATGTTTTTAAGCAAACCCGAAAGATAAAAAAACGTGTAAAAAAACACAAGTTTTTTATTTGAATATACTGTGAATGTCGTGTATACTGTTTATGGGTGATTATATGGTTGGGATTTTACTTGATTCAAAGTACAGAGAAAGTCTTTGGTGTAAAAGTCTTTACGAAAGTCTTACAGAAAGACTTCGGCACAAAAGAATACATTTTTGCGAGGTTTTTGATACTATTGAAAAAGATCTTGATGCGATCTTTATTATTGCCTCTGACCGCGAATGGACGACATCGGCAATAACACAGTTGAATCAAAATGGAATAAAGCCGATTCTTATATGCAATCAACATGAAAAATTATCGGGATGTATTTACAGTTGTGTTTGTTCGGATATAAATGCTTCGATGAAGAATCTTTTGGATACTTTAAAAACAAAGGATAAAAGTCGCATCGCTTTATACGGAATAAATACCGAATCCATTTCTGATAAGAGTCGTGTTGATAGCCTGCTTAATTGGCGCGCTGAATATTTTGAAACCATGAACGTGTTTAACAATAACGGCTCGCTTCAAAATTGCTTTGATGAATTTTATGCGCATATCAAGGAGTATGATGCTGCTATATGTGCAAATGATTTTGCTGCTGTTTCCTTAGTCAGAAAACTAAAAGAAGTCGCACCCGAACAATTGGAGGATTTTTTTATAATAAGTTGTGCGCAAACTCAAATTTCAAATTATTATCGCAATCATATCTTATCCCTAAATATGAATTTTGACCAATACGGAAAAGCTGCCGTTTATGTTTATAACGCCTTAAAAAAACATCCGTATCTTTCCGGTATAACTGCAAGAGTTTTGTGGTCTCTTGACAGCAATGATATTACAGAAAACAGAAAAAGTTTTTCTTTAGATATTACATCAAGCGAAGATGCTTTTTATAAAGATGA
Source organism: Acutalibacteraceae bacterium (assembly GCA_045630765.1). Taxonomy (GTDB): domain Bacteria; phylum Bacillota; class Clostridia; order Oscillospirales; family Acutalibacteraceae; genus RGIG3009. The sequence goes on along the minus strand of JAZQTM010000046.1, from coordinate 58,751 downwards.
AGAACTTGTCGAAATGATGATAGTGGACAAAATTCTTGAATCCGCTGATGAGGTAGAAAAAAAGATTATTGATTGCTTGCTTAACGATAATACCTATGAACAAATTGCTGAAAAATGCTTTTTAACCGTAGGTGGTGTCAAATATAGAATAAATAAAATCGTCAGTGGCTGTAGTGTCGCTGACAAGACAAGAATGATAAGCTTGTTAAAAAAGTACATCGAATAATACTGTAACGATGAGTGCATTTTGTGCATTGTAATACAGGCTGCTATCAAATCTAAGTAATTAGATTTATAAAACAACTAGAGAAATCCAAGGTGAGTATATGAAGAAAAACGTTTTGATTATTGCTTTGATTGTTTTAGTTTTGATTGTTTCAACCGTTGCCTATTTTTATATTTGGGGTGGTAAACCGCAAATTGAGAATTTTGACGCTACATCTAACGATTATGAGTGTATTGCCAATGTTGCACTAAATTATTACAACGAATTATCAGTTAAAGATGAGTCTGTGCTGATAAATATCCGCGAAGACCATTTGTTGATATGGGATTTAGAAACTGATAATAAAACAAAAATAGACCTTAATGATGAACAAAAAGCCGCACTTGAAACCGTAAATAAAAAATTCAATTCCTTAAGAGTTTCAAAAGATACTGTATTTTTCGAGCGTGACGAAACGGGATATTACGGACTTGTATATTCAAAACATCCGCTCACCGCACTTTATAAAGCGGAACTCCCGCAAGAGGGAAGAGAGTATCACAGAATCAATAGCCACTGGTATGAATGGGGCGTATTTGGAATATAATTCCCTCTTTTACGAGAAAAATAAAACCCCCTCCCGTGTTTACGGGAGGGGGTTTTTGTTATACACAAGTCAATTTTATTTGGTCTTTATTTAAGTACATGGCATGGTCGGCTTTGGAGAAGACGTCTTCGTATACGTTGTCGATATCCGGATCGTACAACGAGATGCCGCGTGCTACCGAAACGGTGATGTTCGCTTCGCAAACGGAAATAACGTCTTGTGCGCAGGCTTTGTCCATTTTCTCTAACAAGGAATGATAGTGCGTATAGTCGTCTCCTTGTAAAATGACGGCGAACTCATCGCCACCGATACGGAAAACCGGACTGTTTGTAAAAGTGTTTGTGAGGATTTTGGCGGTATGTACGATTAAATTATTACCGACGTCGTGACCATATTCATCGTTGGTTTCTTTTAAGTTGTTGATATCCGCAACCAACACACCGAACTTGGGATTACCGGTTAGGATCTCTTGATTCAGTTTAGCGATCGCTTCCGTATATGCCGTACTGTTTTTGATGCCGGTGAGCGAATCGCGATAGGCCAATGCGTTGATATAGGTCGTGTATTCTTGGATTTTGGAATACGTGTTGTTAAGAACGTTTGACAAGGTCCCGATCTCATCTTTCGTATCGACGGTTACCATAGCGATATTTTCCAGGGAGCCTTCGGTTATACTTTCCGCCACCGCTGTTAAGCGTTTGAGCGGACCCACAATTTTTTTGGTTACAAAGATGGTGTAAAGGATGGAACCAACCAGTACGGCAACAAACGCGAAAACGATTCGGCTGAGCATGGGGTGAATATCTTTTTGGATATCTTTATAATCCGCATGCATTACCAAAAACATACCGTTTTTCAATTCCACCTTGGATTCGGCATGCGGGTTGCCGGAATCAAGAACAGGCGTAGTATTATAGCGCGTTACGCCGTCTTTGGCGAGCAATGCGGCATAACCGTATTCGTACACGTGTATCTCATTGATTCTGGAGATCAGGTAACTGAAATCCATATCAAAACCGATTACGCCGATCAGTGTGTCGTTGATATAGATTGGTTGAGCGAAGGTGATGAGTTCGCCTTCCGTACCGGGGAAACGATAGGGGTCTAACCAAACGCCATCTTTTTTGTTTATTGCTTCGTAGTACCAACCGACGTTCCTGGTGTCGTTTTCATCGTATTTGCTGAGATCGGTGACCGGCATATCTTTCAGAGTGTTTTCAGCGGTGATGGTTTTGTAAAATCCGGTTGTTCCGCCTTGGAACTCGGGGTTGATGCGGATGTAAAACCCTGCAACACCGGAGGTGTTGAGTGCCACCTCGGAAAACATTGTTTCTGCTTTTTCCAAATATTCAGCACAAAAATCGGCATCCTTAAAGTCGTTTGCTTGATGAATATTGGTCGTGAAGTAATGTCGCATAATGTTAGACGATTTCACAACGTCACCAAGCACGTCGTTGATTTGTGCCGCCTCTTTCTGCGTGGCATTTTTCAAAATGCGATCGGCATCGTTGTGCATGATTTCGTGCGTCATATTTACGGCAATTACTGATACAATGGCGGTAATCACCAACAAACCGGCGATGACAACCGTCAAAATTTTACTTTGAATGGATTTCATCTTACTACCTCTTTTGTATCTCTAATATTCGATATATTTCTGTAATACCCTTCTAACACGATCATTCCCGTTGATCCGTTTACGCGTTTGCCGCTAAAACGTACGCAAACGTCCCCATCGGGGTGACACCATACAAATTCAATTTGTACGGCTTTTTCAGAGGTCACCATTTGCTCGAAACACGATTTGACGACCTCGACATCATCGCGGTGAATGTTGCGGTACCAAAAATCAAAGCATTCCGTCGGGGTTGCTTTGTCCGGAACGGCTAACAGCTGTTCCATAACGGCGTCTACGTGCAGTTCGTAACGCTTTTGCGCCGTATCTAAGCGCATCATCCAAAGGCCGACACCGTTTTCGCGCAAAATATCCTTGGGATCAAAACGAACGACACCCACCTTGGCTTTGAGTTCGTGGATTTTTTCAAGGAATTGCGTTCTTTCCTTAAATTCCTTGGCAGAGGGATCGATATAGGTTTTTTCAATCAGTTGCGCTTCACAAGGCTTGTTGAACAAAAAGCCTTGGAAAACATCCGGGAGCAACGCTTCCAATGCAACCAGTTCGCGGGTGCTCTCAACGCCTTCGCAACAGGTGCGAATGTCATTTCCTTTGGCAAATTCAATGACGTTGTTAATGAGTTTGTGATTGTACGTTTCTTTTTCAATGCCGCTGACAAAAAGACGATCAATCTTGATCTCATCCACGTTGAGTTGTTTCAGATAACCGAGGTTGGAATAGCCTGTCCCGAAATCATCAATAGCAAAATTGACGTGATATTGTTTTAACACGTTTATGGTGTTGAGGATTTGCGGATTGTTTTGCAATTCGACCGACTCGGTTATTTCCACGGTCAGAGCATCGCCCGGCAAGCCGACGTCTTTGATGCACTGAATGATTTTATTGCCGAGTTCCACGTCTTCAAATTGCATAGCGGAAAAATTAACGCTGACGTGAAGCATGGGGATGGATTCGCGCCATTTTCGGCATTGGATCAAGGATTGTTTCAAAACCCAAAGACCGACGGTTTTAATCAGTCTGGATTCTTCCAACAGCGGTATAAAATCGTTCGGGAATACTTTTCCGCGTGTTTTGGAGTTGTATCGCAGTAACGCTTCCACGCCGTAGATGTCATAATTCCCCGCCAAAAGTTGCGGCTGATAATAAATTTCAAAGCCTTCGAAGTTGTTTTGGATGCTGAATTTTAATTCTTCCAGCAATTCCAAGCCCGAAATTTTACGGCTTAAATCTTCTTTGGAGAAGAATTGGAGGCGGTTTTTCGAGGCCTTTTTTGCTTTATTCAAGGTCATATTAACCGAATCGAGCAGTTGGGTTTCGTCGAAAAACAGGTTACCGTCGATGGGAACGGCGCCGGCGGTAAACGTACATTTTCCCGCGATGAATTCTTTTATCTCTTGATACGCTTCTTTTACCTTTTCTTCGTCGTCTGTATCCAGAACCAGGGCAAAGTTGTTGTGGTCCACGTGATACGCGGTTTTTAACAGCTCTAACCGCTCACAACCTTCCGCCACTTCTTTAAGAAGTGCATCACCATAGGTTCTGCCGTGGGTGAGGTTGATGGTTGACAAACTATCGATGTCAAGAAGTACCAAGAATTGTTTACCTTGTTTCAAAAAGGTTTCAAGGTCTGCACGAAGTTTGTTTTTGTTCCAAAGAGCCGTCAGCGGATTGTATAAATGCCGTAAGTTTTCTTCCGAAACGCGACCGATCATAATATAGGGAGTGTCTTCATTGTCGCGAATTACCGTGCCGTGGCAGTTTATCCAAACCTTTTCACCGTTACGGTTGATCCAGCGATAATCCATATTATGGACATCTTTCTCGCCGTTTACAATTTGCTCCAGACTTTTTAGCACCGCGGCCCGATCGGCAGGGTGAATGATTTTAAGCATTTCCGGAGTGCTGTTCGTTTCGCTGCCGTTTTTGCGGATATCGTAATACTTGTCAATATCCCCGAAAAACCAGCGTGTATCTTCTTTGATATTCCAGATAAACAGATAATCGTCGGTTGCGCGATTGATCGTTTCAATCAGATGCAGAGCTGTTTGAAACCCATCGTCTGTTTTCAAAAAATTATCCATGATACTCACCATTGTACTGGATCAAGGTAGCGTCTTCCACACCTTCGGTATCGCGTATCTTATCAAGGAAGAACATATCGTTGGTTTTGCAATATACCTCGACTGCCAGTTCCGTTTTTCCTTTTCGTACAGTTTTGGATTTTACAAAATATTTCATTTTGCCAAACGCGCGGATCACGTTATCGCCGACTTCGTCGCCGATATAATGAATAACCGCAATGTAGATTCTGCCCTTTTGCTGTTTGTTGTAGAAGATTATGACCATGGCAATCATAATGGCTGCCGTTACAACTACCAGTAAGTACATACCTGCACCGGCGGTAATACCGGTGGTGATGGCCCAGAATAAGTACAGCAAATCAAGCGGATCTTTTACTGCCGTTCTGAAACGAACGATAGACAACGCACCGACCATACCGAGTGAAATAACGATGTTGGTACTGATTGCCAACGTTACCATCGCCGTTAAGATCGTCATACCGACCAGTGTTATGGCAAAACTGCGGGAATAAATAACGCCGACGTAAAATTTGCTGTAAACCACATAAATGACGCCGCCCATTACCAAGGCGGTCAAAATGCCGAGCACGATACTCGTTAAACTTGCGCCGTCAAACGCGCCGGATTCCAAAATTGAGTTTTTGATAAAATCTTGAATACTCATACAGTTCCCTCCGTTTAATTTTCATACCAGTACTTAAAGCTGTTCATATATTCCGTTTTTTCATAGCACAGCACGTATTTGGATACGGCTGTAAATTCCGAGGCCCTGTCGGGAAGAATCTCACGTACAAACTGCGGTAAAAATTCCGTGAATTTTACTTCCATAACACATTTGCCGGGTTCCAGTACCGGAAGGGTGGGCAGCGTGGGATCAAAAATATCGTAGCTGCCGACAGCGGCTCTGACATCCATATCAAACGTAATGCGCACCGTACCTTCATCCAGTATCCACGGTTCACGGTCGTAGTCAACGATCGTGCGAGGACGCATCACGTTACTCATACACTCAACATAAAACTCGCGACAAAGCGGTTGCTCGTTATGAAGAAGAAATTCATAGTCGCCATCTAAAATTTTGTAGACTTCGTCTTTTGTGAGTTTTGCGGCTTCTTTGAAAATGTAAGCACCGAATTTTTTCTTTCTTTCGAGCTTAATACTGCTGTCGCCGCAGTTGTAGATGCGAATGCGATATTTTTTACGTTTGAGCACGCCGGCATCTTTTTCTTCGTAGGCAGATTTGTAATAATCATCAAAATACAAACTGCGCAACATATAACCGCCGTTGGTGGCGTGCTTATCCAACGTTAGCAGCGGATGCAAGCGCTTGCAGATCAATTCCTTTTGAGCGGTATCAATCAGATATTTCCACTCGTTTCGATATCTCTCAGTTTTCGACATACACGTCCTCCACAACCTTGCCGCCGGCTTGGACGTAAAAACTTTTGGTGCCGTACACTTTGCCGTTGGGAATCAGATAACAGTCAAAGGCATATTGTGTTTCGCCACTTTCGTTTTTCGCCATAACGCGCATGAAGTACTGTCCTGCCGGGAGTTTGTTGAACTTGGCCGTTGGAATGACCAGACCCGTTTGCGAAACGATGGTTTTCTTGAAATACAGATCAGTTGAAAGTTCAAAGGTGTAAGTGATATCTTCACCTTTAAAGTCATAGGAGGCATCCCATTCCACAACATAGCCGTCATCTTTTTTCTGGGGAACACCGATGTAAAACGGCATGGGTTTTGTAAGGGATTCTTTATAACGATTGTAGTTGTTGGCGATTTCCGCGTTGAAGCCTTTGACAACTTTATCATAACCGGCGGGCGTGAGCGGGGCGTAGATCAGGTCACGACCTTGATAGACGTACGGCTTTAACAGCGCGGCATAGGTGTTCACGTAGGAGTTTACAAGCTCGGGGGTGAGGGTGGCTTTAATGTCTTCCACCGCTTCGTCCAGTGCTTTTTTGAACGTTTCGGATTTTAAGCAGCGTTGGAATAAAACGTTACCCCAGTAGTTACTGACACCGCTTTCCCAATGCTCGTAGTCCTGTCGTCCCGTCAGACTGTGTTCCGTACGGAGCATCATACCGTCCATATCCCACGGGAGGATGTACCATCTGTCGACGTTTTGCGGACTGTATATGTAGAAGTTTCGACTTTGCGTATCGATGTTACCGAGCATTAAGTTCAGTGCCATCCAATACGTTATGTTTTCAAGGTCGAAATGTTCTTCCAGTATCTCTTCGATCGGGATGGAATAATCGTTTATTTTCTTTAGCAAATTGATCAGTTTTGTGTGATCGTCATCGCCTTTGATTTCCAATATTTCTTCGAACTTTTTAACGTCGTAGCGAGGATCGTCTTTTAAAACAATGATGTCTTCATATTGATAGAACTCGCAGAAGTTGATTTTATATAAGTGACCGCGATTATCAAGACCGTGTGCTTTAAGCGCGGTTTTATTCAGTTGTTCAACTTGGGTATAGATGCCGTAATCTTCGAACTTGGCGCCTTCGCCTGCGGTGGTGTCTTTAACGTACAGGCGAACGAAGGTGGTGCGGAGTCCCATAATTTCATCGATGTGTGAAATGAGATCAAACGCCAATTTGTTTCTAAAGCGTAACCCGTCGCCCTGGTGTTTGTTGAGAGCGATGGTGGTCTGACCGCGCCAATCACCTTTGTTTTCTTTGATGCTGATTTTATAGTTCTTTTGCGGTTTTTTACTGGAGGATTGTCCGCGGATTTGAACGGTACAGTTGGGAGCAATTTGACCGTAGCCGAATTCGCCTGCAACAAGACCGTTTTTATCGCCAACCTGCAACAATCCCGCGACTTTATAACGGTCGACTCCCATTTCGTCGTAATCGTAGGCGGAATAGGTGTTGATTTCTTCCCAGGTGTGATTGGTACCTTCTCCCTCGTTGCCGGTGGATACGGTCAAATACATCGTAACAATTTCGGTGTTGTCGTATTGGGTGTACAACAAGTTTTTGTCACGAATATGAATGTCGGTTTCGGTGCTGATATCTTCTTGTTCAATCGTTGTACCGAGATTGGTGTCAACGGCTTCCTTGAACGAGCAAGAACACAAGGAGAGCATCAAGCAGACGATCAGTAAGATGGATAACACGTTTTTCATTGTTTTGGTGTTCCTCCTTCAAATTTTTCTTCCAAATACACACCCAGTCTGGTGAAACGTCCTGATCGATCTTCCGCCACGAGCGGTTGAACCGACAGAATATAAAAGGGAAGGTGTTTTGTGAAATAATCCAATCGCAAGGCAGCGATAACCGTAAACGCCATAGCCGATAACAAAAATCCAAAGCCGTAATACACGTACGGGAATAAGAGGGAAATCAGTGTAAACAGGATGGTTGTAACGGCAAATACGGCGGTTGTCATAAGCGCACCTTTGTAATCGGTGAAATACAGCAAGATCAACATAAGCATATTGCCGATCGCATACAGACCGTAAGCGACGCAAAGCGTTCTGAAATAGCCGCGCATAATTTCGTTAAAGCCCAAAGGCAGCATGTCCAGCAGATAGCCGCCGAGTGAAATGCACGCCGCCGTGAACAATAATTGTTTCAAAGAGGTGTAAAAAATTTCGGTTTTTAATGTGGCAAGCATTTCCTTTTCGGATTGCTTGATATCGCTGATGGTTCCCTTGTCGTTATAAAGGCTGTAATGGTTGCGGTATTTCGGGTAGAAATTGACTTCCACCGATACCACGAAGTTGACGGTTGTCATAAGGGCGGTCATAAACGCCAACAATGCCGGCACGTCGTGCCAAGGGGCGCCGTAGAAAAGACCGTGAACGTGAACATTGATGTCCGAAAACCACAATATTACCAGATGCGAAAACATACCGATGTTCATAAGCAAGCCCGAAAGTGCCAACGGCAAAAATTCGTCGATCCACTGTAAAAAGGTGAAGGCACCCAAGGTGGTGTGGGGGAAATAGCGATGCAGTAAAACGACGTCCCAGATCAACATAATGCCATAACCGACGGATACGGCAAACAAGAGGGATTCCACAGGCGAAAATTTAAGAAACAACAGCAGTGCGCCCAGTAAAACCGCCGCGGCAACGGAGGTTAAAAACGAAAGGAAAATGCCTTTGTATTCTTTGATTGCCGAAAGGAAGCTCATGGCATTCCACACAATGATCAATTCGTTAAATAAAACGAAGCACAAAAAGCCTTGTGCGAAAGTGGCGCCCGAAAACAACAAGAAGATACCGTATAACGGGCTGCCGACCGCCATCATAATTACCGTGGATCCCCAAAACGCAGGGAGAACGGCTTTGTTGTTATCTTCAAAGAGCATATCGGCTACGTAACGCGTAACCACCATTGAAAAGAACGAAGAAACGGTTACGGATGCCAAAAGCGTATAGGTGATCATACAAATCAACAATTCTCGCGTATATGTCGCCACTTCAAATGCGTTGCAAAGCGCCATAATACCAAGCAGTAAAATGACGCCCAAGAGCATGGGTCCGGCACAAATAACCGTTGCATAGCCGTAGGCTTTGGTGGTGTTAAGAACACCTTTTTTCTGAAACAGTTTTTTTAATTCAAAACCAATTCCGGCCATTCCTCTTCCACCTCTTTGTAGAGATTTCTATATTTCGTAAGCATAATGTTATAGCGGAAATTCTCATAGGTTCGTTTTTGACCTATTTCGCCCATCTGCAGGCGAAGTTCGCGAGAGTCACACAGCGCTTCCATAGCGTCTGCCAATTTATCACGCTGCATAGGGGGGACGTAAAATCCCGCTTTACCCAGCGTATCGCCCGGTCCGCCATCGAGTAATTCGTTGCAGCAACCGACGTCGGTCGTCACACAAGGACGTTTGGCGGCAAACGATTCCAATACCGATAACGGTTGTCCTTCCGAAATGCTGGTGAGCAAGGTGAAATCTAATTTTTCAAAATATTCAATGATGTTTACACGACCGGTAAAAATAATTTTATCTTCCAGATTTAACTGGTGAACCAACGCGTAACATTCATCGGCATATTCCTGATCGTCAACGCCGCCCATGATATGAAGACGAACGTTATCCTTTCGGCAGGACAGTTCGAAAAAGGCGTAGATCATGGTTTTAATATCTTTGATGGGTGCCAAACGAACAACGGCACCGATGTCGACGATGCCATCGTCTTCTTTCAAAGGAATATTGCAAAGCTTTTCATAACTGATACCGTTTTCAATTACTCGACATTTTTCGCGGGAGCATCCCATATCGATCTGGGTTTCCATAGCACGGGAAAACAAAGCCGTTACTTTGCAGGCGCGGGCGTAAATCAAATCGGAAAGCATATAGAAGAAATCGATCCAGTGCGGCTTAAAAGCGCGCGCCACCCATTTTGCGCGGATGATTTCCTCTTCGCGTTCACGCGTGTAAATGCCGTGCTCGGTTAAGAGCAACGGTTTGTGATGGATATACGCTGCCATGGAAGCAAGCAAGCCGCCGTAACCGGTGCAGATCGCGTGATAGCAATCGGCTTGCGGTATTTCGGTGCCCATCAAGTACAACACGGGCAACAAGCGAGAACGAACCGAGTGAAAGGCATCCGAAAACGCGATAAACGGGAATTCTTCCTCACAAGTCTTGGTGAGCGTTTCCAGAAAACTTTGGCTTTTGAGATAGGACATGGGATTGATTTTTTTGACTTGGTATAAGTCAAAAAGCAAATCCCAATTGGGAGAATCCGACGCCACCAGCCGACGATGTGCTTCTTTTTCCTGCTCGTTGAAAGTGTAGTTAAACACTTCACTGTCTTTTACGCGCAAAGCGGCGTCCAAGAATACTTGCTGCACATGAACGACGTTTTTGGGCAAGGTGTAAACGAATTTATCCTTGTCCTGTTCTTTGGCACCGATCACCCAAAGCACAAACTCGTGTTCCGGCATTTCGGTTATGTATTGATGCATCCATGTGGAAACGCCGCCGTTGATGTAAGGGTAGCAGCCTTCCAAAATCAAGCAAATTCTCACGTTAAACTCCTACTTAAAAGAGATGGTAACCGTATCGTTAGTGGCTTCCAAAATATACAAATCGCCCGTTAAGTGGGTTAAGGTGCCGCCGTCAACCGTGCGGGGTTCTTCCTCGTTAAAACGAAGCATAAACTGAGCGTTGTCGTAGAAATTATCCAGTTTGATTTCCATACGAGTGTCTTTTAAGACAACGTGGGGCGTTACGGCGACAAAGCGCTGAACGGCAGCGGACATTTCGGTTCCTGTAAAATTACGAAGATTGGGGGCTGAGGTGTATAACCAACTCAAGAAACCGTCAAAGCGTTTATAGAGTTCCTTCCAACCAAGTTCGGCGCCTCGCTCAGGGTCAAGCGCGTCGTCGGGGTGGGTGAAGTGATCGTTGACATAATGGAAATTCAGTTCGGAAAATGCACCGATCGTCATAAAATCATCAATATCGCAACCGGAAATAATACGCGGTTGGTCAACAATGCCGTTTTCATCCACTTCAAATTCCTGCAACAGTGCAAAATCCAGCACGTCGTCCGGCAAATAAATTCCCGAAAGGGTGGTGATTTCTTCAAAGTTGTTCAGAAGCATTTGTCGCCCTTCGTCAGATAACAGGTTGGAGGGCGGAACGTATACGGACATATCGGTATCGGGGAACAGTTCGTCGCAAAAATCGATCAGGTGGCCAAAAGCCTTAATCATTGCTTCTTCATTTTCCCACGTTTTATAGTCGTATATATCTCGATAGTCTTTGTTGCCAAGGCAAAGCGGTTGGTGGTTATACCCGTGGTAACCGAGTTCACCGCCTTTGCGCAGCAGCATATTGCCAAACGTGAGGAACGTGGCGGTATCGGGGACCGCATCGGTTGTTCCGTCGATGGCATTGTCATAACATTCAATGGCGAGACCGGTATATTTAATACCGTATTTGTCCGACAGGTTCATCATATCGGGCCACCAGATGTTAATGTAAAAATCGCGAATGGTGGTTTGAAAATCTCGCACGATGTACTCACTGTTTCCCTCGGGGATCTGCGAAGGGAAGTCATCCAAATAGAAAGAGGAGCCGTTGATTACGGGATACATAAACACGGAGTTAAATAAACTGATGGAAGCAGAGAAAAATCCACGGTAGGCTTTGTCGCACATACCGAAATTGTTTACAACAAATTTGCCGTTGCCGTAATTAGCTTCCCAAATGAGCGGTACGCCGTCTTTTGTATCAATCGACGCGTGAACCGTGGTTGTTTTGGGGTTCAACTGAACCGTTCGAGCAGATTGATAGGCATCCGGAACGGCAAACGCCTTGCCGCCACCGACCATAAACCCTTCATCTACATACATGCTTCCTACGTATGAATACCCGAAGGAGGCTTCGATGCCGATCTTGTTTTCGACAGCGGAGGAATAGGCGTTTTTATCAATGGTCAGCGGGAAATAGACGTTGCCACCGTCGTGTACCCAACGGCAAATATCTACGAGCGGGTCACCGACGTATGAAAGATCCGAAAATAAAATGATAACGAGTGAGTAAGCGTTTAAATCCGGAATTTCCGAAACGGATAAATTGATGAAATCGGTGCCGATTTTCATATCGTTTACGATGACCTCAAATTGCACAAACGCTTCGCGTGATGCTTTGTCCTCGCTGCTGTATAAGAGCAACGTGTTTTTATCCAAAGCAGCGCACGACTGCGCTTTGGTGACAATATTTTCAGCCGGGAGAAGATCCAGCGATTTTTGGGCATAACGGAACTGAACGCCGGAAAGTTCAATGAACAAAATTGCGGCGATCAAAGCGAAAACTAATACAATTACTAAGATGCCTTTAAAACGAAAGGCATTCAGTTTTGCTTTTAATTCCCCCAAAACGCTAAAACCTCCTTTGATTTTGAAGATAAGAATATGTGACGGTCATCAATTTCAACCAGCAGTTTCTTGATATCCTCGCCTCGGCCGAGAGCGGCCAGATATTGTAATTCGAGCAAATAATACTCTTCGTTTTCCGAGTATAGGGTTTTCATTTTTTTCAAAGTTTCGCCGGCAAGTGTGAACTGACCGCGCTTCAAATCGTTTTCAACAGAGCGCACATAGTCGGTTATGTTGCCGTCGAGCGCGATTTTTTTGAGGATAAGGGAGGAAAACAATTCTCGGTTAATAACCTCCACTTGTCCTTGCATAAGATTTTGAGAAAGGCAACTCCACAAAAAGTCGACGTATTGGTTTAACAGACCCACGTTTTCGGGATCTGCGGCATACTCTCTTTCGAGATTTTGCAGCATATAGTCGTTCTCTTTGGAAATTTCGACCATTGCCGTTACAGCGTAGTGAACCACTTCGGTGTCCTCGTTGTTACCGGCTTTTTGCAAAAATTCAATATATTCTTTGGGGTTGTCGTTGAGAACGTCCATAATAATACCCCTGCGTTCTCTTGCGGAGTTTACAACCAACGCTTCTTCGATGGGGACGGTTGTTGCAGCTATCTTTTTCTCGTCTATCGTTACGCTTTTGTATAACTCGGATTCCAACTTTAATTTTTCAACACCGACGTCGATGCTGTCGTCCGCTTTAAAGCCGATTTGAAAGTGCAAAATAAGCAGAATTAAAGCGCCCCAAAAAGGTAACAACAGTGCTACGAAGAACATATATTTATGTACTTTTAAGATGCCGAAACGTATTCCCAAAAAGCAAAGCAAAGAAACCAGCAAGTGTATTGCAAAAAGAATATACCACATAGTCTAATCGTTCCTTACTGTATGACGGATATCGTAAGTCCTGCATTTTCAAATCTCGGCAAGATAAACGGAAGATCTTTTTCCGTTGCTCCCGACAGCAACAGGCGAACGTTGCCGTCCGAGGTGGCTCCCAAAAGATCGTTGGCACGAATTTTGGTGGCGAGCAGTGCGTCAAGTTCCTCGTACGCTTTCCCATCGCTTGCGAATTCCAACAATACGTAGGAGGAAACTTTTTTGTCTGCCAAGGCTTTGAAGTTTTGCAAACTTTCTTCAAAAGCCGAAGCATTCATAATATGCGTGTTCTTGATAAATTGCTTTTGATGAACGGCTTGGCTGTAATCGAAAGCGCGCAACAAAGACATCTGTACAAGATCGCGCAAGATCTTAAACAAGTTCACGTAATACAGCGAACGCTGCCCGATATTCGCATGCCACAAAAAGATGAGCATAACCAATTCTTTTCCGCGATATACACCGGCGGCATACATGGGAAAATCGGGTTTAAGTTCGACGTTTCGCCAAATTTCGCCCTTGTTCAGAGTGTCGAGAATTTCCGAATAGGTTTCGGTGGAAATAGAGCGGGAAACCGTTTCGACGATATCGCGCGAGGCAACCTCCAGTCGTCCAAAGGAGGTTTGCTTGTTGATGGAATATACTGAAATGGTTTTGTTCTCCAAAATTTCTTCGAACGTTTCCATGATCCGCAAATACAGCAAATGCAATTCTACGGTATCAAGTTTGCGCGTGATATCAAAGATTTTACCGAAGCTATCCTTGGACCCGATGATCTGCTTTTTCAAATCCCGTTTTTCGCGATAGGTATCTTCGTAAATCTCACGAGTAAAAACGAGTTTATCTTCCAGCAGTTGATTTTGGTCTGTTACAAAACGAATGGTATCATCCTTGCGCAGCTTGACGTATCCGCACAAGGAACCTACCAACACAAAGAAGACGAAAGGAAGCCAGTTGGTAGGCTCGTAAAAGATCGTCATCAGATTTGTACCGGAAGCGACTTTGGCAATAAGCCAGGAAATACTGCTGAGTCCGGCAGCGGCAAGACCAAAGTTGAGACCGTGAACGGTTGCCATAATGACGATGTACGCCATTCTGAAATCAACGATGGAAAAGATAACGGCGGAATCGGTGAGATGCAGTAACAGCTCGGTAACGGCGAACAAAACAAACAGCTCTATGAATTTCACCAGCAAACCGTGCTTTTCGATCCAAGCTTTTATTTTATCTTTCCACGTTATCGTCTTTTCCCGTTTTTTCGCCAAGAACTTTTCATATTGATCGTCCAGATCGTCCAACAACGAAATTCTGGCGAACCAACCGTATTCGTTGCGGATGGCTTTGTTGTTTTTATCAAGCGTATTTACAGGTGCTTCGGGGGCGAAAGAAATCTCCGAAACGAAAAGGCTTGAAATCTTTTTGCCGATGTCTTCAAAAGCAATGGAAAAGTCGTCGGCTATCGTGAGTATACCGCTTCCGCTTTTCCAGTTGTCAATCAGTCGAACGAGCAGCTCCGAAAGATCACCGAGCGAAATAAAATGTGATTTTTCGTTGGGAGGAACGTCCATGGTAACGGATTTGTGATGATAAGCGTCTTCAAATATTTTAGCAATAAAATCTCGTTCGTATGTGCTTGAGTACAAAAACGGAATTTGGACAACCTTAATATCCAACGCGGTTTGTTTTGCATAAAAGTCGCACAACTTCTCTTTCGCAGAAGACAAAATGGCATGGTCTGTTTTGCGCGAAAGCGCACAGTCCAGCGAGGAGAGGAAGATGATTTTTGCTTTCTTTTGCAACTCGCCTGCATATTTCAAAACTTCGCGCAATTCTTCGGAATCGTTTTTTTCGGTTGTGAGGAAGGTGAGTTCTCCCGAAAAGTAAACGATCAAATCAAAATCATAGGTTTCGAGAACGGCTTTGATGGAAGGCTTTTTGATGCGGAACAATTTGATTTTCTCCGCAGAGCCCAACTCGGAGTTGCCGATAACCATGACCTTGCTTTTGGGGAACGTATCCTCTATAAACTCTTTGGTAACGTATTCGGTGTTGCCGATCAACAAGACGCGTTCCGGCACAAAGGAGGCCCCTTCGTTGACAACGGCGCGTTTTTTCGAAAGGAGTTCTTTTAACTCTACCAAAGCGCTGTGGTTTACCACTTTTAGCAGGCAATCCACCAACTCTTCGTCAAAAACGCCGCACATACCGCTGGATATCATCTGAACGGCAACGTCTTGCGAAAAAGCCTCTTTATAACTACGGTTACTTGTCAGAGCATCGTACGAGTCGGCAAGAGCGACCACCTGTGCCGCAAGAGGAATGGCGTCTCCCTTTAATCCGTCGGGGTATCCCGTTCCGTCAATTCGTTCGTGATGGAAGCGGGCGATCTCGGCGGCATACTTGCGGATCTTAGGATCTATTTCGCCGAAGTCCAATTCGTTGATAATGGCTTCGCCGAAAGCGGCGTGCTTTTTAATGATATCGTATTCAACGGGAGATAACTTACCGGGAAAATCCAAAATGCTTTTTGGTATTTGTGATTTGCCAATATCGTGTAAAGAGGAGGCGATGGAGATCGCTTCGACGTCCTCGTCGGTTATAGGATGTGCACCTTGTTTTTGCAACTGCTTTAAGATTAATTCGGATAACATACGCACGTGATAAATGTGAAAACCACTTTCGCCGTTTAACGTTTCCGGTATGGTTTTATCGTCAAGCCAAGCCAATTGTAATGCGTAGTTTTCTTTGCTCATCTCGCACTGTAACACGGCATTTTGAGTCGCCATAGACGCAATCTCCTTTCTTACTTTATTTATATACTAACCCAACTATGTATTATAATCCTTTTTGTCAACTTTTGTCAACATTTGATAGCCGGTATATTTGCACAGGACAGGCAGGATTTGCCGTTGTGGAAAAATTTTTATATGTGTTGCACCGGTTGACAAAAACTGCTATACTGCAATTGATGTTTGGTTTTGCGAACAAGACAAAACGTATTGCGTCAAAGGCGGGCAAAGGCGGTGCTATAAAACCATACTATAGTATATTGCGCACGTCTGCTTTTTAATGTCTTTGAGCGATGGAATTTGGTGTGGCTGTTAAATTTATTGACGATTGGTGGATGATGTGTTATGGTTGTTTTGATAGCGGGAGCATCGCACACAGGGAAAACGGTGCTTGCTCAACAGTTGCTCGAAAAGTATCAATATCCCTATTTGTCTATTGACCATTTGAAGATGGGGCTTATTCGCAGCGGGAATACGCATCTTACGCCCTTGAGCGACGACGGTGAGCTTACGGTATATTTGTGGCCGATCGTTCGTGAAATCATCAAAACCGCCATCGAAAACCGCCAAAATCTGATTGTCGAAGGCTGTTATATCCCGTTTGATTGGCAAAAGGATTTTGAGGGCGCGTATTTGGAGAACATACGATACTATTGCCTTGTTATGAGCGAGAAGTATATACGAAATCATTTTGCGGATATAAAGGATTATGCCAACCGAATTGAGCATCGGTTGGACGATGAGTGGCACACCATAGAACAAGCCTTGGCGGATAACGCACGGGTGTTGGAACTTGTTAAAAAGCACAAAGCAAACTATATTCTTATTGATGACGCGTACGAAATTGACGTGGAGTTATAAATAAAATTTGGGTGGTGCAAGAAAATGAATGTTTTATCAATCGGAAACAGTTTTTCACAAGATGCGCAGCGGTATTTGCATGGGATTGCTACCGCAGACCGCTATCCGCTGAATGCGTATAACCTTTATATTGGAGGTTGTGCTCTGCCGCGACATTACCGCTGTATGCTGAGTGACGAGCGTGCCTACACGTTGGAAGTGAACGGACAAAGCACCGAGTTTAAGGTTTCCTTAAAAGAAGCATTGTTGACTCGGGAGTGGGATGTGGTCACCGTACAGCAAGTCAGTGGACACGCACCTCGATACGCAACGTATCAGCCATATCTTGACAAACTGGTAGAGTTTGTTCGGATGTGTACCCCTAAGGCAAAAGTGGTTGTTCATCAAACGTGGGCATACGAGAAAGACAGCCATCGTTTGAACGTTGAGCTGGGATACGCCACTCCTGAGGATATGTTCCGCGATATCAAGGCTTCGTACGAACAAGCTGCGCGGGATATTGACGCCGATTTCATCATCCCCTCCGGCGAGGTTTTTCAAGAACTTCTTGCGGCGGGCATTGAAACAGTACATCGCGACACGTTCCACGCCCATCGCGGAATTGGTCGGTATGCGTTGGGACTGACGTGGTACGCAGCGTTGACGGGACGAAGTGTAACGGACAATACATTTTCTATCTTTGATGTGGATATTTCGGAGAAAGAAATTGAAATTGCCAAGGCGTGCGTGGAAAAGGTTTGCAAAGACTATCGCAAATAAAACAAACCCCTCTCGGGATATCCGAGAGGGGTTTTCTTTTATTATTCGTGGAGAAGATCCGGTGCGTTACAACTTTTGATTTCCGCCGTGTTTTTTACGAAGGGCATCTTTTCCGTTTCGGTGAAATTCTCGGCAGTGATATTGTCAAGCCGCAAATTTTCGATTACAGCGCCTTTGTCAAACTGCAAGGTGGGAACCGTACCGTCGATAAATTCACGTCTATGAATATCCGAAATCGTCAGGTTTTTAACGTCTGCACCGTTCTCAACTTGGATAAGTGCAAATTTTCGGTATTGATGCACGTTGGGGAATTTCACAAGATCGCGACTGGATTTACCGCCATACATATGATTGATGGTGATGTTTTCATACAGAGCGCGTTTGCCATCTCCCGAAGCGGGCATAAAGCAAATGCCGAAATTATAAAACGTGCCGTGAACGTCGGAAATGTGAACGTTTCGGATGGCGGTTTCGGGACTGCAAGCATACAATCTTGCCGCGCTGTACGAATTTTCGGTATAAATACCTCTGACGGTTACGTCCTCGATCGGTCCTGCCGAACCTTCTGCGGAATTGAGTGCCACGATATCGTCGTAGCAGGTGCCGAAAAGATTTTCGATAGTGCCGTGATGGCAATTACCGCACAGATGGATACCGTCCATATTGCTTTGAAACCGATTGCCATCGTTAAAATCGAAGGTGATGTTTTCAACGTTGAAATACGATACGGTATCAAACGTTACGGCGAAGTTTGCCGGATCTTTAATCGTCAAAGAGGACAGACGCAGATTTTTTACGTTATAGAACAAAAAGCAAAGGCCCGTATAATCCGGAGGATCGCAACGACCGATCGAAATCGGGTTGGGAGGCTGCTGTTTGTTGTTAAAGTTCCAGATGCCGCCTCTAACCTCAATGTTCTCGCAACACGCTTCGCGTTCGCGGGAATACCGATTGACGTGCTGGAAAAGCCGCGTGGAGATACGGTCTTGATAGTCGTCTACGGTTTTGTTTTTCAACATATAGCAGTCGGAACCCGCCACCAGTCGAATTTCGGCAAAGCGGGGGAGAACTAACCGCACGTTTGAACGCAGTTCCAGCGGTTTTGATATGAGGTAAAATGCTTTGGGAGCAGGCAAAGCCACTTCACAGGTTGTATCAATGAGCTCTTGAATAGCGGCGGTATCGTCATGGATACCATCACCGTATAAAACGTGAGTCATACTATCCTCCTATCCATGGGGTGGAACGGTTATTTAACATCTAAAGCGATTAGATCATCAATGGTTTCGCGGCGCACCGCCACATACGAATTTCCGCCCGACAGCATCACGATCGGCGGGCGAGGTAAGCGGTTATAGTTGGATGCCATCGAATAATGATAGGCACCCGTCGTAAGAACCGCAACCAGATCGCCGCGCTGAACGTCCGACGGTAATTTTACGTCGGGTTGAATAATATCGCCGCTTTCACAGCAACGACCGACTACCGTGCAGGTCATATCGTGCGCGCGGTTCATAGCGTTTGCTTGAAACAGCGTATAGGGGGCGGTGTACAGCGCATAGCGGATATTATCCGTCATACCGCCGTCTACCGACACGTAGTTGATGAAATCGGGGATGCATTTGACGTTGCCGACGGTGTATAACGTCATACCCGCGTCTGCCACGATGCTGCGTCCCGGCTCGAAAGAGATTTTCGGCAACGCGATACCGAGTGCTTCGGCTTTTGTTTTCATAAAATCACCGATCTCGGCAATACAGCTGTTCAGATCCAAAGTGGGATCGCTCGGCAAATACCGTACACCAAAGCCGCCGCCAATGTCGAACAGTTCGGTGGTAAAGCCGTGCCGTGCTTGCATATCCGCAATGAATTGCAGCATCACGTCGGCGGTCAGCAAAAACACTTCGGCATCAAACACCTGCGAGCCGACGTGGCAATGAAGTCCTGCTACGTGAACGTGCGATTGCGCGAGAGCCTTAACGAGGATATCCTCGGCGGCGCCCGTTTCAATGGCAAAGCCGAATTTGGAATCTACCTTGCCGGTGGATACCGCCTCAAAAGTATGAGGATCGATACCGGGGGTGATACGCAACAGCACCGATTGACGGATGCCGCGTGCGGCGGCTTCGCGTTCGATGGCGAGGAGTTCTTCTTCATTATCCACGACGAAATAACCGATGCCGTGTTCCATCGCAAAAGCAATGTCGGCATCCGTCTTATTATTGGAATGGAAATACGCCTGTGACAGCGGGAAACCCGCTTTAAGAGCAGTGTACATTTCGCCGAGCGAAACGACGTCTACCCCCATACCTTCTTCGCGCATAATTTCATAGATGCGCTTGAAAGACGAGGCTTTAGAGGCGTACAGCACCTGTCCGTTTTCACCGAACGCCGCACGCACCGCGGCTTTGTAAGCGCGGCAGCAGTGGCGGATACGGTCTTCATCCATCAGGTACAGCGGGGTGCCGTACTGCTTGGCGAGGGAAACGGTGTCGATGCCGGCAAATTGCAGATGCGCGCCGTTTTCGCTTACCGATACGTTTTCACATAACAGATCTCGGGTCATTGTTGTTCGTCCTTTTTACAGTAAGGTAGCCCGCAATTCCTCGGGGGAGAGCGGGGAAAGATCGGCGGGGGCAATGTCAAACACCGTTTTGCACCCAACCGCACCGCGTTTTGCCAAGCGGCAGACGGCACGAGCATACGCGACCAGTACGCTGGCGGTAAATTCGGGGTTGGAATCCAGCTTCAGGCTGTATTCGATGGTGTGGGTGTGAGCGTTATCGACACCTGTGGTGCCGGTGCGAATGACAAATCCGCCGTGCGGGATACCGCTGTGGTCACGGTTAAGTTCTTCTTGTGTGATAAAGGTGACGGTGGTATCGTAATCCGCAAAATAGTTCGGCATAGTTTTGATCGCGTGCTCAATGGCAGCTTTGTCAGCACCGTCTTCGGCGACAACGTAGCATTCACGCAGATGCTTCTCACGAGTGGTGAGCGTCGGCATACTGCCGCTGCGCACTGCCGAAAGGCTTTCTTCGATCGGCACGGTGTATTGCCGTGCATCCGCTACGCCGGGGATACGGCGAATGGCGTCGGAATGTCCTTGGCTGACGCCTCTGCCCCAGAACGTGTAGTCTTTTCCCTCGGGCAACACTGCCGAAGCGTACACGCGGTTGAGCGAGAACATGCCGGGATCCCAGCCGCAAGAGATAAGTGCCACGTGCCCGCCTGCGGTTGCCGCTTTATCGGTATTCGCAAAATGCGCGGGAATGGTGGCGTGGGTATCGTAACTGTCGATCACGTTAAAATGTTTAGCGAGATCGGGTGTCATTTTCGGCAGATCGGTGGCACTGCCGCCGCAGATAATGAGCACGTCAATCTGATCCTTGTATTGCAAAATGTCGTCCGTCGCATATACGGGCGTGTTGAACAAGGTCTTGACGGTGGCGGGATCGCGGCGAGTGAACACACCGAACAACGTCATATCGGAATTTTGACGGACGGCGCACTCGACACCGCGGCCGAGGTTGCCGTACCCGTAGATAGCAATATTCATAGGTAACGTCCCCTTATTGAATGATGCCGTGCCGACGCATCAGCGCAAGCAAGGTTGCTTCGTGAGCGGGTTCCATCGGTGTCAACGGCAGGCGCAAGCTGTTTTCGCCGAAGCCCATCGCCGATACGGCAGCCTTGGCCGGGATGGGATTGACCTCGCAGAACAGCGCATCGACGAGTTCCAGGTAGTCAAGCTGCATTGCAGCAGCGCCTTTGACGTCGCCCGCAAAGAATTTTTCACACATTAAAACGGTGTCGGCAGGAGCAATGTTGGAAAGCACCGAAATGACACCCTTGCCGCCGAGCGACAGGATCGGAACGATCTGATCGTCGTTGCCGGAATAAATGTCGATATTATCCCCACACAGCGCAGCAACCTTGGCGATCTGCGAAATGTTGCCGCAAGCTTCCTTTATAGCGACGATGTTGGGATGCTTTGCCAATTCTGCCACCGACTCGGGGAGCAGGTTGCAGCCGGTACGGCTGGGAACGTTATACAAAATGCAAGGCTTGGTTGAGATGTCTGCGACCATACGGAACGATTCGATCATACCCTTTTGGGTGGCTTTGTTGTAGTACGGCGTGATCAGCAGCATAGCGTCCGCGCCGACCTCGCATGCGTATTTCGTCAAAGAGATGGCGTAGGCAGTGTCGTTGGAACCCGTGCCGGCGATGACAGGCACGCGACCGCCAACCTTCTCCACGCAATATTTGATGACCGCTTTGTGTTCTTCGTCGGTCAAGGTTGAGCCTTCGCCCGTGGTGCCGGCAACGACAATGGCATTGATGCCTTGCTCGATTTGCCAGTCGATCAAACGACCGAATTGCTCGTAATCAATTTCGTTTCCCTTAAACGGGGTGACGATGGCGGTGGCAGCGCCGGTGAATACCGTGTTTTTCATACAAAACGACTCCTTTACAAACAAAAAAGACAGTTGCCGAAAAGCAACTATCCTGCAAAATCCACCTACCGCGCGCAACGGGGCACGCAGGTTTTCTCTTTGCCGGATAGCTCTCCGCATTGCTGCGACAACAGGTGACATCTTATTGCCAACTGCCAGAACGAAGGGTGCCACGCTTCGCCTTCGGCAACGCACCCCTTTTTCTACCGCACCCTTGGCGGGCTTCTAAACGGTAAATACTAATGATGCGATGCGCCTCTATCGGTTCAATTGATTTTAACACGCTTTATATAGGCTGTCAAGCACTTTGGATAAAATTATCTAAACACCAACTCTTTCAAAATAGACCGTATGTTTTTGTCTACTTCAAGTTTTAACGTGTTTGCAAATCTTGATAAATGTCTTTTTTGTTTTGGAAAAACAAACGGAAACAAAGCAAACCCCGCCGAATAACCTGTTACTCGGCGGGGTTGCTTTCATATTCGATAATATCGCTCACTTTACAGTTAAGGATGCGGCAAAAATCATCGATCTTCATTGTACTAATACCGTTCCCTTTTTTCATACGATCAATGGTGGCGCTGCTGATATTATACTTGTTTATTAAAGTATAAGTCGTGATATTTCGGTTTTTTAATGTTCTCCAAAAGGGCTTATAACTTATCAACAACCTCACCACCTTTTTAATTACCTATATATTTAGCATAAAGGCGATTTTTATGTTGACAATAGTCATAATTGTGACTATAATGCAAGATAGGGGATAAAGTTATGTCAAGACGTGTGAGGAACTTTTTGTTAAGTGTAGTATCGCTGACTTGTGGTGGCTTACTTTACGTTTTGTTTCGTGAAACGACTTACCTCTCAAAAATTTTTGAGAGGTTCCCGTTTGTTTCCCATTCTCGGGAGGTTGTTTCCTTTCTGTCTTGCGATTTTGTGGCTTTCTATTTGCCGGACTTTTTATGGGGTTTTGCTTTGTGTAGTGGACTACTTGCCATTTTCGATTCGGGCATTCGTGGCAGTTTAGTATGTGTACTGACAGCGCTCTTTTGGGGTGTGGCTTGGGAAATGGCACAATACGCAGGCGTTGTAAGCGGCACAGGGGATGTCGTTGACGTACTTATGTACCTAGTGGCTGCTGGTGTAGCCGTTATTATACATGTAAAGGGGTAATTGTTGTGAAAAGAATTGGTTTGTTTTTATTGGCGGCGGTGCTTTTGCTCAGTTTTTCTGTTTTCGCATTAGCCAGTGGTGAAGACGGTGGTGACCAAGGAAGTGGCAGTGCTAACGGAAATGGTGGAGGTAATAGTACATTAGGCGACTATTCTGTTGTGATTGACAGTTGCCGTTTGGCTAAAGATTACGAAGGCGATGCTGTTGTTATAGTGAAATATGTCTTCACAAACAACAGTGATGAGGATGCTACGGCCTTCTTTACGGCGTTTGAAGATACCGTATACCAAAACGGCGTGGGGTTGAATGAAGCTTATATTTTAGCCGATAGTGCCAACTATAGTTCGGATAATCAAATGAAAGAGATTAAGAAGGGAGCCTCGCTTGATGTAGAGGTTGCTTACGAACTGAACGATACCACTACCGATATTGAAGTGGAAGTGAAAGAATTGTTTAGTTTTAGTGACAAAACGCTGACAAAAACTTTTAGCATCGCTGGATAATAAAAAAAGACCGCCCTCACAAGGGCGGTCTTTTTTTATTGTTTAATAGTTCTCGGCGTGGAGTTCGAAGTAGCTCTTCGGATGCGCACAGGTGGGGCACAGCTCGGGAGCCTTGGTACCCACGACGATGTGACCGCAGTTGCGGCATTCCCATACGCGCACGGCGCTCTTCTCAAACACAGCGGCGGTTTCGACGTTTTTCAGCAGGGCACGATAGCGCTCCTCGTGATGCTTCTCGATCGCTGCGACCAAGCGGAATTTGCGGGGGAGTTCCGGGAACCCTTCTTCGTCGGCGCTTTTGGCGAAACCTTCGTACATATCGGTCCATTCGTAGTTTTCGCCGTCTGCGGCAGCACCCAAGTTCTCAGCGGTGTTGCCGATGCCCTGCAGTTCCTTGAACCACAATTTGGCGTGCTCTTTTTCGTTGTCGGCAGTTTTGAGGAACAGTGCTGCGATCTGCTCATAGCCTTCTTTTTTGGCAACAGAAGCGAAATAGGTGTACTTGTTGCGCGCTTGCGATTCACCTGCGAAAGCGGCTTCCAAGTTTTTCTCGGTTTGAGTTCCGGCGTATTTGGACATAGTCTGACACTCCTTTTCAGATAGTTAAGTATACTTTTATTTTACAATAAAATTCGGCAAAGTCAATATTGACTTTGCCGATTAATGAGTGTATGATGAACTTGCAATTATTAACAAAGCGAGGGAATAAAATATGCGAGTATTAGCTATTGGTTGTCATCCCGACGATGCGGAATTCGGTTGCTTCGGTACGCTGGCACGTTGCGTTGCACGCGGTGACGAAGTGTACGTTTGCGGTGTTACGAACGGCAGCGGCGGTTCAATGACGTTAGAGCCCGACGAGATCGCGGCAATTCGCGTGAAAGAAGCGGAAGCGGCGGCGAAAGTGATCGGTGCAAAAGAGTACTTCAACTTGGGTGTTTACGATCTGCACGTGGATTCCAACGACCGTGCGGTGATCGATAAATTGGTCGACGTAATCCGTTATACAAAGCCTGATATCATCTTCACGCAGTATCATGAGGATTATATGCGCGATCATACCGAAACGTCCCTGTTGGCATTTAACGCAAGCTTTATCGCGACCATCCCGAACTACAAAACGAAGTATCCGGTACACGAAGTTGTGCCCGCGATCTTCTATATGACGGCAAACGGCTCGACCAGTTTCCGTCCGACCGAGTACGTGGATATCACGGATACGATCGATCTGAAAACCAAGGCGCTTCAGTGCCACGAAAGCCAGTATGGCTGGTTGAGCGCGCATCAAGGTGTTGATGCGTTTGCCAGCAACCGCGCAGGCGACTTGTCCCGCGGTAAACTGTGCGGCACGGAATATGCGGAGTGCTTCTCCCGCTGCATGATGGACCAGCGTGTGAATACCTACCGTATGTTGCCGGAAGGAAGATAAAAAACAACAAAAACGACCGAGTCAAACGACTCGGTCGTTCTTTTTTTTACAGAATACGCGCGATGATCGCATCCGACACCAAAAACCCTTCGGGGGACAAGCGGATCCCCTCGGGATCCACCGTGACGAGATGCGGTGGTAGCGTGGCAGCCTTTTTGCGCCACGCGGCGGGGAGGGGCGTGCCAAAACGGGCGGCAAAAGACTCTTCGGTCAGACCTTCTGTCAACCGTAGCCGCAGCATCGCATATTCCGCGGGGGAATTTTCGGGAATAACGGCATCGTCGGGTGTTTCCGGCAACGGCTCACCGCCGTCCAAAAAGGCTGACAGTGAGCGGGGATAATACAGTCGTTTGCCGTCCAAAAACGAATGGGCAGCAGGACCGATACCGAGATACGGTTCCAAGTTCCAGTATTTCAGGTTGTGGCGACTCTCAAAACCGGGGTGCGCAAAATTGGAAATTTCGTATTGCACATAGCCGTGCTCTTTTAGCGCGGCAACAGCTTCCATATATAAGGTTGCTGCCGCATCCTCATCCGGTAAAACGGGAGGGGATTTAGCATACGGCGTGCCGTTTTCCAATTTTAACAGATACGCGGATACGTGACGGGTGCCCCATTCGGCAAAACGGCGGGCGGCGGCACGAACGTCCTCGGCGGTTTGTTCCGACGTACCAAGCATCAGGTCGCACGACACGTTGGTGATCCCCGCGTGATGGGCGGCGGTGATGGCGGCGTCCACGTCGGCGACAGTGTGTCGTCTGCCAAGCAGTTGCAGTTGTCGATCATTGACCGATTGTACTCCCAGCGACAAGCGGTTACCGCCCGTGGCGGCAAAGGCGCGTAAAATATCGCCCAAATCGTCGCCCGGATTTGCTTCCAGAGTGATCTCTGCGTCGTTTGGCACCGAAAACGCGTTCCGCGCGGCGGTGATCAGCCGTGCCAGGCGGTGGGCACCGAGCAACGTCGGGGTACCGCCGCCGAGATAGACGGTATCGGCGGTTGTATGCAGTTGTGCAGACCAATGGTGCAACGACTCGATCAGAGCTTGCAGATAACGGTCTTTATCGTCGTCGGTACTGCCCGCCAGCGAATAAAAATCACAGTACGGGCATTTGGACACACAAAACGGCACGTGCAGATATACACCCAGCATAGCTGTCACCTCCTTTACAAAGAAAAAAGCCGCGTTGCGGCTTTTTTCGTCTTTCTTAAGCTTCGTCGAAGAACGCGTGATGCACAGCGGCAACAGCGCGATCGGCATCGGCGCGATCGATCAGCACCGAGATTTTAATTTCGCTGGTGGAGATGGTCTGAATGTTGATGTTGGCATCCGACAGCGCGCCGAACATACGGGAAGCAACGCCTTCATGCGTTTCCATACCCGCACCGACGATGGATACTTTCGCGATATCGGTGTCGTAAGCGAGTTTCTTGGCGTTCAAGTGGTCGCAGTACTCGCGCAAAGCTTCAACCGTGCGCTCGCCCTCGCCCGCGGGAACGGTAAAGGTGATGTCCTTGGTGCCGTCGCGACCGACCGACTGCAAAATGATGTCCACGTTGACGTGCGCCTGGGCAACGCGGGAGAAAATTTTAAAGGCAATGCCGGGTTCGTCCGGGATGCCGACGATCATTACACGCGCAACGTCGGTGTCTTTTGCGATACTTTTAATTAACATTTTTTCCATTTTGGTGACCTCCTTCACTTTGGTGCCGGGAACGTGCTTTAAGCTGGAGAGAACTTCCAGTTCAATGTTGTATTTTTTTGCCATTTCTACCGAGCGGTTGTTAAGCACTTGCGCGCCCAGCGTGGCAAGTTCTAACATTTCGTCGTAGGTGATCTCGTCTAACTTCTGCGCAGTGGGAATCTTGCGGGGGTCGGCGGTGTACACGCCTTCCACGTCGGTATAGATTTGGCAGAGATCGGCGTTCATCGCTGCGGCGATTGCCACGGCACTGGTGTCCGAACCACCGCGACCGAGCGTGGTGACGTCGTCGTATTTGTTGACGCCTTGGAAACCGGCGACGATGACGATCTTTTTCTTGTCGAGTTCAGCGCGGATGCGTTCTGCCTTGACGGTTTTGATACGCGCCGCGGAGTATTTCGAATCGGTAGAGAAGCCTGCCTGCCAGCCAAGCAGGGAAACGGCGGGACAGCCGAGTTGTTCACACGCCATAGCAAGCAAAGCGATCGAGATTTGTTCGCCCGCCGCCATCAGCATATCCATTTCGCGTTTGCTGGCGCTGGGGTTGATCTCTTTGGCTTTGGCGATGAGATCATCGGTCGTATCACCTTGTGCCGACACAACGACGACTACTTCGTTTCCGGCACGGTAGGTTTCAGTTACCCGTCGGGCAACGTTCATAACCCTTTCAGCATTGGCAACGGAACTGCCGCCAAATTTTTGTACGATAAGCATGGGGGATCCTCCTTTGTCTATGGGTATTATAACAGGCGCAAACGGGAGATCGGCTGATCTCCGAGTGTTGCCAGACCGTTATCTAACTGACGTTCGCTC
Organism: Acutalibacteraceae bacterium; assembly: GCA_045630765.1. GTDB lineage: Bacteria > Bacillota > Clostridia > Oscillospirales > Acutalibacteraceae > RGIG3009. The sequence continues at coordinate 30,992 of JAZQTM010000046.1, read as the reverse complement.
ATAACTGCCGTCACAACCGCTAACTCGTTAGCCGGTGCGTCGGAAAGCGTGACGACGGAAACGTCGCCGAGCGCCGATTTCATACTTGCAAGCAAGGCCTGTTTATCATTCGTTTCAAAGCGAAGCAAGACGGCACATTCGTTATCCGCGTGATCCAACACATATGCGGGCTCACCTGCCGCCCAGCCGAGAGGCTTGCGTTCGGCAAGGTGTTGAGCGGCATCGATGACGTCACCCACTACCGCTGAGGCGGTGGGAAGTTTGCCGGCGCCGCGACCGTAGAACATTACGTCGCCGACAGCATTTCCGCAGACTTGAACGGCGTTGAATACGTCGCTTACCTGAGCAAGCAAATTGTCCGTCGGAATGAGCAACGGCGAAACCATACAGTGAATACGGTCGCCTTGACGCTTAACCTGACCGATGAGCTTGATGACGCGGCCGATGGCTTCAGCATATTTTACGTCGGCGGGGGTGATCGCCGAGATGCCTTCGGTGTATACTTGCTCGGGGTAAACGTGTTTGCCGTAAGCGAGTGCCGCCAAAATGCAGATCTTGCGGCACGCGTCGTGTCCGTCAACGTCTGCCGACGGATTGCGTTCGGCGTAACCGAGTTCCTGAGCCAGTTTCAATGCGCTTTCAAAATCCATACCATCCTGCACCATACGGGTGAGCATGAAGTTGGTGGTGCCGTTCAAAATGCCGGCTACCGATTCGATCTCGTTACCGGCGAGGCACTGGGAAAGCGGACGCAAGATCGGAATACCGCCGCCGACGCTGGCTTCAAACAAGAAATTGACGTTGCGCTCCTGCGCAATGGCGAGCAATTCGTCGCCTTTGGCGGCAACCAGTTCCTTATTGGAAGTGACAACGCTTTTGCCGGCAAGCAAGCACGTCTTGACAAAATCATAAGCCGGATGTAAACCGCCCATGGTTTCTACCACGATGCGGATGTCATCATCCTGCGCGATCGTTTCAAAATCCGTGGTAAAGAGATCGGCATACGGCAGATCGGGGAAACTGCGCAGATCCAAAATGCGTTTGACGCGCAAAGCATCGCCTGCTTTTTTGGTGATGGTATCTGCATTTTGCAGCAGAACTTCTGCCACACCTGAGCCGACTACACCGTGACCTAAAATTGCTACCGAGATCATTTATACTTCTCCGCCTTTCTGACTGATGGCGCCGACGCGGCGCACACCGGGGACGTGGGATAATTCATTGGCAAACGCGTCCAAAGACTGCGACATACCGCCCGTCTTGGCACAGATGGATACGCAAGCACTGCCGTCTTCGGGAGATTGCTGGTTGACGGTCACAATGTTGGCACCAACCTTGGCGAACGCGGACAGCAGACCGGATAAGACGCCGGGGGAATCTTGCAAGACCAGTTCCACCGTCATAAACTCGGCATCGGTTTTACTGCCGAGATACGGGGCAACCGTGTCTTTGTATTTGTAATAAGCGCTGCGGGAGATGCCTACCGCCCGTACGGCTTCGCTGACCGAAGCAAAGCGACCGACACGCAATGCGTCGCTGACTTCGAGCACCTTGCCGTATACCTCGGGAAGGGCATCTGCGCGAACCAAGATCCATTCATTGGTTCGTGCCGTTTGATCCATAAACTGTCCACCACCCAAAAACACGCGTTTTGCGAATGAAAACACTATAACACAGCCGATTATAAAAATCAAGTGCTAATTTCAAATATTTTAAGGAAAAATTAGACAGGCGGGTTGTCCGCGACTCACGGACAACCCGCCTGATTAACTTATTCCTGGGGGACGGTGCCGCCGACAACCGTGCTACCGTGCTTTGTACACATCTCCGGCATATGATCGGGCTTGTAAACGCCGACACGCTTGGAGGTGCATTTTTCGGTAGCAAGTAAACCGGTTTCGGTACAGAACTCGGCTTCCACCGTATTGCCTGTACGCGTAAAGGCGGTGGGTTGCAATCCTTCGTGCAACGCCAGCATCGTCTTGCTCCACAGCGTACGTGCTGCGGAGGTTTGTGCAGTGGTAAGCACTTGGTTCTTATCATAGCCGAACCAGCACGATGCTACGTATTGAGGAGTACCTGCAACCAGCCATACGTCGTTGTTTTGCTGTGTGGTACCCGTCTTGGCAAAAACTTCCCATTGATTCCACGACGCTTTGAGCGTACGCGCCGTAGCGCCTTGGTCACCGGTGACAACGGTTTGCAACAAACGGTTCATCACGTAAGCGGAGTCTTCGTCCAACACCTGAACGGGTGAATAGTTGTGTTGTAAAATCACGTTGCCGTTTTGTTCCACTTTGGTGAAGGAATACGGCTCGTTGTAATAACCGCCGTTGCCGAACATCTGATAAGCGGCTGCCATCTCGCGCGGATAGGCACCCTTGGTCAGACCGCCGAGCGCCATCGGCGCAAAATCGATGTCGGTGTTTCCGTTGGCATCGGAGGTGACAAGTGAGGTCAAATTCAACGGTCCTGTTAAGAAACTGAACGAGCGTTGCGGGGTAAGTTGCTGTACGATCTGTGCCGCAACGGTGTTTTTGGAGGTTTGTACCGCAACGTCGATGGTCGTCATACCGCTGTCGGCCGGTACGGATTGGTTATAGTTCTTCGGCCATTTGGTACCGTCCTTAAGTGTGATATAACAATCCTTGACCTGCGAGGAATAATTGATCAAGTTCAACTGTACTGCCGGTGCGTATACCGAGAGCGGTTTCATCGACGAACCCGGCTGACGAATGGAGCTGGTGGCACGGTTAAGAATGCGGTCTGCATTCTTTTCGCCACGTCCGCCGACAACAGCCACGGTCTTGCCGGTGTAATCCATCACGTAGATGGCGGCTTGCGGCTGAACGACGTCGCTGAGCAGCGCAGCGGGGAAGTTTTCGTCATTGGCAAAAACGGCTTCTGCCTTTGCTTGCAAGGTGGGATTTTCGCACGAGTAGATGGTCAGACCGCCGTAAAACACCATATTGCGCGCTTGCGCTTCGGTGTAGCCGTAGGTATCGACGAGTGCATAAGTCACGTCGTCAATAAGCATATCGGTGTACCAGTCGTTGACCTCGGTGGTTTTGGCGCTGCTCTTAAAATACAGTTCTTCGCCGAGTGCCTGCTTATATTCATCTGCAGTGATGAAATCCAGTTCGTACATCTTATATAAGACGGTGCGCTGACGTGCTCGCAGATTTTCGGGTTTACGATAAGGGTTATATTTGACCGGGTTGTTGGTCATAGCAGCAAGCGCCGCGCACTGTGCCAAGGTGAGATCTTTTGCTTCTACGCCGAAGAAATAGTTGGCACCTGCGCCAACGCCCGTGACGTTGCTGGCAAGCGGCATCATATTGATGTAGGCTTGCAGGATCTCGTCCTTGGAATAATATTTTTCCATTTCGACCGCAGACAAAATCTCGGTGACCTTACGCTGAATGGAATGGTCGTTGTTACCGGTCATAACCTTGATGAGCTGCTGAGTTAAGGTTGATCCACCGTATTCGGTGGAATTAAAGTGCAACACCAGGTTGGCAAAGGCGGAAATGGTACGTTTCCAGTCAACACCGAAGTGCGTGTGGAAGCGCTCGTCCTCGATTGCCACGACAGCGTTTTGCATATTTGCCGGCATTTCGCTTAAGGGCGTCCAGATGCGTTTGATACCGCTGAGTCGCTGAAACTCCTCGTACTTGCCGGTCGTTTCGTTGAGCGTCATAACAATACTCGTTTGGTTTTCGTTGATGGAATCGACATCCGGCAGATTGGACTGACCGGTGAAGTTTGTGGCAACGTATACCGTCAGCACGCACGCGACGATACAGCCGGTGAGCACGATGACAAGACCGACGGATAATAAAGCTCTGCCGAGAAGGCTGAGGATACTCCGACCTTTTTTCGTGGACAGCGCCGCCGATACACGGTCTACCCAAGCCGGTTTACGGAATGTCATAAGCGGGTTCCTCCTTGTGGAAATCTGTACACGCGAAAACCGCGTGGGGAAAATACAAATAAGGTACTATTATATTATAGCACAGACGCCGAATTGTCAAATGTCAAAATTGTAAACAATGTATAGGAGCGGGAAGTTTGCTGCACACTACCGAAAAAGGGGGCTGTTGTATGCGAAAGGAAACGCGTGCCGAGGAACGCAGGCGGCTAATGCCGGCGCTGATTGCGTGTGTGTTGCTGATCGGTATTGCCGCGTGGGTGAGTGTGCTGTTGCCGGAGGGGTCAAAGACCGAAAACGAGCCGTCTGAACGGGTGACGTACCAAACGCTTCGTGAATGGAACGGGCAGATTGCGCTGTTTGAAAGCGGCTCAGACGAGCCTGTGGAGGTGTATGACGTGTCGGTTGCTTCTTTGCCTGAGGAGGAGCAACAGCGGTTGCGAGAAGGTATCGTGATCGAAGGCGAAGAAATGCTGGCGTCTTTATTGGATAATTACACGAGTTGACGGTATCTTTTTTTGAATTTTAGTCTTGCCCCGCGCGAGGAGGTGTGCTATAATAGACCAAATATACACACGGAGGTTTTGGCGGTCATGGCACACGGAGCGGGGTTTGAAGAATTCGAGTTGCGTCCCGAATTGATGCAGGCATTGGCAAAAATGGGATTCTCGCAACCCACCCCGATCCAGCAGCAGGCGATTTTGCCGATGCTCGAGGGCCGTGACGTCATTGCCAAAGCACCAACGGGAACGGGTAAGACTTGCTCGTTCGGTATTCCGCTTTTAGAGTGTTACCGCCCCGATTGCAAGGACATTCAGGCAGTGGTAGTGTGCCCGACCAGAGAGCTTTGCATACAGATCACCGACGATCTGCAGCAACTTGCCATGTTTATGCCCGAGGTCCGTATCGTGGCGCTGTACGGCGGTCAGCCGATCAACCGACAACTTACGGCACTTAAGAAAAAGCCGACGATTGTGGTGGCAACGCCCGGTCGACTGTTGGATCACATTAACCGCGGCACGGTTTGGCTGGGTAACGTGTATACGGCGGTATTGGACGAAGCGGACGAAATGCTCAAGATGGGCTTCATCCGCGACGTGCGCAAGATCATCAACGCAACACCCGGTGATACGCAAGTAGTGTTATTCAGCGCCACCATCTCGCGCGAAGTGATGAACGTGGCGTGGGAATATCAGCGTGATGCGGTGGAGATCACCGTTGAGGCGGAGGGAGATGCCCGCCCGCAAATTACGCAATATGCGATGGAGGCAACCGAAAGCGAACGGTTGGATGCCATCACCACGCTTGCCAAACATCTGGATTTACATCGGGCGATGATCTTTTGCAACCGCAAAAGCACGGTCGCTTGGTTGAATAAACAGTTGCAAAAACGAGAACTGTCGGTGGATTGCCTGCACGGCGACATTCCGCAAGGGCAACGTAACCGCGTTATGGAAGGTTTCCGCAAGGGAAAATTCGAGATCTTGGTCGCTACCGATGTTGCCGCGCGCGGCATCGACGTGGACGACGTGGAAGCGGTTTTCAATTACGACATTCCCGAAGAGAATGAATATTATCTGCACCGCATCGGGCGGACAGGCCGTGCCAAACGGCACGGCATCTCGATCACGTTTACGGCATCCGGCGATCAGTTCCGTATGCGGGATATCCGCAAGTATACCCACTCGGATATTGAGGATATCGTGATCGGGGAGGACGGTGTGCCGCGACACGCCGACGGAACAGTATTATAAATTGAGGTGAAAGGAACATGGCGGTTTCGCGTGAGCATATTCGAAACTTCTGCATTATTGCCCATATTGACCACGGTAAGTCCACGCTGGCCGACCGTATTCTGGAAAAGACGCGCGCGGTAGCGTTGCGTGATATGGAAAATCAGTTGCTCGACAGCATGGATCTGGAGCGAGAGCGTGGCATCACCATTAAGGCTCACGCCGTGACCGTGTCCTACGATGCCAAAGACGGGCAGACGTATATTTTTAATTTGATCGACACACCGGGTCACGTGGACTTTAACTACGAGGTGTCCCGTTCGCTTGCCGCTTGCGAAGGCGCGATCTTGATCGTAGATGCCTCGCAAGGAATTGAAGCGCAGACGTTAGCCAATACATATTTGGCGGTGGAACACGGTCTGGAAATCGTGCCGGTCATCAACAAGATCGACCTGCCGTCGGCGCGACCTGAGGAGGTGCGTGCCGAGATTGAGGACATCATCGGCATTGATGCTTCCGATGCGCCGCTCATTTCGGCGAAGATGGGCACGAACATTGAAGACGTATTAGAGGCGATCGTCGAAAAAATCCCCGCACCTGCGGGTGAAGACGACACACCGTTGCAAGCGTTGATCTTTGACAGTTATTACGACAGCTACAAAGGCGTTATCGTATATATTCGTGTAAAAGAAGGCACGGTCAAGGTCGGGGATACCATTCGTATGATGGCAACCGGTGCTACCTTTGACGTGGTGGAGGTTGGCATTATGCGTGCCGGCTCGCTCGAACCTTGCGGATCGTTGCATGCGGGGCAGGTCGGGTATATCGCGGCTTCCATTAAAACGGTGCACGATGCGCGTGTGGGCGATACCGTGACGCTTGCCAAAGCACCGGCAACCGAACCGCTTCCCGGTTATCGCAAGGTAAATCCGATGGTGTTCTGCGGTGTGTTCCCGGCGGACGGAGCGCATTATCAAGACCTGCGTGAAGCGCTGGAACGTTTGCAACTCAACGACGCGTCGCTTACCTTTGAACCCGAAACTTCGGTGGCGCTCGGTTTTGGTTTCCGTTGCGGCTTTTTAGGGCTTTTGCACATGGAGATCATTCAAGAACGCTTGGAGAGAGAATACGATCTGGATCTGATTACGACAGCCCCCAGCGTTATCTATCATATCACCCGCACAGACGGCACGGTGGAATATATTGATAACCCCACCAACTACCCCGATCCCGCCAACATTGCGTTTGCGGAGGAGCCGATTGCGGAAGCGCACATTTTGTCGCCGACCGAGTACGTCGGTAACATTATGGAACTGTGTCAACAGCGGCGCGGCGTGTTCCACGATATGAAATATCTGGATCAAACGCGTGTGGATATTCATTATGAGTTGCCGCTCAACGAGATCGTGTACGATTTCTTTGATGCACTCAAATCCCGTACAAAAGGATACGCCAGTTTTGATTACGAGTTAAAGGGCTATCGCAAGTCCGAACTTGTCAAATTGGATATCCTGCTCAACGGCGATGTGGTGGACGCCTTGTCCTTCATCGTGTTTGCCGGCAACGCGTATGCACGTGGTCGGCGAATGTGTGAGAAATTACGGGATAACATTCCGCGCCAGTTGTTTGAAGTGCCGATCCAAGCGGCGATCGGCGGGAAGATCATTGCCCGCGAAACGGTGCGCGCCATGCGCAAGGACGTTTTGGCAAAATGCTACGGCGGTGACATTACCCGTAAGAAGAAGCTCTTGGAAAAGCAAAAGGAAGGCAAGAAACGAATGCGTCAGTTGGGCAGTGTGGAAGTGCCGCAAGAAGCGTTTATGGCGGTACTCAAGCTCAGTGACGACGAATAATAAAGGAGAGAGAATTATGGTAAATCTGAATGCAGGCGAAAAGTTTTTGAAAGAAGGTCTGACCTTCGATGATGTGCTGCTCATCCCCGCGGAATCGGATGTGTTGCCCGCCGACGTAAAATTGACGACGAAATTGACCAAAACGATCACGCTTAACACCCCGCTTATGACCGCTGCTATGGACACGGTCACCGAGGCGCGTATGGCGATCGCGATTGCGCGTGAAGGCGGTATCGGTGTTATTCATAAGAATATGGATATTGAGGCACAGGCCGATCAGGTGGATCGCGTTAAGCGTTCCGAGAACGGCGTTATCGTCAACCCCTTCTTCCTCTCTCCCGATCATTTGGTAGCGGATGCCAACGAGTTGATGGGCAAGTACCGCATTTCCGGTGTGCCGATCTGCCGTGACGGCAAACTGGTCGGTATCCTGACCAACCGCGATATGCGCTTCTTGACCGATTTCAATCAGCGCATCGAGGAGGTTATGACCAAGGATAACCTCGTTACCGCACCTGTCGGTACGACGATGGAACAGGCGCAGGAGATCTTGCGTCAGCATCGCATTGAGAAGTTGCCCATCGTGGACGATAAGGGTATGCTCAAAGGTCTTGTTACGATCAAAGATATTGAAAAAGCCGTTAAGTATCCGAACTCTGCGCGTGATGCGGCAGGTCGTCTGCTGTGTGCGGCGGCAATCGGCACCACGGCGAACGTGCTGGAGCGTGCAGCTGAACTGGTAAAGGCACAGGTCGACGTGCTGGTGTTGGATTCGGCACACGGTCACAGCCACAACATTCTCAATTGCATTAAAAAAGTGAAAGCGGCGTTCCCGAACGTATCGCTGATCGCAGGTAACATCGCGACTGCAGCAGCAGCAGAAGCTATGATCGACGCAGGCGTGGATGCCGTTAAAGTGGGCATCGGCCCCGGTTCCATCTGCACTACTCGTGTGGTGGCGGGTATCGGTGTACCGCAGATCACGGCAGTGTATGACGTGGCGTGCGCGGCAGCAAAATACGGTATCCCGGTTATCGCGGACGGCGGACTCAAATATTCCGGTGACCTCGTAAAAGCGATCGCTGCCGGTGCCAACGTGATGATGGTTGGTTCGCTGGTTGCGGGTTGCGAGGAGTCTCCCGGTGAAACGGAGCTCTATCAAGGCCGTCAGTTCAAGGTGTATCGCGGTATGGGTAGCTTGGGCGCTATGGCGAAAGGCAGCAGCGACCGCTATTTCCAAGAAAACAACAAGAAACTCGTTCCCGAAGGTGTCGAAGGTCGCGTACCGTACAAGGGACCGCTGTCCGACACGGTGTATCAGTTGATGGGCGGTTTGCGTGCCGGTATGGGTTATTGCGGATGCCATACCATTTCCGAACTGCAAGAAAAAGGTCAGTTCGTTCGCATCACCGGTGCGGGTCTCCGTGAGAGCCATCCGCACGACATTTCCATCACCAAGGAGGCCCCGAACTATTCGACGGGTTCTTAAATTCGCACACAACAAAGAGGGTGTTTTGAATGGCGCTGCATAACTTTGTTCCGGTTTTACTCGGCAGTGATGTTAACGTGTACGGTATGGCGCGCTCTTTCCACGAGGCGTACGGTGTTTGCTCGGTCGCCGTCGGAAAGGGACGTCTGGGTGCGACCTCCAACAGCCGCATTGTGACGGTGGAGGTCGTTGAGCCGCGCATTGAAGAAGATGATGTGTTTTGTAAAACGCTTATCGATTTTTCGGCGCGCTACCCGAAAGACGTTGAGTTATTGCTTGTGCCGTGTGGGGATAATTATATCAAGTTGCTTTCGCGCAACCAGGATGCCCTGCGCGACTATTACAGGTTCACCTGCATTGACGAACAACTGTTGACGCAGTTGAGTATGAAGGAAACCTTTTACGCGTTGTGTGAACAACACGGCTTCGCGTTCCCCAAAACCGCCACGGTGACGGTTAACAACTATCAAAACGTAGAGTTGCCGTTTGCTTTCCCGGTGGTTATTAAGCCGTCCAACAGCGTGGCATACTGGAATTGCCACTTCCCGCACAAGAAAAAGGTGTTCGTGGCAGAAAACCGTGAGGAATTTGATGCGATCTTGGCGGCGATCTACGGCTCGACGTATCAGGATCATTTGATCATTCAGGAATATATCCCGGGTGACGACAGCCATATGCGCGTTATGAACTGCTATTGCGGCAAAGACGGCAAAGTGCGGTTGATCGCGCTCGGACAAGCGTTACTGGAGGAGCATTCGCCGGAGGGTATCGGCAGTTATGCCGCGATCATCCCGACAGAGGATCGTCAACTGGCGCGGCAGATGAAAACCTTTTTAGAGGATATCGGTTACAAGGGTTTTGCCAACTTTGACTTTAAGCTTGACAGCCGCGACGGACAGTACAAACTGTTTGAGATGAATCCGCGTCAAGGACGCAGCAGTTTCTTCGTGACGGCAGAGGGCTATAACCTGGCACAGTATTTAGTGGATGACGTGTTGCTGGACAAGCCGGCAGAATGCACCGTTGCAACCGGTGAAACGCTGTGGACCATCATTCCGAAAGCGCTGATCTTTGAATATGTCAGCGATCCGGAACTGAAAGCCAAGGCGCGGGATCTTATTCGGCGCGGAAAGTTGTGTAAATCGTTGTACTACAACAAGGATCGCAATCTGAAACGCTGGGTGTATTTCCAGAAAAACCAGGCAAGTTACTTTAAGAAGTATACGCGATATTTCGGAAACAAAGGCTTACGAGACTAACGAAAGGGGCGACTGCATATGTGCGGATTTGCCGGATATTTTGTCAACGGCTATGGTGGCGACCGTCGTGCGGTCATTCAAGCGATGGCGGATCGTATTGTTCATCGCGGCCCCGATCAGGCGGATTATTATCTCGACGAGGATATGGCACTCGGCTTTCGCCGACTGTCTATTATTGACTTGGAGGGCGGCAGCCAACCTATTCAAAACGAAGATGGTACCAAGGTGCTTGTCTTTAACGGCGAGATCTATAATTACCGTGACCTTCGTGAGGAATTGCTCGCTGCAGGTCACGTATTCAAAACGCAGACGGATTCCGAGGTGCTGTTGCACGGGTATGAGGAATGGGGCGCAAAGCTTCTTGACCGTTTGCGCGGAATGTTTGCGTTTGTGGTATGGGACAGTGTACAAAAGAAACTGTTCGGCGCCAGAGATATTTTCGGTATTAAACCCTTTTACTATTATCAGCGCGGCACCGATTTCTTTTTTGGGTCGGAGATCAAATCGTTCTTATCGCATCCTGATTTCGTAAAAGAGCTTGATGAGAGCAAGTTGCCCGATTGGTTATGCTATGAATACTTGCCGATGCGGGAAACGTTCTTTAAGAACGTGTACAAGTTGCTCAACGGTGAATATTTTGAGTGGCAGGGCGGAAACCTCTCCATCCACAAGTATTACGACGTGGCGGACTATTTCAAAGCGGACAAGACCTTGTCGGCAGAGGACTGGGAGCAGCGCATTACCGACGAGTTTGTGGAATCGGTAGCGGTGCACCAGATCAGTGACGTCGAGGTTGGCTGTTTCTTATCCAGCGGTGTGGATTCCAGTTACGTCGTGCGCGAGGTATCCAAGGTAGCGTCTGCAGTTAAGACGTTTTCGGTCGGCTACGAGGAAGAACAGTACAGCGAATTGCCGTATGCGCAGGCGTTTTCCAAAGAGATCAACGTCGAAAACATTGCCAACAAGGTGTCGGCGGAACAATATTTCGATATGGCGGGAAAAATCCAGTATTTTATGGACGAGCCGTTGCCGAATCCGTCGGAAGTGCCGCTGTATTTCTTGGCAGAAAATGCGGCAAAATACGTGAAAGTTGTCTTATCGGGTGAGGGTGCTGACGAGTTGTTCGGCGGATATCCGATGTACCTGGAAGGCGGTCATTTCCACAAATACAGTCGCATACCGCGTATCCTGCGCAAGGGCGTGGCGGGAATTGCCCGACGGTTGCCCGAAAGCGTTAAGGGAAAGCGGTTTGCCGTTCGCGGTGCGATGTTGCCGTATGAGCGGTTTATGCGTGCCAATTACGTGTTTACGCGGGACGAGCGAGCGAAATTCTTAAAGAATCCCGGCACACCGTGTGATCCGGTGGAATGGTCTAAGCCGCATTTCGATAAAGTTTCCCATCTTGACGAGCCTACGCAATTGCAATACGTGGATATGCAGACGTGGATGCTGTATGATATTTTGCAAAAAGCGGATCGTATGAGTATGGCGAATTCTTTGGAGTTGCGCGTGCCGTTTTTGGATAAAAAGATGCTGGAACTGGCAGTCACGTTGCCGACCAAGTATCGCATCGACGGGAACACCACCAAAGTGGCGCTTCGTGCGGCAGCACTCAGACAGTTGCCGGAACGCACCGCTCACAAAAAGAAATTGGGATTCCCCGTACCGCTCAACGATTGGCTCCGACAGGACGTCTATTACGAGCGGGTAAAATCCGCTTTTGCGGGCGAGATCGCGGAAAAGTTCTTTAATATGGATGCGATTATGCAGTTGCTCGAGGATCATAAGCAAGGCAAGTCGCACAATATGAAAAAGATCTGGACCATTTACACCTTTATTCTTTGGTACGAGCAATTTTTCGTACTCAATTAACACAGAGTAGATCGATAAGCGTTAAGTGTCGTGCGGACGGGGAGTTGCCGCGCGAACGAAAAGAAATTTCTTGCGGTTTATCGGTCGCATCCCGCTGTTGAACATAAGGACGAGGAAACCCTCCTTATTCAACAACAGGAGAATAAGGAGGGCTTTTTATGTCAAAAAATAAGATTTTACGGTTGGTCGTTTGCGGTATGATGATTGCCGTCGACGTAGTGCTGGCGCGATTAGCATCTCTCAACACGACCACCGAGCGATTGGGTTTGTCGTTGTTCGCGGTGGCGATCGTTGCCTATCTGTACGGTCCGATCGCGGCAATGGTCGTACACGGGCTTAGCGATTTGATTGGTGCTATGTTATTTCCGAACGGACCGATTTTTCTTGGGTTTACATTGACGGCAGGGCTTATCGGTTTGATCTACGGTTTGTGTTTCTATCGCAAGAAAAGTTTTTGGTGGATTGTGTTAGCGGTGGTATGCACACAGATCGTGTGTACGTTGTGCTTAAACACCTTGTGGTTGAGCATTTTATACGACAAGGGATTTCTCATTTTCTTGCCGGGTCGCTTGATACAAGCTGCGATCGTGGCACCGGTGCAACTGGTGGGACTGCCGTTCTTGTTTAAAGCGCTTGAAAAAGGTGTCAAGCCGCTGTTAAATCGTTGACATACCGAAGTCGGTTTGTTACAATGAGCATAAGATAAGGAGTGATTGTTATGTCAGTATACGTGGTGTTTCCCGAAGGAAAACGCAAGGCTTTTACCATGAGTTATGACGATGGTTGGCCGCAGGATGAAAAGTTGATCGCGCTGATGAACAAATACGGTATCAAGGGTACGTTTAACTTGGTCAGCGGCGACGTTCTGTTTGACCAAATTGAAAACCCCGTGGAGCGCTACAAGGGTCACGAGGTAGCGGCACACGGTCATACTCACGGTTATTTGGGACGTATTGCACCGGCGCAGGCTACATACGACGTTCTTAAAAATCGTGAAGCGCTGGAGGAAGTGTTCGGCGGCACGGTACGCGGTTTTGCATACGGACACGGTTCGTATAACCCGGAAACGAAACAGATCCTTAAAAACTGCGGCATTAAGTATGCACGCACGATTACCAATGACGAAAAATTCATGATGCCGCAGGATTGGTTCTTCTTTAACCCGACTTGCGAAGACTTAAATCCGAGATTGCTTGAAATTGCGGATAGATTTTACAATATGAAACCCATTTTCACGCAGATCAATCTGTTCTATGTTTGGGGACACTCTCATTTCACCGATCGCAACAATCTTTGGGACAAACTGGAAGAAGTGTTCCAAAAGATGGGCAATAACGACGAGATCTGGTGTGCGACCAATATCGAGATTTATGATTATATGGACGCGTTCAGCAGATTGGAAATGTCGGCGGACGGCACGTACATTTATAACCCGACCACAACGACATTGTGGCTCTTACACAACAACGGTGACTTTATGAGCAAACGCGAAATGATCGTGCTCAAACCCGGTGAAGAAGTGTATTTGAAGTAATTGAGAAAGGGAGATCGCAATGTCAGTTTATGCAGTTTTTCCCGGCGGAAAGCGCAAGGTGTTTACCGCCAGTTATGACGACGGATGGCCGCAAGATGAAAAAATGATTGAGTTGATGAACAAGTACGGCATCAAAGGTACTTTCAACTTAAACAGCGGCGATATTTTATTCGATCAAATCGAGAACCCCGTTGAGCGGTACAAAGGTCACGAGGTAGCGGTGCACGGGTATACGCACGGCTATTTGGGCAGAATTGCACCGGCACAAGCCGCATACGACGTGCTTAAAGACCGCGAAAAGTTGGAGAGTGTTTTCGGCAAAACGGTTCGTGGTCTTGCTTATGCTCACGGTTCTTACAATGAGGAAACTTTCCAGATCCTCAAAAACTGCGGCATTAAATACGCTCGCAAAGGACCGATCGAAACAAAGTTTGATATGCCGATGAACTGGTATCTCTTCTATCCGACTTGCGAGGACAGAAACCCGAAATTGCTTGAATTGGCAGAGCGTTTTGTGAACATGAAGCCCAATTTCACACAGGTAAATATCTTCTATATCTACGGTCATTCTCATTTTACAGATCGGGATAACCTGTGGGATAAGTTGGAACAAGTGTTTCAGATGATGGGTAACAACGATGAGATCTGGTGTGCGACTAATATCGAGATCTGTGATTATATGACGGCGTTTGATCAATTGGTTATGTCGGCAGACGGCACGTACATTTATAACCCGACCATGACGACGCTCTGGCTCTTACATAACAATGGCGACTTTATGAGTAAGCGTGAAATGATCGTGCTCAAACCCGGTGAAGAAGTGTATTTGAAGTAATCAACAGGGGGATCTATTATGTCAGTTTATGCGATTTTTCCCGGCGGAAAACGCAAGGCGTTTACCGCCAGTTATGACGACGGATGGCCGCAAGATGAAAAAATGATTCAGCTTATGAACAAGTACGGCATTAAAGGTACGTTCAACTTGGTCAGCGGCGATATTTTATTCGATCAAATTGAGAATCCCGTTGAGCGGTACAAAGGTCATGAGGTAGCGGTGCACGGGTATACGCATGGCTATTTGGGGAGAATTGCGCCGGCACAAGCGACATACGACGTGCTTAAAGATCGCGAAAACCTGGAAAGAGTGTTTGGCAAAACGGTTCGTGGCATGGCTTATGCGCACCGTTCGTATAACGAGGAAACTTTCCAAATTCTCAAAGATTGCGGTATTAAATACGCACGAAGCGTGTCGAGTGATATTTCGTTTGATATGCCGAAAAATTGGTATTTGTTCTACCCGACTTGTGAGGACAGAAACCCGAAATTGCTTGAATTGGCAGAGCGTTTTGTGAATATGAAGCCCAATTTCACGCAGATCAATTTGTTCTATATCTACGGTCATTCTCTTTTTACGGATCGTGATAATCTGTGGGATAAGTTGGAACAAGTGTTTCAGATGATGGGTAACAACGATGAGATCTGGTGTGCGACCAATATCGAGATTTATGATTATATGGACGCGTTCAGCAGACTGGAAATGTCGGCGGACGGCACGTACATTTATAACCCGACCATGACGACGCTTTGGCTCTTACATAACAACGGCGACTTTATGAGTAAACGTGAAATGATCGTGCTCAAACCCGGTGAAGAAGTGTATTTGAAGTAATAAAAAAAGGACTGTGAATTTCACAGTCCTTTTTGATTTCTTATTTCTCTTCTGCGGTGCCGTACAGATTCAAACGGAACAGATGCGTTTCGTCTTCCGGATCGCTGCAAGTTACGGTCGCCTCACCGATATGTCCCCAATCAATGGCGTTGGAAAGCGCCAATAATTGTGTCAAACGGCTTTTCATATTTAATACGTCACCATCGGGAGTCTTCAAATACACTTCGCCTTTTGCGGTGGATGCGAATGTGATAAGTTTCTCGAAATCAAAATTATGAATCACTTGATCTGCCATAATGCATTCCTCCTTTGCCGTTATTATATACAGAATACCCGCACCGTGTCAAGGATAGTTTTTAACAAAAGGTTCATAAAATACATATTGACAGAAGTGGCAGGGAATGGTAAAGTATAGAAAGAGTTAGCACTCGAACAAAAAGAGTGCTAATTGCAATAAGGAGGTGTGGTAGATGGAACTTGGCGCACGTAAACAACAGATCGTGTCTGCGATCGTGGATGCGTACATTCGCACGGGTGAACCGATCGGGTCTAAAGCACTCGTTTGTGCATTGGATCAAGCGGTATCGTCTGCCACCATCCGAAACGATATGGCGGATCTTGCATCGGCAGGTTTTTTGGCGCAGCCGCATACCTCTGCCGGACGTGTCCCTACCGCGAAGGCGTTTCGGTTTTACCTTGATCGGCTGTTGGCTTGCCGTCCTCTTTCGGAGACGTGCCAGCGGGAGATAGACGAGGTGTTGGAAACGGCATCCGGCGATCCCGAGAAGCTGATCGCCGTGGCGTCGGAACTGCTCGCGAACGAAACCGGTGTGGCGGCAATTGCGGCAACGCCGGATCAAAAGGGTTCCACCGTTCGGCAAATTGAATTGCTGCCTCTCGGCGTGCGTACGGCGGCGGTTTTGCTGATGACAGACAATGGCAATCTGGATAGCCGTGTGTGTCGGTTAGATGCCGAGTGTGAGCCTGCTGTTTTGGTGCAGATCACCGAACATTTGAATCGCGAATTCGCCGGTAAGGCTCTTTCTGAAATTGGTCTTGCGCAGGCGCAGCGGTTGCTGGTGCAACTTGGTGGCTACGGCTTGTCCTACGCGCCGTTGCTCACAGCGTTTGTGGACCTGGTGCGAGAATCGGCGCAAGCCGACGTTCGCTTGTCCGGTCAGTTGAATTTGTTGCAGCATCCGGATTATCCGCTCGATCAAGCGCGGTCGTTGCTCTCGTTGCTTTCGCGCCGCGAATGGCTTAACGGAATGCTTACTGCACATCCCGACGGATTGCGCGTGGTACTCGGCAGCGAAAGTCAGCGTCCGGAATTGAGCGGTTCCTGCATCATTATGACGCGGTATACGCTGGGTGACCGTGCCAACGGTTCACTCGGTTTGATTGGACCGGTGCGTATGGATTACGCGCAGACCATTCCCCGACTGCAGTATGTGGCACAGTCAGTCGGTCGGTTGTTAACACAGCTTTTTGAGGATCTATAATAGGTAAGGAGGGTTTCCCGTGGAAGAGGAAAAACGCGATCTTATAACGGAAGAAGAAAGTGCACAAGTTGCTCCCGAAACGGAGAATAACGCAGAAGAACCCGTCAACACTGAACTTGTACAGCTTCAGGAACAGTTAACGCAAACACAGGATCAGTACCAACGCGTGTTGGCAGAGTATGCCAACTATAAGCGCCGCACCGATCAAGAAAAAGAACAACTCGGCTCGTTTGTCAAAGCAGAGGTGCTCAAAGCGTTGTTGCCTGTGATCGACAATCTGGAGCGCGCGGTAGAGTCGCCCGAAAACGGCGAGTATAAAAAGGGCGTCGAGATGGTTGTTCGCCAGTTTGGTGAAACGTTGGGAACGCTGGGGCTTGAAGAAATCCCCGCTTTAAACCAGGTGTTTGATCCGGAACGGCACAATGCCGTAATGCGTGAGGACGCAGACGGTGTGGATCCGGAAACCGTGACAGAGGTTTACCAAAAGGGTTATGCCCTCGGTGCGCGTGTGTTACGTCCCGCAATGGTTAAGGTAGCAAATTAAATTTGTATTATAATATAATAGTATATATAGGAGGCAAATCCCATGGCAAAAATCATTGGTATTGACTTAGGTACCACCAACTCGTGTGTTTCGGTTATCGAGGGCGGCGAAGCCGTCGTAATCCCTAACGCGGAAGGCGCACGTACCACCCCTTCGGTCGTCGCGTTTAAGAAAGACGGCGAGCGTATTGTCGGTCGTGTAGCAAAGCAGCAAGCGGTTTCCAATCCGGACCGTACCATTTCCTCTATCAAGCGCGATATGGGTACTGCGAAAAAGGTGGCTATCGACGATAAAGAGTATACTCCGCAAGAGATCTCCGCAATGATCCTGACCAAGTTAAAGCAGGATGCGGAGGCATATCTCGGTGACACGGTGACCGAGGCGGTCATCACGGTTCCCGCTTACTTCACCGATGCACAGCGTCAGGCAACAAAGGATGCGGGTAAGATTGCCGGTTTGGAAGTCAAACGTATCATCAACGAGCCGACCGCAGCGGCGCTCGCGTATGGTATTGATAAAGAAAACGATCAGAAGATCATGGTCTACGACTTGGGCGGCGGTACGTTCGACGTATCCATCATCGAGATGGGCGACGGCGTGCAGGAAGTGCTGGCAACGGCAGGTAACAACCGTCTGGGCGGTGACGACTTTGACCAAAAGATCGTCAATTGGCTGATTGACGGTTTCCGCAAAGAAACCGGCGTGGACTTGTCCGCGGATAAAATGGCGGTGCAGCGTTTGCGCGAAGCGGCAGAGAAAACCAAGATCGAATTGTCCGGCGGTATGACCAGCAACATCAATCTGCCCTTCATCACGGCAGATGCTACCGGTCCGAAGCACTTGGATATGACGCTCAGCCGTGCTGATTTCAATCGTTTGACTGCTGATCTCGTTGATGCGACGATGCAGCCGGTCAGACAGGCACTCTCCGATAGCGGGCTGTCTGCTTCCGAGATCGATAAAGTGTTGCTCGTTGGCGGTTCCACCCGTATCCCCGCCGTTCAGGAAGCGGTGCAGAAGTTTATGGGCAAAGAGCCGTTCAAAGGCATCAATCCCGACGAATGTGTTGCGATGGGTGCGGCGCTGCAGGCGGGCGTGCTCGGTGGTGAGGTCAAGGGCTTGTTGCTGTTAGACGTTACCCCGTTGTCGCTCGGTGTGGAAACGATGGGCGGCGTTATGACGCGCGTGATCGAGCGCAACACCACCATCCCGACCAAGAAGTCGCAGATTTTCTCCACGGCACAGGATAACCAGCCGTCGGTCGAAATTCACGTGTTGCAGGGCGAGCGCGAATTTGCTCGTGACAACAAGACACTCGGTATGTTTCATCTCGACGGTATTGCTCCCGCACGTCGCGGTGTGCCGCAGATCGAAGTTACCTTTGACATTGATGCGAACGGCATCGTAAACGTCAGCGCGAAGGATTTGGGTACCGGCAAAGAGCAGGCGATCACCATCACCTCCAACACCAATATGTCCAAAGAGGACGTGGAAAAGGCGGTCAGAGAAGCCGAACAGTATGCCGAGGAAGATAAGAAGAAACGCGAAACGGTGGAATTGCGCAACGGTGCTGACCAAGCGGTGTACCAGTGCGAAAAAGCCATCGAGGAGCTCGGTGATAAATTAGAGGAAGCCGATAAGACGGAACTGCAAGCCAAGATCGATGCGCTCAAAGAAGCCTTGAAGGGCGAGAGCGACGATGCGGTTAAAGCAGCACAGGAAGACCTGATGAAGAAGTTCTACGAGGTTTCCGAAAAGGTATATAAAGCCGCTGCTCCCGCAGAGGGTGCTGCTCCCGCAGACGACGGTACGGTACCGCCGGATGCCGGTGAAGGCTACTACAACGGCGAAGTCCATTAAATCGCAAAAATAATCAGTCGGGCTGTAAAGCCCGACTGATTTCTATCGGAGTGTAACATATGGCAGGGGAAAAACGCGATTATTACGAAGTGCTCGGCGTACAAAAAGGTGCGTCTGAGGACGAAATAAAAAAAGCTTATCGCAAGATGGCAAAACAATACCACCCCGACTTACATCCGGGTGATAAGCAAGCGGAGGCGTCTTTCAAAGAGGTCAACGAGGCGTACGAGGTGCTGTCGGATTCGGATAAAAAAGCGCGCTACGACCAGTTCGGTCACGCCGGCGTGGATCCGAATTTCGGTGCCGGCGGCGCCGGTGGCTACGGCGGCTGGGGCGGCGGTATGGATTTCGATTTTGGTGATCTGTTCTCGTCATTCTTCGGCGGTGGTGGCGGCGGACGTGCCAATCCCAACGCACCGCGCCGTGGCAGTGACGTAGGCGCAACGGTTGTCTTGTCGTTTGAAGAAGCGGCTTTTGGTTGCAAGAAGCAGGTGGACGTTCGTGTGGTCGAAACCTGTCGCACGTGCGGTGGTACCGGCGCAGCAAAGGGAACGTCTGTTTCCACTTGTCCGGTCTGCCACGGAACGGGTCATGAGGTCAGACAACAGCGTACACCTTTTGGTGTTGTACAATCTCAAGTTGTGTGCTCGCGTTGTCAAGGTAAAGGTAAGATCATCGAAACGCCGTGTCCTGACTGCCGTGGCGGCGGTCAGGTGCGTGTAAGCACCAAAGTGGGCGTGAACATTCCTGCCGGTATTGACGACGGGCAGGTTCTCACGGTGCGCGGTAAAGGTAATGTCGGGTTAAACGGCGGCCCTGCCGGCAATTTAGAGGTTGAGGTGTCGGTGCGACCGCATCCGATCTTTGAACGCGATAATTATAATCTGTTGTGTGAACTGCCGCTGACCTTTGCACAGTTGGCGCTTGGTGATGAGATCGAGATCCCCACGTTAGAGGGAAAGGTGCCGTATACCATTAAAGAAGGTACGCAACCCGATGAGATCATTCGGCTGCGTGGCAAGGGAATTGCTTACGTCAACGGACGCGGCAAGGGCGATTTGATTGCTCGTATCACGGTAGAGGTGCCGAAGAGCCTTTCGTCGAAGCAAAAGGAATCTCTCAAGGCATTTGAGGAATCCCTCGGTGATAAAAACTACCAAAAACGCAAAACGTTTTTTGACAAGGTAAAGGACATCTTCAACTAATCGTTGCGTTTTGTGAGAATTCTTGATATACTGAAAATTGGCAGGAGGTGACGGCCGCGTGAAGAACAACAAAAATCTGGCGCAGTGGATAACTATGTTTTTACTGGGACTTGCATTGATCGTGGTATACAAAGCGTTTGATAGCTTGGGATGGATCTGGTCTTCGTTTTTGAGATTGCTGTCCATTCTAACACCGTTTGTGATCGGGTTTATTATTGCGTTTTTGCTGTTTGGGCCGGTCAATCGTATCGAAGGATTTTTCCGCAAACGGAAGCCAAAATTCTTCCAAAAAGCGGCGCGACCGCTGGCGGTGATAATCGTTTACGTATTGGCATTGGGATTGGTTGCCGGTTTGGTTTACATTGTGATTCCGGCGCTGATTGCCGCGTTAAAGGATTTCATAGCGAACGTTCCTGCCTATTATGCGAACGTTATGTCCTTCTTGCAACAGTATACGCAATCGGGCGGATTGCTGGAGAACTTTGACATTCAGGGCAAGATCAACGAAATGTATACACTCGTACAGCAATATCTTACCGTTGAGCGGATGCTCAGTTACTTGAGCAGTATCAGTCAAGTCACCTCTTCGGTCGTAGACGGTGTCATGGCGATCATTGTGTCGGTGTATATGCTTCTCGGCAGAGAATCATTGGTGTCGGCTTGCAAATCGGTGCTGGGATTGATCTTCAAGCCTCGCACGATGCAATCGATGTCGCTGTACGGACACAAGACGGCGCGCATTTTCTACAATTACATTTATAGCCAGCTGATTGATGCACTGGTTGTCGGTGTTTTGGCAACGATCGGCTTCTTGCTTGCACGGATGCCCAATGCGCCTGTGTTCGGTATGTTGCTCGGTATTATGAATATGGTACCGTATTTCGGTGCTCTGTTCGGCGGCGTGCTCAGCGTGCTGATTATGTTGTTGTCGGGTAACCTGTACGGAGCGTTGTTTATTGCGATCTACATCATCGTAATGCAGCAGATCGATGCGAACATTATTCAGCCGCGTATCATCGGCGACAACGTCGGCATTCGTCCCATCTACGTGCTGCTCGGCATCACGGTATTTGGCGGATTGTTTGGGTTCTGGGGTATCTTCCTCGGAGCGCCGTGTATAGCGGTTATTCAAATGCTGCTGACGGATTATATACAATATCGTAATACACTTGCTGTATCAAAGAAAAAATCTTCCGAATAACCAAAAGCGGAGAATCGTATGACACGATTCTCCGCTTTTTCATATGTTCTGTAACAGTTGATCAACAAGTTCTTCATAGCGTTGCCAATCCATTGTCGCAATATTGTACTGCTCTAAGCGACTGTGTACCGTTTTTGCCTGTGCCGATAACGAGGTTGCTTCGCGCAGTATCTCGGCGGTGGCGCGGCGAAGGAAGGAAAGACGTTGGCGGTGACGGCGAAATCGCTCAGCATCCAAAAAGCGGGAGGCGTGGATACGCCTGAGTACCGGAAAGTCAACCTTGTGAAAACTGTTTGAAGTGGTAAATGCAAGACCGAGTTCCGGTAAAAGCAAGTGTTCCGGTCCGTCCTCCGGGAAGAGGGGGCACGGACATACGATACAGTGCTTACCGGCGGCGACAGCGGCGTTTTTCAGTTCGGAAAGCAGTAAAGAGGCGGCAGCGCCTTGTTCGTCTTCAATTGCATAAATGCGGGGACAAAGTGCTTGCAGTGTGTCGTAAAGCGTGATCCAACCGTCTGGGGTAAACGCACTTAAAAAGCGCGTTTCTGCTACAAGAGGTGTGGCCCCCTTTTCGTTTTGCCATTCAAAAAAAGCCAAACGGCGCGCAAAGCGACATACTTTTTCGCGATCCAGGCAATCGCGTTCTATGCGGCGCCCATCATTCAACAGTGCCGCCGCCGCGTGCAGGTGTTCACAGCAGTGGCGGTGTAAAGAGCATTTTTCATCCGTCAACGCTACGATCGCGGAGGCATTGTTGCCCAAAGGATTCATACAAAGTGACAGCGGAACAATCTGTTCCACAGCGCCCCAATACAGCGGTTCCACACTGTGCGGCGTGGTGCCGTCAATCAAGCAAAGGCGGCGATCGGGAAATCGCACCGCGTCGAGCGAGGCGGGATCGGAAGAACAGCAAAACACTTCCGCTGTTTCACCATCAGCCGTGAGGCGTTCGTATACACGTCGCAACAGCGAGGATTTTCCCGTTCCGGCGCCGCTTTTGAGAAGATACACTTTCCACCCGTCGGGGGTGTACAGTGTGTTGGTCGTGCCGACGAATCCAATAGGGGTGTTGCTGCCTAAAAAGAACCGTACCGGTGCCTTGAATACCGACATCGTATCACTCCTTCGTATCTACAATACGCAAGAACGAGGTCGTTGGTTACGGTTTTTGATAGAGATCGGCACTGCCTTCGTGGATTCCTTCCCGACGTAACACACAGCGCAGTGTTGAAAAGAAAATATAGCAGTCGAGCAGGAAACTACAATTAAAGGCATATTCCGCGTCGTACCGTGCCTTTATCCGCGGCGGCAGATTATCACGCCCGCGGATCTGGGCAAGTCCCGTGATACCGGGGCGTACGGTGTCGGCGCCCAAAAGTTGCCGCAAGCGAAGCAAGCAGGTTTCCGACGGGATGACGGGACGCGGACCGACAAAGCTCATATCTCCTTTGAGAACGTTCCAGAGTTGCGGCAGTTCGTCGAGGCTGGTTTGTCGTAAAAAACGCCCGACAGGCGTAATATATCGTTGAGGATGCTCCAGCTGTGCGGTGGCAATATTGGCAGGTGCCGCCGTCATCATGGTGCGGAATTTATAGATAACAAACAGACGACCGTTTCGTCCGCAGCGAACTTGTCGAAAAATCGCGGGTCCGTCGGAATCTATGCGAATGATCAGTGCGATGAGGACAAAAAGTGGTGATAACGCGACCAGCCAAAACAGCGACAGCGCGATATCCAACAGACGTTTGAAACGGGTATACACACGATGCGCTCCTCTTTAAAATCGGGTTAACGTTAGTATATCCTAAATCACAAAAATCACGGTGGGATGAGATGGCTAATCGTGAAAAATTTACCGATAAACAATAAATTTTTAAAAAAACAGGGGTTTGCACTGCGAAAAAAGAGGTGTTTTTTAGTGCAAATTACACAAAAACAATGAGTGCGGTTTGACGAAAATCGGTCGGCTATACAGACTTTTTTTCATTCACAGAAAAAGGCTTGATTTTTGAAAATGGGGATAGTATAATTCATTCTGCAATCACGAAGTGAACGATTGATTGCTTGTTCAGACGTACGAAACCATGTCATTCAGGAAGAAAAGGAGGAGACCATTATGCGTGGAGTCGTTGCCCTACAAACTAAAACAAACAACGCCAAAAGCGCCGGTGGCTATTCTTCGTTTAAGCGCTGCTTGGATGTTTTGTTTTCGCTTATGTTTATCATTGCGTTATCTCCCGTGATGGCAATCGTGGCAATCGTTGCCGCAATTGACACCAAGGGCTCCCCGATTTTTGTTCAGGATCGTATGGGACGTTTTGATACGCCGTTTAAAATTTACAAATTCCGCACGATGAGTGTGTTGGCTCCCGCCAATGTGGCAACGCATAAGCTGGAGAACCCCGAAAAGTACATCTCGCGCGTGGGTGAGCTACTTCGCCGTATGAGCTTGGACGAGCTTCCGCAGTTGTTTAACGTGCTTAAAGGGGATATGAGCTTTGTCGGTCCGCGTCCCGTCGTGTTGTCGGAGCGTGATCTGCTTCGTCTTCGCCATCGTAACGGTGCCAGCCGTGTTCGTCCGGGCATTACAGGCTTAGCGCAGATCAGCGGTCGTGATACCGTGACGGTGTATGAAAAAGCGCGTTTAGACAGCAAATATGCCAAGACCTATTCGCTCAAAGAGGATATGTCGATTCTGGTGAAAACCGCGATGCAGGTAATTCACTCCGAGGGCATTGTGGAGGGCGCAAACGCCGAGATCACCGCGCAGCCGACCAAGACAAGACATACCGCTTGATTTTGTTTGAAAATCGGTTATAATAGTATTGTTACGGGGTTCGCTCGCAGCGAACCCCGTTTTTAGTGCGATACCATATTTAGGAGGACTTATCTTATGAGTGAATGTACACACGATTGCAGTTCTTGCTCGCAGAATTGCGGTGAGCGTGAAAAGGATTTACACGCGAAGCTGAACGAGTTTAGCCATATTAAAAAGGTAGTAGCGGTCAGCAGTGGTAAAGGCGGCGTAGGTAAATCGTCGGTTACCAGTTTACTCGCTGTAATGATGGCGCGCCGCGGATATAAGGTTGGTGTGTTGGATGCGGATATTACCGGTCCGTCGATCCCGCGTGCCTTTGGCCTTAAGCAGAAAGCACAGGGCGCCGATATCGGTATCCTGCCGGCGGAAACGCATATGAATATCAAAGTAATGTCGATTAACTTGTTGTTGGAAGACGAAACGCAGCCCGTTGTTTGGCGCGGCCCCGTATTGGCGAGCGCTGTTCAGCAATTCTGGACTGACGTGGTGTGGGGCGATCTGGACGTGTTGTTTATTGATATGCCTCCCGGAACCGGTGACGTACCGCTGACGGTCTATCAAAGTCTGCCGGTGGACGCTACCGTGGTCGTATCCACGCCGCAATCGCTCGTGCAAATGGTGGTCGGCAAAGCCAAAACGATGGCGGATCTGTTGCATATTCCCGTGATCGGTATGGTGGAAAATATGAGCTATCTGCGTTGCCCCGATTGTGGCAAGCATATCACCTTGTTCGGCGAGGAAAACGGTTTGGACAAGGCGGCGGAAGAAATGGGTATTTCGTTGCTTGCCAAATTGCCGATGGACGCGCAGGTGGCGCGTTTGTGCGACGAAGGTGAGATCGAACGCGTGGTATGCGACAAGATCGCACCGGCGGTGGATGCCGTAGAAGCCCTGCTGAAATAACAAATAAAAAGAAAACGCGTTGCAAGAAATCCTTGCAACGCGTTTTTGTTATCCTTGATACGTGGTGATCTCAATGCTCGTGATCGTGACCGCCGTTTTTGGTTTATCATCACTATCGGTTTCAACTGCCGCAATGGCATCTACGACGTCCATACCGTCAAACACTTGACCGAACACGGTGTGTCCGCCGCTTGTGCGCCAAGCGCCGTCCAAGGTGATGTTACCGCCGTGCTTCTCGTACAGTTCCCATACGGCTTCCGGAACCTTATCGTAGTCCAACGGCATATACTGGGCTTTAACGTCCTCAAACGTGCCGTAATACATTTCTACGGTTTCTTTTCCGTACGTAACGATCAGATCGTTATACTGGCTTTTTAAGGTTGCAACGTCCGCATCGGAATAGGCATACTTCGTACGCTTTCCAAAGGCTTCTCCATCGCCTTGGTTGATGAAGAACTGACTGCCGTTGGTATTCACACCGGAGTTCGCCATCGACAGCGAACCGCGCAGATTGAGAAGTTTCTGGTCGAACTCATCTTCAAAAGAACTGCCCCAAACGCTTTCACCACCGGTGCCGTCACCTTTCGGGTCACCGCCTTGGATCATAAAATCCTCAATAACACGGTGGAACGTAACGCCGTCGTAATAGCCTTGTTGAGAAAGTTTGATGAAATTTTCAACCGCTTTCGGAGCGCCATCGGGGAAAAAGCGAATGGAAATATCACCCATCGAGGTGTGCATAACGGCGATCTGTTCGCCCGTGCTCGGCTTTTCTAACTGAAAGCCTACAGTTTTGTCCGCGTATGCGGTCGTGATGCCGTCTGACTGATTGCAAGCTGTCAAACCAAAACAAAGCACGGCGGCGAGCGCCAAGCAGGCGATTCGTGTAATCGTTCTCATCGTATCATCCTCTATCGTAATTTTCGCCGTGCGATCGGCGGGCGTTCATCCTTAAGATAAGGTAAAAGTTGCGAAATTTCGTCAATTTCACGGCTTTGTGCGCGTAAAAACGCGGCGCACGCGGGATCACGCATCAATAGTGTGCCCGCACGTCGCACCGCACGAACAAAATCGCGGCGGAGTCGTACGTTGGCACAGTTTCGTGTTAGTGGACAGAGCCTGAAGCTGCGCGGATCATATACCGCGCGCACAAGCCCATCTTCTCCGACATAAGGGAATAAGGGGAAAATGCGGCAAGCGAACGGGCGCATTTCACGGCGACAAGTACCGTCGCAAGTAAGTAGTTTTCCGCCATCCGCAGTGGTGATGGTGAATTTCTCGTTTGTCAACAGGTTTTCTTCGCCCGGCAACAACAGCATTCCCACGCTATCGGCTGATGGCTGGCAACACCGTCCGTCGCACACTTTTCCGCAATCCGTGTCAAGTGGCGTGACGTCTTCGAGCAGAGCGAGTGCCTGCCGCAATATATCAGACATTGCTTACGTCGATGCCGAGGATAACGACATCGTCCAACGGCTTGTCGCTGGGGTTGGTTGCAACGGACGCGATCGCATCCACAACGTCCATACCCTCAAACACCTGACCGAATACCGTGTGGTGGTAGTCAAGGTGCGGCGTACCCCCGACCTGTGCATACGCTTCAACCGCTTCGGCGGGGAAGTAATCGGGCAAGTCTTTCATTTGAGAAATGAAATTGGGGTGCACGCTGTTTGCCTGCACGATAAAGAATTGGCTGCCGTTGGTACCGGGTCCCGCGTTTGCCATCGATAAGGCACCGCGGAGATTGTGCAACGAGGGATCAAATTCATCTTTGAAAGGAGCGCCCCAAATGCTTTCGCCACCGCAACCGGTTGCGGTGGGGTCGCCGCCTTGAATCATAAAATCTTTGATTACGCGATGGAAGACGATTCCGTCATAGTAGCCGTTTTTGGCGTGAGTGACGAAGTTTTCCACCGCTTTAGGGGCCTTTTCGGGGAACAGACGGATCGAAATATCGCCTTTGTTGGTACGCATAACGGCGATTTGTTCGCCTGCTTGCGGTTTTGCTAACTGGTTCATAAGTTTCTCTCCTTAATACGCTTTACCCCAAACCACCATCGTCTTGGCGGGCTTACCGCAGCAGACACAGGTGTCGGTAATTTGTTCTTGCTCAAACGGCATACAACGGCTGGTAACACCGGCGACTTCCTTGAGCTTTAACTCGCACGCTTCGTCGCCGCACCACATGGCTTTGATCAGACCGGGTTGTTCGTCTGCTGTTTTTACCATTTCGTCCATATTGGTAACGGTGAAGGTCATACCTTCACGGCGGTCAAGCGCTTTTTGATACAAGCCATCGTGTACCGCTTGCAGCAATTCGGGGATCTTGGTTTCCAGTTCGTCGAGCGATACCACGGTTTTTTCGCGGTTGTCGCGACGAACCAGCACGCACTGATTGTTTTCGATATCGCGGGGGCCGATCTCCAAACGAAGCGGCACACCTTTCATTTCGTATTCGGCAAATTTCCAGCCGGCGGAGTTGTCCGAATCATCCACTTTCACGCGGGCGACCGCAGACAGACGATCGGATAACTCACGTGCTTTATCCAACACGCCGGGCTTGTGTTGCGCGATCGGCAGAATGACCAGCTGGATGGGCGCCACTGCGGGCGGCAATACCAAGCCGTTGTCATCGCCGTGAGTCATGATAATCGCGCCGATAATACGGGTGGACATACCCCACGACGTTTGGTGAGGATACTGTTGCTGATTAGCACGATCGGTAAACTGAATGTCGAATGCGCGGGCAAAACCGTCGCCGAAATAGTGGCTGGTACCGCTTTGCAACGCTTTACCGTCGTGCATCATCGCTTCGATGGTGTAAGTGGCTTCGGCACCGGCAAATTTCTCTTTGTCGGTCTTGCGGCCTTTTACGACCGGGATGGCAAGCGATTGCTCACAGAAATCCGCATACACGTTGAGCATACGTTCGGTTTCTTCCAGTGCTTCCTCGGCAGTTTCGTGCATGGTGTGACCTTCCTGCCAATAAAATTCCATCGTACGCAGGAAGGGACGCGTGGTCTTTTCCCAACGGACGACCGAACACCATTGGTTATACAGTTTGGGCAGATCACGGTAGGAATGGATGATGTCCGCGTAATGCTCGCAGAAGACGGTTTCGGAGGTCGGGCGCACGCACAAACGCTCCTGCAATTTTTCGTCGCCGCCGTGGGTTACCCACGCGACTTCAGGCGCAAAACCTTCTACGTGGTCTTTTTCGCGTTGCAACAAGCTTTCGGGAATGAACATCGGCATCATAATGTTTTCGTGACCGAGTGCTTTGAAACGGGAATCCAGATCGTTGCGGATGTTCTCCCACAGCGCCGTACCGTACGGGCGCACGATCATACAGCCACGCACGCCGGAATAGCTGGCGAGCTCGGCTTTTTTGACAACGTCAGTATACCACTGAGCAAAATTTTCGTCCATCGAGGTGATGGCGTCTACCATTTTTTTATTGTTATCAGCCATAATTAAAAATCCTTTCGGCAATTATTTCTTGTTGTCGTTATCCTTGGCAAATTTGTTAAGCAG
This sequence comes from Acutalibacteraceae bacterium, assembly GCA_045630765.1. Lineage (GTDB taxonomy): Bacteria > Bacillota > Clostridia > Oscillospirales > Acutalibacteraceae > RGIG3009. The sequence goes on along the minus strand of JAZQTM010000046.1, from coordinate 2,085 downwards.
GTTAACGGCGACCATAATGAGCAGCATAACCGCGAAGATGCCGACCATACCGAGCAGCATCAGCAATAAAGCGTTTTGAAGAGCAGTCATTGTTATATCCTCCTTTTAAGCACCGAGCAATTTCGGCACAACCGTTAAAATGATACCGCCGGCGACCACGGAACCGATTTGTCCCGCCACGTTGGCGCCGACTGCGTGCATCAACAGATGGTTTTGATTGTCTTCTTTGAGAGCCATTTTTTGAATGACGCGGGCGGACATCGGGAAAGCCGAAATACCGGCACCGCCGACCATCGGGTTGATCTTTTTGCCTTCCGGCAAGAAAAGGTTAAGGAATTTCGCAAACATTACACCGGCGATGGTATCAAACACAAAGGCGACCAAGCCGAGTGCCATAACGATGATGGTGTCGAGTTTGACGAAGTTTTCTGCTTTCATACTGGAAGAGATCGACAGACCTAATACGATGGTGACGAGGTTGGCAAGCGAGGTCTGTGCGGTCTGGGACAGGTTATCCAACTTCAAGCACTCACGCAAGAGGTTACCGAACATCAGCATACCGACCAGCGATACGGATTTCGGTGCGATCAAACCGGCGATGACCGTTACCACGATGGGGAACAGAATACGCGTTTTGCGGGAAACGGACGACGGATTATAGCTCATGTGAATCATGCGCTCTTTTTTGGTAGTGACCAATTTGATGGCAGCCGGCTGAATAATCGGCACCAACGCCATATAGGAATATGCGGCAACCATAATGGCAGGCAACAGGGGCGTCTGCAGAACGTTGGCGACCAAAATCGCGGTCGGACCGTCGGCAGCACCGATGATACCGATGGAAGCGGCATCCTTAAAATCGTAGCCAAGCAGCGTGGCAACGGCAACCGTTAAAAAAATGCCGAATTGTGCGGCGCCGCCAAACAAAAACATTTTCGGATTTGAGAGCAAAGGACCAAAGTCAATCATGGCACCAATGCCGATAAACAAAATCAGCGGAAGAGCTTCGGAAGCTTCAATGCCGACCTTGAATAACCAGTCGATAATACCCTGCGAGCCGTCGGCGGCAGTGCCGATCGCACCCGAAAACGGGAGGTTTACCAAAATGGCGCCCAATCCCATCGGCATCAACAAGGACGGTTCAAAATCTTTGGAAATGGCTAACCAGATCAGCAAGCCGCCAACGGCGAGCATCACTAAATTTTTCCAGCCACCGTCTTCGGTCACAAAGAACAAAAGACTTTCCCATAGGAACTCAAAATGTTGCAACATGCGCAGTACATCCTTTCAATGTTTACATACAAATTCCATTATATAAAAAAGCGCAACGTTTTTCAACACTACAGGGGCACTTTTTTAAAAAAGTATAATAAATAATGGGACTTGACGAAACACGGGGCATGCTTTATAATTATTGTAGGTATGTCTGCGGCGAAAGCCGTAAAATACAGGCATTATTACAAAAAGGGGTGCTATTTCTCCATGCAAGAAATGGATATCAGACTCATTTTTGGCGTCTTATTGGGACGAATCAAATGGATTGTCGCCAGCGTTGCGGTAGGTATACTACTGTTTGCGTCGTACGCCTATTTCTTTGTTCCGGAACAATATACTTCATCTTCGTTGCTGTATGTTCGTAATATGGCATCGGATACTGAGGCGAACAGTGCAACCGCCAGCAACTTGTCGGCTGCTGAATATTTGGCGAATACCTATGCCGTTGTGATGAAGACCGAGCCGGTCTTGAACAAGGCGTATTCCAGATTGAACGGCGAGCTTTCGGTGAATGAACTTAAGGGTATGGTTTCTTCTTCGTTGATGGAGGATACTACTCTGTTGGTAATCTCTGCCAAGCACGGTGATCCGAAGACTGCCCAAAAAGCGTGCAGTGCCGTGGCATATGCGATTGCCGATACGTTTCCCACCGTGACCGGTGAGGTCACTTCGGCGAAGGTTGTTGAGGATGCAACCAAAGCCGTGCAGACCGCTCCGAACGTGTTACGTAACGGTTTGATCGGTGCGTTACTTGGATTGGTGCTGTCGGTGTCGGTAATCTTGTTGCGTGAATTCTTGGATAATACCATC
>JAZQTM010000045.1:0-34446 GCA_045630765.1 Acutalibacteraceae bacterium | reverse complement strand
CAACGGTCTGGGCTTTGCGTGGAAATCAGGGGTAGCGGCGGAAATTATCTGCCGTCCCGATCTCGCTATCGGTAATCGCTTACAGCTTGCCAAAATGACGCTCGAAACCCCCGAAGTGTTCGCGTGGACCGCGGTGGTGATCGTATTGAGCATTTTGCTTGAAAAGTTGCTGTTGCACGTAACGAGAAAGGGGGCGGTTTCGTGATAATGCTTGATCGCGTGTCTTTCTCCTACGGTGATACGCCCGTGTTATCCGACGTATCGCTGACGTTGCCGCAAAACGGTGCTGTCTGCCTGTTTGGTCCGTCGGGATGCGGAAAGACGACGTTGTTGCGGTTGATCGCGGGATTGGAATCCCCCACCGCCGGCACCGTTCATCGTGATGCACGGCGGATCGCAATGGTGTTTCAGGATGATCGCTTGGCGCCGTGGTTGACGGTGCGGGAAAATCTGCTGCTCGTCACCGATGACGTCAGCGCCGTAGACGCGGCGCTTGCCGCCGTATCCTTGCAAGACGCTGCCGAGCAACGTCCCGACGAACTCAGCGGCGGTATGCAACGGCGCGTAGCCATTGCACGCGCACTGGCATTCGGCGGCGATCTGCTTATCTTGGATGAGCCGTTCAACGGCTTGGACGAAGCGTTGAAAGTATCCATCGCCGCGAAACTGCGCGAACGGTTTGCGGGATGCCCGATCGTACTCGTCACCCATTCGCTCGAAGAAGCCGCGTTGTTTGATGCGACAATCGTCAATCTGTAAAAAAACGCACTCTGCCCCGCTGTTGACAGCGGGGCAGAGTTTTTGTATACTGAAAGGTATGAACAAGCAAGGAGGCGCGTCGTTATGAATCGCGATGCCTTTGGCGCGGGCGTGGAGCCGGGCGGCTTACATTCTCGCCACGAAATTAAAATTTTGATCTGTTACGTGTTGATCGCGGCGGGTGTACCGATGCCGCGAAACGACGTGCTGGATATTATTTGCGGAAACGGTATGGCAAATTTCTTTGATACCAGTGCCGCCATCGACGAATTGGTGGAGCTTGGTAATCTGTACGACCGCGAGGACGATACCCTCGTCGTGACCGAGGTGGGTACCCACGCGGCGGAAACGCTTGCGGATCTGCTCCCGTACACCATCCGTGAACGGGCATCCAAGGCAGCGGTGCAGTTGCTCGCGCGCCGTCGCAGTGAACAGGAAAATCACGTTAAGATCGCCAAAACCGAGGCGGGAGTGACCGTGACCTGTGCTGTCGGAAGTGAGGAAGCCCCGCTTCTCTCCTTTACGCTGTTGGTCGCCGACGACCGCCAAGCCGCGCTGGTGCGCGAACAGTTTTTAGAGGATCCGCTTTTACTGTATCAAAGCGTGATCGCCGTGTTGACGGGCGGTGCCCGTTTTGAAGCGAACGATCGCATTGTTATTGAACTGAGGTGAGCGTATGAACCCCGCTACCATTTTAATAGTAGACGATGAAATGCGTATGCGCCGCGTCATTTCCGATTATTTGCGGATCAAAGGGTATCAGACGCTTGAAGCCGCCGACGGTGTCGAGGCGCTGGAAGTATTTTACGACAAACACCCGAGTCTGGTGATACTCGACGTGATGATGCCGAAAAAAGACGGCTGGCAGGTATGCCGCGAGATCCGTCAGACGCATCAGACGCCCATCATTATGCTCACCGCCCGCAGTGAAGAAGCCGACGAACTGCAAGGCTTTGAACTGGGTGCGGACGAGTACGTGGCAAAACCGTTCAGCTTGAAAATTTTGTCCGCCCGCATTGAGGCGATTCTGCGCCGCAAGGGCGATACCGCCGCGGTGGATCCCTCACGGTTGCGTGTGGATAAACTGGCACGCGAAGTGTACGTGGATAACACGCTGGTGCACCTCACCTATACGGAATTTGAGTTGCTGGAATATCTGATGACCAATAAAGGCGTTGCGTTGTCGCGCGATCGCATTCTGAACAGTGTTTGGCAGTTCGATTATGACGGCGATGCCCGTACGGTGGACACGCATATCAAAAAGCTGCGCAGTAAGCTCGGTGAAACCGGTAATCAGATCAAAACGGTGCGCGGCATCGGCTATAAGTTTGAGGGTGAAGTATGAAAACGACTGTCACACGCTTCTTTCAGTCGGTCGCCTTTAAGGTGTTTTGCGTGTTTACCGCGTGCGTGTTGGCGCTGTTGTTGTTCAACCGCCTTTTGAATACCTTTGCGTTTACCCGATTGAACGAGCAAAAAACCGAAACTCTGCTGGCTGAAGCCTATGCGGATGCCGCTCACGCCATTTCGTTTCGAGAAAATCTTGAAAAAGAGTTGTCGCCGTACCGCGCCAATTACGATATGTCGATCCTCATCCGCTCGGAATATCAAGTGCTCTACGCCGATCCCCTGCCCGAAGCGCCGGCGTTTTTGTTGCCGCCGTATTCCGTTGAAAAGGGCTCGTACGTGTTGGTAAACCGCGATAACGTGTTATCCTTGTACGGCAAGACGATCGAGGGGATTCACGTTATCCTGCATCTGCCGATCAACCAAACGGTGGTGCATACCGACACGTCTTTCTCGTGGTGGGCAACGCTTGCCACCGTGGCGGTCGGTTGTGTGATCGCGTTCTTCCTTGCCCGTTTGTTTACCCGTCCCGTGCGGCGGTTATCCACGATGGCGGGACGTATGGCGAATATGGATTTTTCCGATCGGTACGAAGGACAGGGCGAAGACGAGCTTTCACAGCTCGGGCATAATCTGAACACCGTGTCCGAAGCGATGGAACAAAGTCTGTCGGAACTCAAGACCGCCAACGCGCGTTTGCAAAGTGACGTGGAGATAACCACCCGCCAAAACGAGGCGCGCAGTCGGTTTATCCGCAACGTATCGCACGAACTGAAAACCCCCATTTCGCTCATCCAAACGTATGCGGAGGGGCTACACGAAAACATCGCATCGGATGCCGCTGACCGTGAATTTTATTGTTCGGTCATCGAGGACGAGGCCGCGAAACTCTCGCAGATCATTGCGAAGCTCACGACCTTGATGCAACTCGAATCGGGCGGCGATGAGCTTACCATTGAGCGGTTTGATCTGTCGGCGTTGCTCGGTCGGTTGCTACAGCGCCACGCACCCGTATTTGCCGAGCGTGCAGTCGTGTTGCCGACCCTTTCCGATGAGCCGTTGTTCGTATGGGGCGATGCTTTGCTGATCGAGCAGGTGTTTACCAATTATCTGACAAACGCCTTGCATCACGTCACCGAAGGCGGCGAGATCCGCATTGCGTGTCAGGTGGCGGAAAAGGCGGTGCGTGTGACGGTGTTCAACACCGGAACGCCCATCCCCGAAGACGATCTGCCGCATATTTGGGAAAGCTTTTACAAAATTGATAAGGCGCACACCCGCGCGTACGGCGGCACCGGTATCGGCTTGTCCGTCGTCGCGGCGATCATGCAAGCGCACCGTATGCCGTACGGCGTGCAAAACGAATCAAACGGCGTTGCGTTTTGGGTGGATTTACAGGTATAACAAAACCGGATGAGGTCACGTGACTTCATCCGGTTCTTTTTTGCGTTTGGGAACGGCGACCGTTACGGCAAACGCTCGCTTTGCACCGTACAGTTTCAGCATTTTGGCACATTCGTTAAGCGTGGCACCCGTGGTCATCACGTCATCGACAAGTAACAACGTTTTACCGCGAACGGCAGGCTCGATCACGTCAAACACGCCCAACACGTTACCCGACCGCGCATGATAATCCATTGCCTTTTGCGGCGGTGTTTCGTACAACTTGACAAGTGTTGTCCACACGGGTAGCGACAGCCGTTTGCCGAGTGATTTGGCAAGCAATTCGCCTTGGTTATACTCCCGCTCACGGCGGGCGCGCCGCGTCATCGGAACGTAGGTGAGCGCATCGATCGATTCGCCGCCGTATTCGCGGCGCACCACCGTTTGCATACAATCGGTGAAATAATCGATCGCATCGGGATCGTCGCAATGTTTGAGGCGCAATACACCGTTTCGTGCCGCCAGTTCATAGTAAAACGGCGCTGCCACCTTATCGAAGGACTGCCGCCGTTTGCCGCATTTACAATTCTTTTTATGCTCTCCGCAATGCGGGCATAGCGGCGGTTTAATGACAGATATCTGCCGCGAGCACGCCACGCAACTGTCGCGCCACGGCAAAATCAGCGCGCCGCAAAAAGCGCACCGTTTCGGCAGTAACGCCGCATACGTCGAACGCACAAAACACTTTCGATCCATTACGAAAAGAATCGCCCTGCCTGTTCCAAAAAGAAATTGAGTCCCGTATACCGCAACGTCTTGCGGTGGTTCTTCACCATCGTGCCCAACGTTTCACGCTCGCCGACCGCAACCAAAAGAGATTTGGCACGGGTGACGGCGGTATATAACAGATTGCGATAACAAAGAAGTTTCGGCACGTGACATACCGGTAACACCACCGTATCAAATTCACTGCCCTGACTTTTATGTACCGTGATGGCATAGGCAAGTTCAAGTTCCTTTGCTTGCTCGTACGTATACAATGCCACGCGGTCGTCATAGCGAACCTTCAGCAGTTGTTCGCGCGGCGAGATTTCTTCCAATATTCCGATATCGCCGTTAAAAACACCCGTCCCCTGTTCACCGCTGTCACGCGTCCAGCCGATATCGTAATCGTTTTTGATGTGCATCACTTTATCGCCCTCACGGAGCATCGAGGATTCGCCGCTCCATTCGCGCTTGGTTTCGCTGCAAGGGTTAAGCGTTTCCTGTAACCGCTCGTTGAGGTTGATCGTGCCGAGCGGTCCTTTGCGACCGGGACACAACACTTGAATTCCATCAAACACGTCGGTACCGTAACCGGCGGGCAGGCGTCTGGCGCACAGATCCACCACGGTGTCAATGGCATCGTCGGGAACGAATTCTTCCAAAAAGAAGCAATCGCCTTGCTTTTTACTGAACTTCGGCATATCGCCCGACACGATGCGGTGCGCGTTGGCAACGATGTCACTCGTCAATGCCTGACGGAACACCTGATTAAGCCGAACGACGGGCAACAGACCGCTGTCGATCAGATCGTGCAGCACGCTGCCCGCACCTACCGCGGGCAACTGATCGGTATCCCCGACCAGGATAAGACGGCACGCGGGTTTAAGCGCGCGCAACAAACTTTCAAACAACAGCGCATCCACCATCGACACCTCGTCGACGATGAGCGCATCCGCTTCCAGCGGATTTTTCTCGTTACGGTCAAATACGGGGGTATCGGAGTCGTCCCATTTCACCTCTAACAAGCGGTGAATGGTGCGCGCTTCACATCCCGTCAGTTCGGTCATCCGTTTGGCGGCACGACCCGTCGGTGCGGCGATCTCTACCCGCTCACCGAGCCCTTCCAATAACGCGATAATGGCGCGTATGGTCGTCGTCTTACCCGTACCGGGACCACCGGTAAGCACCAGCACGCCTTTTTCCACCGCGGCAAGCACCGCTTCGCGCTGACGGTCTTGATAGGTGATGCCGTTTTGCCGTTCCATCGTTTCCAGATTGCGACGGATCTGCTCGTTTACCTCGGTATGAAAGCCAACCATCAGCTGAATCCGAGAAGCGGCATATTTTTCCGCCTGATGCAAGGCGGGCAAAAACACAAAAACCTGTTCGTTGATCCGCTCGGTGCGTACCGTGAACTGCGTTACCATATCCTGCAACGTTTCGCCCGTTTTGATCGCATCAATGCCGAGCATCTGTGCCGTGGCGACGATAAGCTTGTCCGACGGTAAACACGTGTGCCCGTTTTGCAAGTTGTGGCGCAACACGTGTAACAAACCCGCTTCAATGCGGCGGGGATCGTCGGGCAGGCGATCCATACTCATACAGATCGCATCCGCGCGGTCGAATGAAATGTACAACCCCGTCGAGCAGAGCAAATACGGGTTGGAGCGAATGGTATCCACCGTCTGCGCGCCCCACCGTTTCCAACAGCGCAAGGCTTCGCTTTGCGTTAAGCCGTAACCCGAAAATGCCAAGATCACTTCGCGCAGTCCAAACTGCTCACGGTATTCTTTGGCGATCTTTTCGGCTTTGGATGCGGTGATACCGCGTACTTCACACAGACGCTCGGGTTCTTCCTCCATAATGCGCAGGGTATCTTCTCCAAACTGCGCCACCAATGCCGATGCCGTTACCGGTCCGACACCCTTGATCGCGCCCGATGCCAAATAGCGGAACACCGCGTCGCGGTCGGTGGGCAGTTCGTGCTCGCAAGTGTGCGCGCGAAACTGACGGCCGAATTTGGGATGTTCCACCCATTCGCCCGTCAGCTTTAACTGTTCACCCGCTTGCGTGCTCGGCAGAACACCCACCACCTTGTGGAATTCGTCCTCCGCCGCAAGCTCCAGCACCGTCCAGCCGTTTTCCTCGTTACGGAAAACCACCCGCTCGACGGCGCCGCACAAGACTTGCTCCGTTTGCTCCATTTGTTACCTCGCGCCGAACATATATTCTGTTTTTATTATAGCGTATTTTCAGAGGCTTGTAAAGCCGTTTTCATCATCTTTTGCGGTACAAACAAGCAACCCCAGTTCCTCACACAAGCGTTGCAAATGTGCATCTTCTTCGCCAAGAAGCACGATCGGAGTATACCCGCCCGACGGGTGCAACCGTATCCACGCGGCAAAGCGGCGGATGCGGTATTCGGCATCCTCGCTCGCCGCCGATAACATAAGCATTTCCCGCTCTCCCGTAAACACCAATCGCCAAATCAGCCGCGCCACCAAATCAGCCGCGCCGTACACCGCAAGAAACAACCCGATCACCGCTGCGATCACGTCCCACATATCTGCCGCCCCCTTTTTGTGATAGTGTATGGAAGCGGACAGGCAGTTGTTACAGCAATTCTTGCAAGGGGGCGAAACGATACCCCATCGACTTCCATTTCAAGAGCAATTCATCCAAGATCTGCGCGTTGGTCGCGGAGGTGCTGTGCAACAAGACGATGGCTCCCGGATGAATCCGCGACGTCAATTTGTCGAGTGCTTGTTCACGGGTGGGTTGACGGTCCACGTACCAATCCACGTACGCCAAACTCCAAAAGAAGGTGTTATACCCCATCTCCTGCGCCATTTTTAAGTTCGATTCGCTGAAATTCCCTTGCGGCGGACGATAGAGTTTTTCCATATCGTTGCCGATGAGGGCGCGGTAGGCATCCTCCAGATCGGTCAGTTCTTTTTGGAACACGGCGCGATCGGCGATCTTGGACATATCGGGGTGAGTCGCCGTGTGGTTGCCGACGGTATGCCCCTCCGCCACCATACGTTTGACGAGTTCGGGGGCGGTATCCAAATAATTTTTGACAAGGAAAAAGGTCGCTTTGGCGTTGTGCTTTTTCAGCGCATCGAGGATCGGCGCGGTGTTGCCGTTTTCAAAGCCCGCGTCAAAGGTCAGGTACAGCGTTTTGCCGTTTTCGGTGGAGGTATCCCCCACGTAATACGCGTTATACTGTTTTAAGTACGCGGCATCCGCGTTGCCGACGGGCGGCTCGCCCTCGTTTTGAAAACTGAGTCCCCAGCTTGTCACCGCGCCCGCGGCGGTCTGCCAAGCCGTTGCATACTGCGCGATCATCAGCGGCGATGCTATCAATAACGAAAGGCAACACAGCGCCGTGAGGATCCAGCGTTTTTTTAAGATGAACATACTTTCTCACTCCCGCTACCACTGTATGTCGGGGCGGTCGCGGATATGAATCGCCCGTAGCGCATTTGTTGACTTTTTACCGTGTAACTGTTATCATAATACGGTAAAGTTTATGCACAAAGGAGAGCTTTTTTATGAAGAAATGGATCGCCGCTATCACCGCAACGGTGCTGCTGTTATCACTTGCCGCCTGCGGCAACGATACCAACGCGCCGCTGCCGGAATCCGGTCCCGATTCGCGCACCATCGCCTATACCGTGACGGAAGGCGACGTGTTCGAAACGTTTGTTGACACCTCCTATTGGACGATGCCGTTTGCACGCGAAGACGACGGCCTTTTGGAACGTGACGGATACGTGCTGTTGGGGTATTCGTACGATCAAAACGGTGACGGTGACTTGATCCGCCCCGGACATAAATTCCGCTTAAAATCAACCGACGAACGGCAAGAGTTGTATTGCGTGTGGGTCGCCGAAACCAATCCCGCCGCGTTCACCGTCGTTGAAAACGATGACTTTTCGGTATCTGTTACAGCCTACACGGGCAACGATGAAACAGTGTATATTCCGCGCGAAATCGACGGCAAAGCCGTAACGGGCATTGCCGAAGGTGCGTTTGCGGGTAACAAAAAACTCAAAGAGGTGCATATCACCTCCTCCGTACAAACCGTTGAGGCGGGTGCGTTTTCCTCCTGCCCGAAACTGGAAACGGTGACGGTATACGATACGTTGAGAACCGTCAGCGATGCCTCGTTTGAGGGATCGCCGATTCAAACGGTGCGTCTGTGCGCCGGTCAAGCCCCCCGTTATATGAAGAGTTTGGAAACGTTCGGCAAAAAGTATGAGCGGTTGATTCAAACAGCCGGACAAAAACGCATCGTGACGTTGGCGGGTTCCAGTGTGCAATACGGTGTGGATTCCGATTATCTGCAAACGCTCTTCCAAAAAGAATATGCCGTGGTCAATTTCGGCACCAACGGCAATATGAACGTGGCGCTGTTCCTGGATGCCATTTCTCCCCTCTTATCCAAAAAAGACGTCGTGGTCTTTTCGCCCGAACAATACGGGCCGTACGCCTACCACGTCAACGGCAATCCCGAAATGGCTTACGCGACGTTCCAAGGTCTTGCTACGTGCTATAACTTGTTTGAAAACATCAACGTTTCCGACTATACCGGCGTGTTTACCGCCTTCGCGCAGTATTGTACCGTCGCCGGAAAAATGCCCGCCCAGTCGTGGCAAGAGCCCAATAAATTCCTTGATGAATACGGCGATCTGCAAACGCTCACGAGCGATATGAACTCGCCCGATTTCCGCAAAGGCGCGAACGGCTTTTTCCGTTTTGACAGCACGGTCATCCCCGAGGAATATATCCCGCATCTGAACCGCGTGATCGATCGCGCCAAGGATTCGGGGGCGACGGTGGTGTTCAGTTATCCTTCGCTCAACCGCAACAACATTGAAGCGTCCAGCTTGAACGAGGAAGCGTATGCCTCCTACAACGAATGGATCGCCAAAACCGTGCATTGCAAACTCATCTCCGACGTGCAAGATTACATTTATAACGGCGAGTATTTCTACAACACCGACTATCATCTCAACACGGTGGGCAGAGAACTGAACACAAAACAACTTGCCGAAGATCTCATCGCCGCCAAAATCGGTGTGAAATAAGAGGTTTTTATGATTTACGTTGAACAGCCGTTGTTCGCGGCGATCCCCCTTATCTTGCTTGCGTGGCAGGTGCTGTTGTATCTGCTTCGCAGACGAGTGCGCCTTTCGGCAACCGTCGATATTCTGCTGACAGGCGTCGGTTTGTTGGGGCATGCTGTCGCGATCACGGTGATCCTGCTTGGCGGCGGAACGTTGTCCGACGCGCTCTTGACGGTGCTTTTCAGCGGCGCTCTGGCGTTGGCATTATCGCCCAAGCCGACAAAGGAGGATAAACGGTGAACTTTAATTCCATTCAGTTTTTACTGTTTTACCCCCTCGTGGTCGTCTTGAATTTCATCGTTCCGCGCAAGTATCGGGTGATCCCGCTGTTACTCGCAAGTTACTACTTCTATATGACGTGGAACGCCAAGCTGTTTTTCCTGATCGTATTTACCACGGCGGTTTCCTACTTGTCGGGTTTGCTCATTGAAAAACGACCGAAGTATAAGCGCGCGTGGATGGTCATCTCGGTGGTCGCCTCGCTCGCCGTCTTATTCTTTTTCAAGTATTATAATTTCGTGGCAAGCAATATCGGCAGCCTTTTCGGCACCGATCTCACGCTTCGGCTGGTGTTACCCGTCGGCATTTCGTTTTACACGTTTCAGACGTTATCGTACAGTATCGACGTGTACCGCGGTCACATAAAAGCGGAACGCAATTTCCTCTATTACGCGTTGTTCGTATCGTTTTTCCCGCAACTGGTGGCGGGCCCGATCGAACGTCCCGCCAACTTACTGCCGCAGCTGCACGCCGACCACACGTTTAACCGAAGCGATCTGTGTATCGGTGCCAAACGGATGCTGGCAGGATTTTTCAAAAAGATTGTCGTGGCGGATACGGTAGCCGTATACGTCGATGCCGTGTATAATCGTCCCGGTGAAACGGGCGGGTTGGCTATCGTTGCCGCCACCATACTGTTTGCCGTACAGATCTATTGCGATTTTTCGGGGTATACCGACATCGCGATCGGGTGCGCCCGTATTATGGGGTATCGCTTGATGCAAAACTTCGATCGCCCCTATTCCGCAAAGACTATCCGTGAATTCTGGTCACGCTGGCATATCAGTTTGTCCGGGTGGTTTAAGGATTATTTGTATATCCCGCTCGGTGGAAACCGAAAAGGATACGTGCGCGGACTTATCAATCTGCTGATCGTATTTTTAGTCAGCGGCTTGTGGCACGGCGCGGAATGGACGTTTATTCTGTGGGGGTTGCTCCACGGCATTTATCGCGTGGTCGGTGAACTGACGTACAAAAAGCGAAACGCGTTGTATGCGACCATCGGTCTAAACAGCGATTCTGTCGCGGTGCAACGATTCCGTACGGCAATCACGTTCGTATTGGTATGCTTCGCGTGGATCTTTTTCCGCGCCAACAACACATCGGATCTTATCGTGTTGCTCAAAACACTGTTTACCACGGTCGGCACGACAACGTTCGTGTCGGATTTAGGACTGACGATCAGCGGAACGCTCACGGTGATAGCCGCCGTTGCCATTATGGTAATGCTCGACCGCCGCGTTACGCTGGAACACTACGATTCCGAAAACGGTGCCGCGCTGTTTGGCGGTACGTCGGTATATCTGGTGTGGGCGATCCTGTTCGCGTGGCTGATGCTGCTCGCAGAGGGCGGCTCGAGCGCATTTCTCTATTTCCAATTCTGAGAAAGTGGGGACGACTATGAAAAAAACGATTTGTCTCTGCCTTCTCGCCATTCTCGTATTGATACTGCCGTTCGTGGCGGTGGCGGGCGTTGTGTTGGCAACACCCTGTCAATACGACGAAACGTTTTTGGCGGAACTGGAAGAGAAACACGCGCGCCTGAAAACGGTGCGCGGTGAAAAACTCGTGCTGATCGGCGGTTCCAACTTGGCATTCGGTATCGATTCGGCAAAGTTGGAAGAATACGTCGGTATGCCCGTCGTCAACTACGGGTTATACGCCACTATCGGCACCAAGGCGATGTTGGATATGTCCCGCGCACATATCGGCGAGGGGGATATCGTGATCATCTGCCCCGAAACCAACGCGCAGACTTATTCTCTCTATTACAACGCGCACAGTATGTGGCAAGCGCTGGACTGTGATCTGTCGATGTTGTCGGACGTCGGTATCTCGAACGGTGGGAAACTGTTGGCGGCGCTTCCCGCGTTTGCCGCCGAAAAATGGCGGTTCTACCGCACCGACAGTAAACCGTCGCCGTCCGGCATTTATGCCAAATCGTCGTTTAATGAATACGGTGATATTGCGGTGGAACGTCCCCGCAACGAAATGCCGACCCGTTACGATCCGTCTATGACGGTATCGCTGACACCCGCTTTGTTGGATGAAGCGTTCGTCGGCTATCTCAACGAGTATGCCGACCACTGTGCGCGGCGGGGCGCTTCGGTGTATTTTGGGTTTACGCCCATCAATGAGGATGCCATCGTATCCACCGACGCGGAAAAGGATGCTTTTTGCGCCGCGTTGTCCGAGCAATTGTCCTTCCCCCTGCTCGGTGATATCGACACGTACATTTTGGATGCGGATTATTTTTACGATACCAATTTCCACTTGAATTCGTGCGGCGCGCTGCAGCGCACGTCCTTACTTGCGGACGACGTGCTGGCGCTGCTCGGCAAAAGCGGAGAAACGCCGAAATACGATCCTCCCGAGCAAGAGGAGGATAAGACGGACCCCACACCAACCGACACGGACGACAACGCGCGGTATTTTGTCTTTGAAGAGGTCACGGGCGGTCTTGCGATCGTGGGATTATCCGACGAAGGAAAGACGCAGAAAACACTGACCGTTCCGCGCAATGCCGACGGCAAAGCCGTTGTGCTGATCGGGGACAATGCCTTCGCCTCCAACGTGCTGGAACGCGTGATCATCGACAAGATGGCGGCTGTTAAGGGATTCACCGCCGAAGCACTCGCCAACTGCCCGACGTTGCGCGCCTTGGAGATCCACTTGCCGCCGTATGAGCTGCCGCTGGATGCCGAGGCCGCCAAGGATATGCCGACGGGATGTTTCGTATACGTATCCGCCGAGGCATACAGCGAATTCGCAACGGATTATTTCTGGAGCGGTATGATGCAATACGTTAAAATACTCGATAAATAAAAAACGGACTATGGCGTTGCCATAGTCCGTTTTCGTATACGTTAAAAGAGATACCCTACCGCGATGCCGAGCGCTGCCGATAACACGATGATGAGGATCGGGTGAACTTTTTTGAGTGCCAGTATCAAGGCAAGCGCGAAAATGACGGCTGCGCTGATAAATTCCACCGAGGTGAACACCGCAAGCGATATGCCGACGGGGAAAAACACGGTGATGGCATTGGACACGATTGCCGAGCCGATCAAGCCGATGACGGCGGGTTTAAGTCCCGTCATACAGCCTTTGACGATGTGGCTTTCTTTGAACTTTTCAAAGAATCGGGCAACCAGTAAAATGATGATGAACGACGGCAGTACCACGCCGAGGGTGGCGCAAAACGCACCGAACAGGTTACCCCATAAGCCGTACTGACCGCCCATTGCCTGCCCGACGTAGGTGGCCATATTGATGGCGAACGGACCGGGTGTCGATTCGCTGACCGCAATGAAGTTAAGGACGGTTTCGTTTTCCATCCAGCCGAGCGAAACCACCTCTTTTTGAATGAGCGGTAACATCGCGTAGCCGCCGCCAAAGGTAAAGGCGCCGATTTTGAAAAACGTCAAAAACAACTGTAAGAAAATCATTTTTGGCACCTCTTTTCTGCTAAAAGCGAGGTGACAAGACCAAACACGGCACAACCGATGATGACGAGCAACACGTTTACGTCAAACACCGCCACGCAGATAAAGGATGCCGCGATGACGATATACGATACCGTTCCCTTGGGACATTTCTTGTACATATTGATAAGCGCTTTTAAGATGAGAGCCAAGACGCCCGCGCGGATACCGTTAAACGCGTATTGCACCGCGGTGGTCGCCTTGAACTGATCCAGTACAAACGAGATCAATAAAATAATCACAAACGACGGCAGCACCACGCCAAGCGTGCAGAAAAACGCACCGAAAAACCCCGCCACCTTGTAGCCGACGAAGGTCGCCGAGTTGATGGCGATAGGACCGGGTGTGGATTCCGCAATGGCGATAATGTCCAGAATGTCCTCGTCGCTCAACCATTTATTCTTTTCCACGATCTCGCGTTGGATCAACGGGATCATTGCGTAACCCCCGCCGAACGTAAACGCGCCGATCTTCAAAAACGTCAGAAACAGTTTTAAGATCATATCATCACGCTCCGTTTGGTATTGTAGCATTTTGCGGAAGAAAAATCAATAAAATGCTGGTACTTGTCAAAAGAGTATGGTATAATAGCAGTGAGGTGATACGATGAAAGTAACCTTCAACCCCGACGAGGCCATCGTCAAGGCAATCAAAGAGGGGCTCGAGCAAACGGGCGGGTATTGCCCGTGCCGTGTCGAGCGCACCGAGGAAAACAAATGTATCTGTAAGGAATTTCGTGAGCAGATCAAGGATCCCGAGTTTGAGGGATACTGCCACTGTATGCTGTATTATAAGGAGAAATAACAATGGAACTCGTATTGACAAGTGCAAATTTTGAAAAAGAAGTGTTACAATCCGACGTACCCGTGCTGGTGGATTTTTGGGCAACGTGGTGCGGTCCGTGCCGTATGATCGCGCCCGCCGTGGAAGCGATCGCCGAGGAACGCGCCGAAACCTTGAAAGTCGGCAAAGTGAACGTCGACGAGGAAGGCCCGCTCGCGATGCAGTTTGGTATTCAGAGTATCCCTTCCCTGCTTCTTTTTAAAGACGGTAAACTCGTTGACAGCGTCATCGGCTACCGCACCAAAGAACAATTAGACGCGTGGTTGGACGCGTAAAGGAGTGTTAACTATGTCGGAATTTTACAAGATGACCATTGCGGGTGTTCCCTGCAAATTGGAAAAGTTCGCCGTGAGCGATACGCTGGATATCGCCGCTTTCATCTGCTTTGACAGCGTGGAAGTGACCGTGGCGGGATGTGCCGCTCTGCTCGAGCGCGTGCCGGAATTTGACGTCATTTTAACCCCTGAAGCCAAAAGTATTCCGATCGCGTACGAACTGGCGCGTCAGTCGGGAAAACCGTACGTCATCGCGCGCAAGGGTGTCAAGGTGTATATGCGCAACCCCTTGGACGTGGTCGTCACCTCGATCACCACGCAACACGAGCAACATCTGTATTTAGGGGAAAGTGAAGTGGAAAAACTGCGCGGCAAGCGCGTTCTGATCGTGGACGACGCCATCAGCACGGGCGAATCGCTGGTCGCGGTGCGTGAACTTGTTAAACAAGCGGGTGGCTTGGAAGCCGCCGCGTGCGCGTTCCTCGCCGAGGGAGATGCCGCCGACCGCACCGATATTGTTTTCCTTGAAAAGCTTCCCTTGTTTTTCAAATGAAAAGTTGACAATTTGCCGAAATTTCGATATACTTAACATAACGCTTTTACATGACTGACGGATAACGCAGAATACTGCGGTGGAGTGTAAAAGGATATGGCCGACCGTCTGGGCAAATTCAGTGTCAACTGGATTTGCCTTTTTTGTTTGGAGGTATGACGTATGACGCATCAGAATTGGAAAGGTTTTACTGCCGGTGCTTGGCAGGATGAAATTAACGTGCGCGATTTTATTCAGCGCAATTATGCGGAATATACCGGCGACGAGGGATTTCTCGCCGATGCTACGCCCCGTACCAAGGCACTGATGGAGCGTCTGCAATCGCTGTTTAAGTTGGAACAGCAATTCGGCGGCGTGCTGGATATTGACGTGGATACCGTTTCCACGCTGACGGGATATGCACCCGGTTATCTGGATCGTGACAACGAAATCATCGTCGGCTTGCAGACCAACCGTCCGTTAAAGCGCGGTGTCAATCCGTTCGGCGGTATGCGTATGGTGCGTAATGCGTGCGAAGCCTACGGCTATAAACTCAGCCGCAAGGTGGAAGAAGAATTTATGTATCGCACCACGCACAACGACGGCGTGTTCCGTGCGTATACCGATGAAATGCGCGCCGCGCGTAAATGTCACGTTATCACGGGGCTTCCCGACGCGTACGGCCGCGGTCGTATCATCGGTGATTATCGCCGCGTGGCACTGTACGGTGTAGATCGCCTGATCGAGGAGAAACGCCGCGATAAACGCGCACTCGAAGAAACGTATTTTGACACGTTCCAGACGCGCCAGAGCGAGGAACTGTATCAGCAGATCACCTTCTTGGGATATTTGAAAGAAATGGCCGCCCTGTACGGCTTTGATATCAGCGGTCCTGCCGCGAATGCACGCGAAGCGATCCAGTGGACGTATTTTGCTTACCTCGGCGCGATCAAGGAGCAAAACGGCGCCGCGATGTCGCTCGGTCGCGTGAGCACGTTCTTTGACATTTATATTCAGCGCGATATTGAAAACGGCGTTCTCACCGAAGAAGGCGCGCAGGAACTCATGGACGATTTCGTAATGAAACTGCGTATGGCGCGGCATCTGCGCACGCCCGAATACAACGAGTTGTTCGGCGGCGATCCGATGTGGATCACCGAGGCGCTCGGCGGTGCCGGCGAGGACGGACGTTCGCTCGTTACCAAAACCACCTATCGTATGCTGCATACGCTGTATACGCTCGGCTCGGCACCCGAACCGAACTTGACGGTCCTGTGGTCGAAAAACCTGCCCGCAGCGTTTAAGCGCTACTGCGCGAAGGTATCCAAGGATACCGATTCCATTCAGTACGAAAGCGACGATCTGATGCGTCCCATCTACGGCGACGATTACGCGATCGCCTGTTGCGTATCCGCAATGAAACTCGGCAAGCAGTTGCAGTTCTTCGGTGCGCGGTGTAACTTGGCAAAACTGTTGCTCATCGCCATCAACGGCGGATACGACACCTCTTCGGGTATCAAGATCGGTCCGCAAATGCCGGTGATGGAACAGTTGGATTACGAATCCGTGATGGAGCGGTACAAGATCTATACCACGTGGCTGGCAAAACTCTACGTCAACACGATGAACATCATTCACTATATGCACGACAAATACGCGTACGAGAAAACGCAGATGGCGCTTCACGATACCAACGTGCATCGGTTTATGGCGTTCGGTATTGCGGGATTGTCGGTGGTGACCGACTCGTTCAGCGCGATCAAGCATACCACCGTCACCCCCATTAAGAACGAGGATGGCTATATCGTCAACTTTGAACGCGCAGGTGATTTCCCGAAATTCGGCAACGACGACGATCGCGTGGACAGCATTGCGCAGGAATTGACGCACGATTTCATTCTTAAATTGCGTCACGCCAAAACCTACCGCGAAGCGGAGCATACGCTGTCGGTGCTGACCATCACCTCCAACGTGATGTACGGCAAACATACCGGAGCTACCCCTGACGGCAGACCCGCCGGTGCGCCGTTCGCGCCCGGTGCCAACCCCTTGCATAACCGCGAGGAAAACGGCGCGCTCGCGTCGCTCAACTCGGTGGCAAAAATCAGTTACGACGATTGCCGCGACGGTGTGTCCAACACGTTCTCCATCACGCCCGAAGCGCTCGGCAGAACCGACGACGAGCGTGTGGATAACCTCGTCACCATTTTGGACGGCTATTTTGCCAAGGGCGCGCACCATATCAACGTTAACGTGATGAACCGCGAAACACTGCTCAAAGCGTATGAGCATCCCGAGGATTACCCGAATCTGACCATTCGCGTATCGGGTTATGCGGTGCATTTCCACAAGTTGTCCCGCGAACAACAGCGCGAGGTCATCAACCGCACGTTCCACGGAGCGTTATAATATGACAGGGTATCTTCATTCCATCCAGTCGCTCGGTACGGTGGACGGTCCCGGTGTGCGGTTTGTGGCGTTTTTGTCGGGTTGCCCGTTGCGGTGCTCGTGCTGTCACAACCCCGACACGTGGGAGCCTGAACGCGGTACGGCATACACCGCAGAAGCACTGGTGAACAAAGCGGCATCGTTTCGCGAGTATTTTGGCGACAAGGGCGGAATCACGCTGTCGGGCGGAGAGCCGCTCGTACAAGCCCCCTTTGCCGCCGAAGTGTTCCGTCTGTGCCACGAACGCGGGATACACACGTGTTTGGATACGTCGGGCGTATGCATAAACGACGACGTGCGCCGTGTGCTTCTACATTGTGACCGTGTACTGCTGGATATCAAATACACCGACGATGCGCTCTACCGCCGTCACGTTGGGATGCCGTACGGGCGCGCACTGGATTTTTTGAAACTGTTAAACGAGATGAAAATCCCCACCACGCTGCGGCAGGTGGTGATTCCCACCATCAACGATACGAAGGAGAATGACACCGCGCTGGGAGCGCTTGCCGACACGTACGCGTGCGTGGACAGCGTGGAATTGCTCCCGTTTCGCAAGATCTGTCAAGTGAAATACGACGATCTTAAGATCCCGTTCCCCTTTGCCGACATCCCCGAAGCGGATCCCGCATCGGTCAGGCGGCGCGAACAACAACTGAATGCATAAAAAAGGCGCCACCCTCACGGGTGGCGCTTTTCATTGCTCAAATCACAATTTTTATCGTTTTTCGATAAAAATATATTGACAAAGAAAAAGTAATGGTGTATGATGAAGTCTCAAATCAGGCACTCACATCATTTTCGAAGAAACGTAAAGGAGAAAAATTATGGAACAACAACACCCCATTGAGCAGCAGAAAACCAGCCGTGAGTTTTCCGTGCACGACGTTCTCTTTGCTTGGTTCTCATACATAACGGCATACTTACTGTGCCGCACGCTTCCCGTCAATGAAAATCCTTTGGGCGGCATGCTGCTCATCGTTGTCTTGTTTGGGTTTACGGCGGTTTTTATGAAAACAAAGGGCATTCGATTGCTCGGCATGCCGCTTGCGGCCATGATCTCGGGATTGGCGGCATCCGTCTCGTTAATACTGTCTTCCAATGCCTTTATCCACTTTTTTGCCTACGTATACGCGTTGGGGGCATACGGGTATTTTCTCTATGCCGCCACGGGCAACTCGTTAAAACCCGGCTTTTCTTCCCTGTTGCTTGCCGATTGGGTAAAAGCACTGTTCTTAATGCCGTTTTATTCGTTTGGGGATTTCGAATTGTTTCGCGGTATGTTCCACGGACGCAACCGCAAAACGCTGAGCGCCCTTTTGAAAGTGGCAATTGGTGTTGGCATTACCATTATCCCCACCGGCGTCGTACTGGTACTGTTGTCTTATGATAAAGGCTTTTCGGATCTGGTGAAACGGCTTTTCGATTTTGGAGAGTTCAACATATTTTCGCACATTTTCAGTTCGGCGTTTGCCGTTCCGATCGGGATGTATTTGTACGGTCTGTACATCTCTTCCACGGACAAAAAAGGCAACGACATCTTTACCGAGGAAAAATGCAGTACTCTATCCGCCCGCGTCAAGATCGCGCCTCTGTCCACCGCTTTGACCGCGGTGATTCCCTTACTTGTGCTGTACGTGTTGTTTTTTATTTCGCAATGGCAATATTACGTTTCCAGTTTTACCGGTATACTCCCACCAAATTTTAGTTATGCGGAATATGCAAGAGAAGGATTTTTTCAGCTTTGCTCGGTATCCGTCATCAATCTCGCGGTCATTGTTGCGGTCTTGCTGTTTATGAAGAAAAGCAAATTCTCCTCACCGCTTCTCAAAGTTCTGACCGTGATCTTTTCCTTGTGCACGCTGGTGCTTATCAGCACCGCCGTTGCGAAAATGGTCATGTACATTCGGTTCTACGGTTTGACACAAAAGCGGGTATACGCCACGTGGTTTATGTTGGTGTTGGCTGTGGTATTCATCCTCGTCTTGCTCGGTCGGTTTATCTCAAAAATCAAAACCGTTTCCCTCTGTGCCGTCGTGATCGTTGCGGCGTTTTCGGTACTGGCACTTGCCAACGCAGACAGTTTGATTGCCAAGTATAACGTCGACCGCTACTTAAACGGTACGCTGGAAACGGTCGACGTTGGCGCTATGTCAGACCTGAAGGACGCCTCGACACCGCAGTTGGTACGCCTTGCCAAACATCTGGACGATCAAAACGGTACGGATATCGCGACGGTCACGTACGTTGACGTCGAATTTCAAACCGATCTGTACAGCGAAGTGGCAAGGGCACTTCTCAAACAAAAACGAGCGTGGCAAGAATCCGATCATAGCATTTTCTCGTTTACCCTAAACGGCGCCAACGCAAAGGCCGCTTTGAAACGCGCCGGATTGTTGGAGTGATCAACACGATAAAAAAGGCGCCACCCTCACGGGTGGCGCTTTTCATTATTTCTTTCGTGGATGTTTGAGGCAGGTGCCGATCAGCATAACAACGGCGAAAACAATGAGGTAGAACAGTACGGGGAATGCGAATTTCCCTTCTTCCGCTGCCGCCAAGTACGGCACGATGCCGTGGGCGTATACCGCGGCGAACACCATAAAGGCACAGGCGAACACCGAAAGGATCGGCAGCAAAAATCGTTTTACAAACCCGAGTTCTTTTTCTTTCACCATCCAACGAATGAACATCGGGATATACAGCGCATAGATCGTAACGACGGGGAGTTCGGATGAGTCGAAGTTGAAGTATCCAAACCAACCGTTCGTGAGATTGGCGCCGTAGAAATAGAGCAACCACGCGGCGCTGACAAAGACGCCCCACACGGCGGAATTGGTAACCATATTGGTGCCGGAATCGATCTGACGGAACAGCTCTTGCTTGGGTCCCTCTTCACGCGTGGCGATCGCATACATACCGCGGGTGACCGCCACCATCAAGCCGTTGAGCGTACCGAGGCACGAAACGACGATAAAGACGTTCAAAATCGCGCCGCCGACGCCGCCGAAAATGTTGGTGAACGCGGTAGTGGCACCTTCGTTCATCAGCACTTCGTTGGTAGCACCGCCCGCAACACCGATGTAATACAGCACGTATGCCGCCACCACGATCAACGAGCCGATCACCAAAGCGAGCGGCAACGTCTTCTTGGCGTTTTTCAGTTCGGCGTTGATGGAGGTGGCAACGATCCAACCCTCATACGCGAACACGGTGGCAACCACCGCCGCAAACAAACCGCCGCCGACACCGCCCGTCGCTTCCGTGACGACAGTTTGGAAGTTCGTGGGAAGTGTGCCGTTGATCGTACCGACCACGGTGCCGACGATCGCCATTAAGAAAATCGGAATGAGTTTGATCACCGTGGCGCTGACTTGAAATTTACCTGCGAGTTTCGGAGAAAGGGCATTTATCGTATACGACGCAACCAGGAAGAAGCCCGCAAGCGCCAACACCTCGGCACCGGCAAGATGCCAACCGAACAGTTCCCCGAAATACCGCGCGGATACCCACGAGAGAACGGAGGTCATCGCGGGATAATAGATGTTCACCAAAAACCACGCGAGATAGTACGCGTACGATTTGCCGCACGTGGCTTCGGCATAGTCCACCGCGCCGCTCACCTTTTCGTATTTGGTCGCCATCATCGCAAATTGCAACGAACAGATGATCATCAATAAACCCGTGATCACCCACGCGAGAATACCGATCGGCATATTGCCGCCCGTCGCCTGCAACACGTTTTGCGCCTTGAAGAAGACGCCCGATCCGATGACGGTGCCTACCACCATACAGATCGCGGTCGGCAGTCCGTACCTTTTTTGTAACGTTTCCATCGTGTCAAACCCCTTTCGGATTATTCTATCATTAGTGTAGCAAATAAAAAGGGATAAGTAAAGAAAATTTATTGAAGTTTCGAATCCCTCCGAACGAAAAAGAGAGCGCCACCTTAGGCGTTGTACTCTAAAGGACAGTAAAAGAGCTGTGTAGAAATTTTCTACACAGCTTTTAATTTTGTCTTATACCGTAACAAGCAGGGAAAATGTACGGCACATTTTTCAAAACTTTAGGAGAACCTAAAACCCTTTGTAAGTTTTGAATCCTAACATATATGCTGCCATCGCGATAGCCAAATCCTCAGATTCAATGTTTTGCTCGGATGCTAATGCTTTCAGTTCGTCAATTACTGTATCGTGTGGTACGATAGAACCTTCAAGTTCTTTTACGGCTTTTTCAATAACAGAGGGTAGAACCATACACATTTGATAAA
The DNA here is from genome assembly GCA_045630765.1 of Acutalibacteraceae bacterium. Lineage (GTDB taxonomy): Bacteria > Bacillota > Clostridia > Oscillospirales > Acutalibacteraceae > RGIG3009. The sequence goes on along the minus strand of JAZQTM010000045.1, from coordinate 12,928 downwards.
AAGCATCTTCTTGTCCTGTTACCAAGGCATAAAATTGATCAAGGCTGACTCTGCGAATCAGTTTATGGCCAACTTTTCTCTTATCAACAGTAGTTTCCCACTTGATATTCTGAGAGCGTTGTGCAATTGCCTCAACTAAAAAACACGCACAGTCATCGTCATTTAACAACTGATTTTGCATTTTGATAAAGGTTTTTCCGGCGGATGCAGAATTCATTGTATTATGCTTATTTTTCATCTCGACATATACAGTATGAACGCTTCCGGCATCGGGGATTTCTATTCCAGTTTCATTTTCATATATCACATCCCATCCCCCTTCTTCACCATTCGGCGGAACGTGGCAGTTTGTAATATACTGAAAGATTCTCTGGTGAAAATATCCAATGTCATTATTATTGGACTTATCTCTTTGTCTGAAAATCTCATTACTTACAATCTCATCCCAAGATGCTTGATACACAGTTTTATCAAAAATCAACTTGATAGGATCAATAATATTTTTGTTAAATCTTTTCAGATCAAAGGATTCAAGTTTCTCACCGTACTTTTCAATAGTTGCTTTTACATGGTTTGTAAAATCTTCTTCACTTATAAAAGACAAATTCCACATCATAAACACTCCAATGCTTCTTTGATTTTCATGGCTATATCATAAGCCAAATTAACAGGGACAGCATTACCCACTTGTTTGTATTGCTGACCTACACTGCCGCAGAATTGCCAATCATCAGGAAAACTCTGACAACGTGCATTCTCACGAATAGTAAAAGGTCGAGCTTCTAACGGGTGGCAACGATCTGTTTGTTTCTGACTAGGTGAAGTCAAAACAGTAAGAGAAGGCTCATTTAGGCTCAAACGTCTTAAAATACCAGTTCGACCACCCTCCATATACCAACAACTTTTCATATATTCTTTTGCAACATCTTCGGGTATATCTCTCCAATACCCACCTGGAGGAACCATTTCAAAGATTTTTTGTTTATAGGCCGAATATGGTGTTCCTTCACTTTTAGGACAATCCAGCAAAATATCTCTTAATACTGGTTTGTATTTGTGGGGAGTCGGAAATGTAAATGTAATCTTATCTGCCAAATCATTTCTTGTTCCGATTGTAATCAAACGTTCCCGCTTTTGCGCTACACCATAATCCCAAGCGTTTAATACTTGCTTTTGAATTGTATATCCAGTACTTTCAAAAATATCGATAATAGTTTCGTATGTGCGACCTTTATCGTGAGTCAACAAACCACGTACATTCTCAAATAAGAACATTTTTGGTTGAAGTTGCTCTAAAAATTTAGCGTAGTGATAAAACAACGTTCCGCGTGCATCTTCCAATCCAAGCCGCTTTCCTGCATAAGAAAAACTTTGGCACGGTGCGCCTCCAGACAATAAGTCCAGTTCGCCTTTCGCAAGTCCAAAATATTCTTTCAAGTCAAGGCAAGTGATATTAGCAATATCATCGTTAATAACACGCCAATTTGGGCGGTTACACTTTAAAGTATCTGCGGCATCTTTATCAAACTCGACTAAGCCGATTGTATCAAACCCTGCATTTTCAATGCCTAGGGCTAATCCACCGGCACCAGCAAAAAGTTCAATAGTGGTAAATGGTTTCCTTACTACTGTGGTCTGATCTTTTTGAACAACCTCTATAATATCCCCTATATTACAATTAAGAGCCGCACATATTTTCTCAATGCTTTCAAATGAAATGGTTTCATTTTTTCCCATTCGAGCCATAACATTAAAGCTAATTCCTGCCGCTTCCTTGAGTTCGGTTTTATTCATGTTTTTATCAATAAGCAACTTCCAAAGGTTGTTATAACAGACAGCCACGAGTCTACCTCCACACACTATAACTCCACTACACAAAAATGGGTTATTCAAATTATAGCATATTAACCTCTAAAAATCAATCTTTCTCACGATTTCGTTAGAAATTCTTTTTCTGAAACAAAAAATATGGGTTGTATCCTTACGGGCACAACCCATACGGTTACGCTCTCTTTTTTGGCCCGCCCGGAGGGCATTGTACAAGGTGGTTGATGGTTCTCGTCTATGAGTTTCGGTACAATGCGGTAGGGCGGTGCAACGCGACGGGCTAAAAACAGTCCACCGGACTGTTTTCTTAACGCCCTTTTGAATCCCTCCGTGCAAACAAAAAAGCACCACCCGCAAGGGGTAGTGCTTTTCTGTTTTGGCCCGCCCGGAGGGATTCGAACCCCCGGCCTTTGGAATCGGAATCCACTGCGATATCCAGCTTCGCCACGGGCGGATATAAATCATTGTTATTGTACACTGTTTTCCTCCGTTTTGCAAGACTTAAAACGGAATTTCCCGCAAAAAAGTAGGGTGAGAATTCAGCTCAACCGCGTTCACAACTTGATAAACGGGAGGGATTCGAAAGGCCGTTTCTTTTTGCAATATTACCATCTTTTCTCGGCGGTTTTTGATTGACACCACATCCGTTTACTGGTATACTGTATGTAGTTAAATTTTTAACAATATTGGAGGGAATTTTCAATGGCTACACAAACCACTGCCCCCCGCAAATTCGGTATGCGAGATTGTCTTGCTTACGCGGCAGGTGACCTCGGCTGTAACATGAGCTTCGCGCTCAAAGGCACAATGTCCATTTTCTGGACACAGTTTATGGGTATGGACCTTTGGTATGCCCTGTTACTCATCGTCGTTCAGGTATGGGACGCTATCAACGATCCGCTGATCGGTTCCATCATTGACGCGGACAAGCACACGTATAAACGCAACAAGTTTTTGTCGTACATTTGGCTCGGTTCCATCGGTTTGATCGTCGGCGGCGCGTGCTGCTTCCTGCCGTTCCCGAACGCTTCCACGTGGGCAAAAGCCATCATCTTTATCGCCGGCTACGTAGTATGGGATGCCTTCTACACGGTAGCGAACGTTCCGTACGGCTCGCTGTTGTCGCTCATTTCCAATGACGTTAAAGACCGCGCTTCTCTGTCGGCGTGGCGTTCGATCGGTTCCATCTTCGGCAATATGCTCCCGATGGTCATTCTCCCCTTTATCATTTACGATAAAGACAACAACCTCATCGGTGAGCGCGTGTTCATCGCCGCGCTGATTATGGGCGCGCTCGGCTTTATCTGCTTCCAATTTATGATCAAGAACACCACCATCCGCGTGGATACCTCGGTGGCGCTGAATGAACAGCAGGAAAAGTTCAACGTGTTCAAGGCTTTCGGCAACTTTATGAAAAACCGCCCCGCCGTGGGTGCAACGCTTGCCGCGATGGGTATGTTCATCGGTATGCAAGGCTCTACCACCGCTGTGACGGTTATCTTCCAGTCCTATTTCAAAAACGTGCAGATTTCGGGTGTCGTGCAGTTGTTTGCGATGATCCCGATCGTCGTCTTTACCCCCTTGGCACGTAAAATGGTTGCCAAATACGGCAAAAAAGAACTCGCAACGTTCGGTTCCATTTGCTCGGTGGTGGCTTCGCTCGGTTTGTTTATCATCACCCCCGACAACACCGGTTTGGATTTGATCGTGTATATTCTCTGCCAGCTCGTATACAGCTTGGGCCTTGGCATCTATTCCACTGTTTCGTGGGCAATGATGGGTGACGCGATCGACTACAACGAGTGGAAAACCGGCAAGCGCGAGGAAGGCACCGTGTATTCCTTGCACTCCTTCTTCCGTAAGTTGGCACAGGGCATTGGTCCCTCGCTCATTCTCATCATCATGGTGGCACTCGGTTACGTGGGTGCGGACGAAGGTAATCAGGCATGGGCGGTTGCCATTAACATGCGTTACCTCGTGGCGGCTACCTTCCTGTTCTCGGCATTGATGCAATTCGTCGGTTTGGCGCTGGTGTATAACCTCGATAAGAAAACACTCGCCCAAATGAACGAAGAACTCGGCCGCGATGCAGCCGCAGAATAAGTAAATCGATTATAAATGTCCGACGGCACATTGCGGTCGGACATTTTGATACGGAGGATACGTTATGAGAACAATTATGAATTACAATGCCGGTTGGGCATTCAGCAAAGACGCGACCGACGTACCTGCGGCGCTCCCCGCCGACTGGGAAGTGTTGAATCTCCCCCATTCTTGGAACGCGGTTGACGGTCAGGACGGCGGCAGCGATTATTATCGCGGTACTGCGTATTACGCAAAAGTGATCAAGGCGGCAGATCTGCCGACAGCGGATCGCTATTATTTGGAAATTCGTGGTGCGAACTCCTCGGCTGACGTGTACATCGACGGTGAAAACCTCGCCCACCACGACGGCGGATATTCCACCTGGCGCGTAGACATCACCGATCACGCGAAAGACGGTGCGCTGCTCACGGTGGCGGTGAACAATGCCGCGAACGACACGGTATATCCGCAGATGGCGGACTTTACGTTCTACGGTGGTCTGTACCGCGACGTGAATATCATTGCGGTCAGCGAATCACACTTTGATCTGGACTACTACGGTGCGCCCGGTATCGCGGTCACCCCGACGGTAGACGGCAAGAATGCCACCGTCAAAGCGGAAACCTATCTGACCAACAAAAAAGACGGACAAACCATCCGTTACACGCTTTATGATGCGGCGGAAAAAGAGATCGCACAGGTGGAAACGGCGGATACGGCAGCGGAGTTCACCATTGAAAACGTGCATCTGTGGCACGGTAAAAAGGATCCGTATTTGTATTGCTGCGAAGCCGAATTGCTTGAAAACGGCGAGGTCATCGACAACGTTTGCACGCGTTTCGGTTGCCGCACGTTTAAGATCGATCCCGATAACGGCTTTATCTTGAACGGCGAGGAATATCCGCTGCGCGGCGTATCCCGTCACCAGGATCGCTGGGGATTTGGTAACGCGCTCACCCCCGAACATCACAAAGAGGATATCGACCTCATTTGTGAGATGGGTGCGACCACCATTCGTTTGGCGCACTATCAGCACGATCAGTATTTTTACGATCTGTGCGACGAGCGCGGTTTGGTGATCTGGGCGGAGATCCCGTACATTTCCAAACATATGGAGGGCGGTCGCGAGAACACCATTTCGCAGATGAAAGAACTCGTCGCCCAGAACTATAACCACCCGTCCATCGTCGTGTGGGGCTTGTCCAACGAGATCTCCATCGGCGGCAGCAGCGAGGATCTGCTGGAAAATCACCGTATACTCAACGATCTGTGCCACGAGATGGATAAGACCCGACTCACCACCATTGCGGCGGTGTCGATGTGCAAGATGGACGATCCGTATTTGCAGATCCCCGACGTCGTGTCGTACAACCACTATTTCGGTTGGTACGGCGGCGACACCGATATGAACGGTCCGTGGTTTGATAAGTTCCACGCGATGCATCCCACCATTCCGATCGGTTGCTCCGAGTACGGTTGCGAGGCGCTCAACTGGCACACCTCCGATCCGCGTCAGGGCGACTACACCGAGGAATATCAAGCGTTCTACCACGAAGAACTCATCAAGCAGTGGTTCTCCCGTAAATATATGTGGGCAACCCACGTATGGAATATGTTTGACTTCGGCGCGGATGCGCGTAACGAGGGCGGCGAGAACGGTCAGAACCACAAAGGTCTTATCACCTTTGACCGCAAGTATAAAAAGGATTCGTTCTATGCGTACAAAGCGTGGTTGTCGGATGATCCGTTCGTGCATCTGTGCGGCAAGCGGTATATCGACCGTGTGGAGGACGTAACGAAAGTTACGGTGTATTCCAACCTGCCCGAGGTTGAATTGTTTGCAAACGGCGAAAGCCTGGGCAAGAAAGCCGCAGAGGATCATTTCTTCTACTTTGACGTGCCGAACGTCGGTGAAACCAAACTCGAAGCGGTCGCGGGCGACTGCAAAGATGAAAGCGTCATCCGCAAAGTGGACGAGTTCAACGAGGACTACCGTCTGCGCGAAGAAGGCGCCATCCTCAACTGGTTTGACGTTGAGGCGCCCGAAGGTCGCTTGTCGCTTAACGATTCGATGGGCGCTGTGCTGAGCACGTTCCGCGGTAAGTTGATCTTCGTCAAGCTGATGGGCAAAATGCTCGGCGGCAAGAAAAAAGGCGAAAAGAAAAAAGCCGCCGGCTTTGAGGTTACCCCCGAAATGATGACGATGATGAACGGCTTTACCGTGCTGCGACTCATCACGATGGCGGGCGGTATGATGGACGTGAAGTTCACCAAAGAAGATCTGTTGGCACTGAACAAAAAGCTCAACAAGATCCGCAAACCCAAGACAAAGAAATAAGTCGAAAAGAGTCGGTCGAAAGACCGACTCTTTTTTGTCAAACTATGGCATTTTTTGGTTGAATATGCTATACTGGACAGGATGTGAAAATTTTTTGGAGGAGGTTCTCGCATGAAAACCAAACTCTCTCCCCGCTTTTGGTGCGCGCTGACTGTTTTCAGCTTGATGGGTCAGGTCGCGTGGGTGGTAGAAAATATGTATTTCAACGTATTTATCTACAAACTGTTCCACGCCACCGCCGCCGATATTTCCGCGATGGTCGCGGCGTCTGCCGTCACCGCCACGCTGACAACGGTGCTAATGGGCGCGTTGTCGGATAAAATCGGTAAACGCAAGTTGTTTATCTGTGTCGGCTATATCTTATGGGGTATTTCGATTTTCAGTTTTGTCTTTTTATCGAACGGTGTGATCGACCCCGTTGCCGCGGTAACGACCAACCTAACGGCGGTATGTATCTCGCTGACGATTATTTTAGACTGCGTGATGACCTTCTTCGGGTCTACCGCGAACGACGCCGCGTTTAACGCGTGGTTGACCGATTCCACCGATTCCACCAACCGCGGCGCGGCAGAGGGCATCAACGCCATGATGCCGCTGGTATCCATCTTGGTGGTGTTCGGCGGGTTTATGTTCGTCAATTTGGATCAGCCCGCCGGCTGGACACTGGTGTTCACCATTATCGGTATAGCGGTACTCGTTATCGGTGTGTTAGGGCTCTTCTTAATCAAAGAGCCCGCGATCACCCCCACTAAAGAGCCGTATTTCGCCACGATCATATACGGCTTCCGCCCGAAAACCATTCGCAAGAATCCCACGTTATACGTAGCACTCGCCGCGTTTATTCTGTTTAACATTTCCATTCAGATCTTTATGCCGTACCTCATTTTGTACTATGAGGTCTCGCTGGGGATGACCGATTACGTGCTGATTATGGCGCCCGCCATTATCATCGCCTCGGTCGTCACCGCGCTGTGGGGTAAGGTGTACGATAAAAAGGGCTTCCGTTTTTCGGGATTGCTCGCCATTGCCGCGTTGTTCGTCGGATACGCCGTACTGTATCTCACTCGCACCACGCTGCCCGTCTTCATCGGCTCACTTTTGATGATGAGTGGATATTTGGCGGGAATGGCGGTATTCGGCGCGCTCATCCGCGAGAACACCCCCGCGGGCAAAGCGGGACAGTTGCAGGGCGTGCGTATCTTCTCGCAAGTGCTGATTCCCGGTGTGGTCGGTCCGTTCATCGGCAAGACCGTCTTGCAAAATGCCGAGGTGATCGTCAACGGCGACGGCACGACCTCCTTTGTACCGAATGAAAACATCTTTTTGGCGGCGGCGATCGCGCTCGTCTTGGTATTGCCGCTCTTACTGCTCATCAAGCGCGCACCGCGATTAGTATCGCTCAAAACGCCGTTTGAGGACGAACTGTCCGAGACGGGTATTCCGTTTGCCGAGTATCCCCGCCCGCAATTAAAGCGTGACTCGTATTGCTGCTTGAACGGCACGTGGGATTTTAAGATCGAAAACGGCGGCGAGGTGACCTACGCGGGTAAAATCGTCGTCCCCTTCGCGCCCGAAAGTCGTTTGTCGGGCGTGGAACGCACGATTGAGAAAGACGATCTGCTCATTTACGAAAAGGATATTTATCTGCAACCCGACTTTATCCGAGATCGCGTGCTCTTGCATTTCGGGGCGGTGGATCAGGTGGCGACGGTATACGTCAACGGTCAGAACGTCGGCTCGCACACGGGCGGGTATCTGCCGTTCTCGTTTGACGTGACCGCTCACATTCACGACGGCGAAAACCATCTGCGCGTGGAGGTGCGCGATCCGCTGGATCGTAATCTGCCGTACGGCAAGCAAACCGATAAGCGCGGCGGTATGTGGTATACGAAAATCAGCGGTATCTGGCAGACGATGTGGCTGGAAAGTGTCCCCGACGGGTACATTGAATCCGTCAAGATCACGCCCGACCTTAACGGTGTTGACATTGTCGTTGTCGGCGGTATGAGCGAAAAAACGCTCTTGTTTGACGGTCAGGAAATTCATTTCACGGGTGACAGTTTCCGCTTGAACGTGAAAAATCCCGTTTTGTGGACACCCGAACGCCCGCATCTGTATTCACTGGACATTCTCTCGGGACGCGACCGCGTATCCACGTATTTCGGTCTGCGTACCATATCGAGCGACGGAAAACATCTGTTGCTCAACGGCAAGCCGTATTTCTTCCACGGCTTACTGGATCAGGGATATTACAGCGACGGCATTTTCCTCCCCGCTTCGCCGAAAGGCTTTATGAATGACATTAAGCAAATGAAGGCTTGCGGTTTTAATATGCTGCGAAAGCATATTAAGTTGGAGCCCGATCTGTTCTACTACTACTGCGACAAGTACGGTATGGTCGTTTTCCAGGATATGATCAACAACGGCAAGTATCGGTTCCTTTTAGATACCGCTCTGCCGACCGCGGGACTGCGCCGCGGTGTGGAGCACAGCGCGACCTTGGCGCAACGTATGGCGTTTGAGGAAACCTCTGCGGGTATTCTCCGCACGCTGTACAATCACCCCTCGGTGGTGTATTACACCATCTTTAACGAGGGATGGGGACAGTTTGATACCGCCTATTGGTATCAAAGCTTGAAAGCACTGGATCCCACCCGCGTGTACGATACCACCTCCGGTTGGTTCAAAACGCGCGAAAGCGACGTGGAGAGCGATCACGTGTATTTCAAAAAGATCAAGCTTCGTCCCGTCAAAGGACGTCCGATGGTGTTATCGGAATTCGGCGGATATTCCTGTAAAATTCCCGACCACGCTTTCAATTTAGACGACACGTACGGTTACCGTTTCTTTACGGATGCCGCGCAGTTTGAAACTGCGTTGATCGCGTTGTACGAGCAAGAAGTGATGCCGATGATCGACAAGGGACTCTGCGCCACGGTGCTCACGCAGGTCAGCGACGTAGAGGACGAAACCAACGGACTGCTCACGTACGACCGTCAGATCTTAAAGGTGGATCCCGATAAGATGAAAGCGGTTGCCGACGCACTGCACAAACGGTTTTATCAGTAATCTTCCGGGGGAGTTACTCCTTCCACCGCCTGACGGCGGTCCCCCTCCCTCAAAGAGGGAGGCTAACAAAATGAAAAGTCGAGCGCGATGCGCTCGGCTTTTTTATTCGAAGATCGTTTGGATGATTTTGCCGCAGTGCGGGGGCGAATAAACCCAGCGGTCGATGTGTCCGTCCGTGATGAAATACTTGAGCGGCGGCGGGAGTTCGTGACAATCCTCGGCATCGATGAGCACCAGTTTCAGTTTCATCTTTTCCGCTAAAATGTTCTTGATATACACCCCCGCGTGCTGACCGACGCGCACACCCGGGCGCGGCTCGGCAAGTCCCGCCAAGTTGGGAGTCAGTTCCACAAAAATCCCGTAATCCTCCACCGAACGTACCACGCCCGCAACGGTTTCTCCCTGTTCAAATAGTGCGGCGTTTTCTTCCCACGTACCGAGCAATTCCCGCTGGGAGAGGCAAATGCGGTTATCCTCAATAGAGGTGATGACCGCGTAAATATCCATACCGACACACAACCGATCGGCGGGATGTGCGATACGGCTGACCGACATACTCGCGATCGGTAACAGCGCGGGAATCCCGCATCCGATATCGCAAAATGCGCCAAAACTTTCAAGTCGTGTCACTCTGGCTTCCACCACGTCACCGGGGCGGCGCGTTTCGATGTATTCGCGGCGACATTTTTCTTGTGCCGCGCGCCGTGAACAGACGGCGCGACGTCTGCCGTCTTCGGTGAAATCAAAACCCGTCACCAAAAAACTCACGGGCTTACTCACCCGCGAAATAAGCGCAATGTCACGGGTAACCCCCTCGGCAATGCCGACGGCGCCTTCCTCACGCGGGATGACTCCTTGCATACACGGTAACTCGACGTGCAGATTATGATCGCTGTCGCATAAGACCGCACGCGCTTCCACTACCTGTTGTTCCATCGCCGCTTCGGCAAGTGCGCTTGCCGTCCCCGTACGGCGGCGATTCGCCGTGGTATTCAGTAACACGCCTTCCGGAAAAAAATCGTTCATTTTATAAGCAGTCCTTTCCTTTGTTCTCTGTATAAAGATGTATATGCGTTTTTTGGTACAAAAAGTAACGAAATTTGAAAAAATCGCGTCCAATAGGGTTTGCATTCTTACATTTCGTTTGCTATAATGAATATATCATATAGCAAAAGGAGTCTTTTGTAGAATGAACGCATACGGATTAGAAATTCAAGTAAAAAATCTTCCGGTACTGGATCCGGGCTTTATCCCGATGGCAGCATTCTGCCGCGATTTTGAAAAATCGGCAGAAAACGGCAAAGAGATCGCGGTAGCGGTCGAACGCAATCAAGGTCAGACGGCGGTGCGCCGCTTTAAGATCCACGGCACGCCCGCCATGGCGGCTGCGGATGCGGCATACGTTGATCGCACCGTTAAAATGCTTCTTTGGGCATACGGCGGTTTCAAGGTCATGATCTGCGGCGACGATACGGTTGCCAAAACGATCGCCGATGCGTACAAGGCGGGCGGTTCGCGCGAATTTGATGCGAACTTTATGAGCCGCGTGTACGAGTGCCCGTTTGAGGTGGTTGCTCTCCCCCTGTCCGACACTCCCGCTTCCTACTCCCTCCCGCAATCGGTCGGCCGTAATTTGGACGGTTGCCGTATCGGTTTTGACGCGGGCGGCAGTGACCGCAAAGTGTCTGCCGTGGTGGACGGCGTGTCGGTGTATTCCGAAGAAGTCGTGTGGTTCCCGAAAACCAATGCCGATCCCGATTATCACTTCAACGGCATTTTAGATGCGTTCCGCACCGCTGCTTCCAAGATGCCGCGTGTGGATGCCATCGGCGTTTCCTCTGCCGGTGTATACGTGGACAACCGCGCTATGGTCGCGTCCTTGTTCCTCAAAGTTCCCGAGGATTTGTTTGACGCCAAGGTGAAGGACATTTACATCCGCGCCGCCAAAGAGTTTAACGTGCCGCTGGAAGTTGCCAACGACGGCGACGTCACCGCACTCGCGGGCGCCATGAGCCTGAACAAGAATAAGATTCTCGGTATCGCGATGGGCACCTCCGAGGCTGCCGGTTACGTCGATGCCGACGGCAATATCACCGGCTGGCTCAACGAGCTGGCATTCGCTCCCGTGGATCTGCAAGAAGACGCGATGGTCGACGAATGGTCGGGCGATAAGGGTTGCGGTGTCAAATACTTCTCGCAAGACGGTGTTATCAAACTCGCTCCTCGTGCGGGTATGGAATTGGATGACTCCTTGTCCCCCGCCGAGAAACTCAAAGCCGTTCAGTTGGAACTGAACAAGGGCAACGAGAAAGTGCGTGACATTTACCGTTCCATCGGTGTGTATCTCGGTCATACGCTCGCTTACTATGCCACTTACTACGAGATCGGCGACGTGCTGTTGCTCGGCCGCGTGATGTCGGGCGAGGGCGGCGATCTGATCTTGGCGGAAGCCACCCGCGTACTCGCCGAGGAATATCCCGAATGCAAGAATATGGAACTGCATCTGCCGGATGAAAAGATCCGCAGAGTCGGTCAGTCCGTTGCTGCGGCAAGTCTGCCGAAGATCTAACAACCAAAACGGTCACCTGCTCAAAGCGGGTGACCGTTTCTTTTACGCCTTATCCTCAAGGAAAAATAAAAAAGCGGAGAGAATCAAACGATTCTCTCCACTTTTTCGTGTGCTTATTGTATTTCTTGTTCTAAGGCGCGAAAATACTCTGTATCAAAGAAATCTGTTATCGTAATCTCTAATCCATCGCACAGTTTTTTAATAGTTGAAATCCCGGGATTTTTGCTGTGATCGTACAAAATAGATTTTACCGTTGTATACGGTACGCCCGATAAGCTTGCCAATCTGCAAAAGGTAATTCCTTTTTGTGCGCACAACTCCTCAAACCGCTTTTTGGTTGCCTGTGTAACTGTCATAGCTCCCACTCCTAACGATACTATTGTATCGTGTGAGCAAGAGCGGTTTGGACTATATAATATACGATGTTACGATATATAGTCCTTTTCTGCGACCAAAGTTGTTACTTTTTCGATGAAAATTTGCGGTGAACAAGTAAATCCGGCATATTGAATCGCCTTTCTCATTTCGCGCTCAATTTCTTTTTCGGATACCTGCTCTTTTTCTGATAAAACTTTTACAACATCTCGATACGTCATCTTTTCACCTCCCCAACTAAATTATACGATATATAGTCTATCGCATTTTGTCGAATTTGGGGGACGAAAGAAAAAACGGAGAGAACGATGTTCTCTCCGCGTTTTTTGATTTATTCTTGTATCGCGATACAGCCCGCCAAACTGCCGCGGGCGGGGCCTGTGACACGGTGCGACCAAAACTCGTCGGGGTGACATTTGGTACATAAGTCGGTGACGGTGATGTGTTCGGGCTTGATTCCCGCCGCTACCAACGTGCGGCGGTTGACCTCCCACAAGTTGATCATCGCTTTATCGTCGCCGACGGGTGTGTAGCACCCCTCGTCGTAAAACGGCAGTTTCGCGAATTCCGTGATGACGGGTGCATCCACCTCAAAACAGCACGGACCGATGGACGGGGCGATACCCGCCAAAATATCGTCACGGTTACAACCGTAATCGGAAACC
>JAZQTM010000044.1:0-7285 GCA_045630765.1 Acutalibacteraceae bacterium | reverse complement strand
TTTTCATAATATTGTTTTTCCTTTAATGCATTCTTTTTGCAAGCTCTGATTAGTATTATATAACCAATAAGAAACGCAACCGATAAAACTGCCATTATTCCGGTTGGAATCAAGGATTTTAGCATAAAAGCAAAACCGCCTGCAAAAACAGCACCTAAAATCGCTAAAATCAGTAATACGCCGTATGGCTTACCAGAGGTTGCAAAGATGTTTTTTTCTTCTGCCTTTTGCTCTAGTTCTTGCTTTTTCAATAAAATCTCGGCTTTTTCTTTATTTTACAAAGATTCGCAGCACACACCCCGGTCGGCGAGGTGTTCCATCCTCGTTCTTGCAATCGTACGAATACGCGTTGGCAACAAAGGTCACCTGCGGGATCACCGCGTCGTGCTTACCGTTTTCATCGGTATACGATGCCAGGATCTCGTTATAATACGCGCTGTGATAATGCCCGCAGAAAACGCATTTGATCACGTCGGCACTTTGGCAGATAAGATCGTACGTCTTGCGATTCTGCTCACTCATTCCCTCATAATTGCACAACAGAATACCGTTATAAAAATTGTTGTATTGACTCAATTTCCAATACGGCTCAGCATCGGCATCAACGGGGTTACCGGTCGCGATCGGCTCGTGCTGGAACAACAAGAGTTTGCGCCCGTCGGCACGCGCCGCCTCGATCTCAGCTTTGAGCTTTTCATACACGTCATCGCTGTACCCGGGATCGGCATTATCCACCGCCAGCAACGTCAGCCTATCGTCCAGCGTACGGGCAGCAAAATGAATGTCGTGCGGCCAAATCGTCTGCAACGCGGCATATCGCTCCGCGCGCGGCGTTTGATCCGCTTTACCGGTCTCCACCTGTTTGGTAATATCGTGGATCGCCACACAGCTGAGCACCGATGGATCCCGATCATAAATATGCTGTTTCACAAGTTCCATCGCACCGTGCGACAGAAAATCCAGCGTGTCACCGCCCACGACGGTCGCATCCATATGCTCGCATACGTCCATTGCGGTGATCATTGCCGGCACCGTTTCGGCATCCTTTAACCATTGCCGACATTCATAGGTATAGGCAACTTCCTCGTCTTGCATATCAACCTCATCACAGTAGTTGATATGCGTATCGGCAAAGAACCCGATCTCTTTCGGCTCGTCAAACAAACCGAGATCCAGAGAAAACTCCCCGATCACCTGACCCGTTTCGCCTAACCGATAAAACGAAAAAATATCATCACGAACGCCCTCAATTTTCACGTGCGGTTGTGCAAAGAACTGTTCGCGCCGTTCTTTTTTGCTCATCAAAAACACCTTATTCCTCTTCCTGCCGACGGATCACCCGCCGGCATAACCGCCGCAAATCCTCCATCGTCGAGATGGTCCCCGCCTCGCCGCGGAAGATCGCCGCCCCGCGCAATTCGCGCATATACCAGGAAGCGTGCTTGCGCGCTTCCAACAGCGCCACACGCTCGCCTTTGAGCTTTGCCGCCAATTCGATCTGTCGACACAGCACGTCCATCCGCTTGGCGATCGGCGGATCGGGCAAGCGCACCCCTTGTGTGAGGTATGCCTCCACCGCCTGAAACACCCACGGCGCGCCCAGTGCTCCGCGACCGATCATCACGAGATCGCAACCGGTATGCTCATATAACTGAGCCGCCGATTCCGGTGAATTCACGTCACCGTTACCGATCACCGGCACCGACACCGCCCGCTTGACGTCACGGATGATATCCCAATCCACAGGCGGTGCGTACATCTGATCACGCGTGCGCCCGTGAACCGTGATCGCCGCCGCGCCGCCATCTTCGCACGCTTTGGCGACCTCTACCGCGTTGACTTCGTCCTTCGCATATCCTTTGCGAATCTTGACCGTCACCGGCACGTCCACCGCCGCCGTCACCGCTTTCACGATACGCCGACACAAATCCGGCTCACGCATCAGCGCACTGCCGCAATGGTTACCCGCGATCTTCGGTGCGGGACACCCCATATTGATATCCAACCAATCGGGCTTTTGCGCCATCGCCATCCGCGCCGCCTTGGCAAGCGTGTCGGGATCGTCACCAAACAACTGGATCGCCGCAGGACGTTCCCGCTCATCCAGTCGCATCAACTCTTGACTTTTCTGATCCCCGTAAGTCAACGCTTTCGCGCTCACCATCTCGGACACCGTAAACGCCGCCCCGTATTCCCGACAAATGCGGCGGAACGCGGGATCCGCCACCCCCGCCATCGGCGCAAGGGCAGCGCGACCGTTGATCTCTACCGAACCGATAAACATGGTTATGACTCCTCGTCCGGCACGTATTCCAAAATATCACCCGGCTGGCAATTCAGCGTCTTGCAGATCGCATCTAACGTGGAAAACCGTATTGCCTTCGCCTTATTATTCTTCAAAACGGATAGATTGGCAAGCGTCACGCCGACTTTATCGGAAAGCTCCGTCAGTCCCATCTTGCGGCGCGCCATCATCACGTCCAAATTGACTAAGATTGCCATTACTTGTAACCCTCCTGCTTAAATCGTCATATCGTTTTCTTCCTTGTAAGCGGTTGCCTGCGCAAACAACGCGGCAAACACAAACAGTACAAGCCCGATAAACGCAAACAAGAGTGCTAAAAAGGTCATCAGGAATTTAAATACGTCAAAGCAAAGCACAAACACTAACCAAACAACCGCCAGTGCCACCGCGATCCACCCGGTCTTGCGCAACCGTTTCACAGTATCTGCGCAAAAGGGCGTTTTCTGCGTCACGTTACGCATGATGCCGCGACATTGCCACAAGATCAGCTCTGCGAACACACCCGTCACGTATAAAAAAACCAAATACTGGTCATATAAACCCGTACCGCTCGGCTGACTCGTCCAACTTTCCGTGATCCACGGCAACGCGATCATCAGTCCCAGATCCACTGCCATTAAAACCCACGCGACGATCTCCATCACACGGCTGAGCTTGCAAGCATTTTTCATAATACATCCTACTCCTCAACATCAGTGTATGTTTAGTGTACCATACCCGCCCACCGAGGTCAACTCAAATATTCCGTAATCCCGTTCGCCACACCCAACGCAAACAACTGCGGCGAGTTCGCCATCAACGACGCATCCACGGGATTCGTGATAAACCCAAGTTCCACTAACACGGCAGGCATCCGCGTGCGCCTGAGCACGTATAAATTGGTACGTTGCGTCACCCCGCGATCGGGTAACCCCGTGGTATCCGAAAGCCCCTCTAAAATATCCTCCGCCAGCTCTGCCGCCGCAGAATTCAGACGATAAACCAACGCTTCACTCCCCGATGCACCGGCAAGTTCCGACGCGTTCGCGTGCAAACTGATAAAGTAATCGGCACCCCACTCGTTCGCCTCGTTCACCCGAGCGGCAAGTGACGTCGCGTTGGAGGTACCCAGCTGCGTATCCGCCGTCGGGCGGGATAACCGCACGTCGTATCCCTCGGCACGCAAAATATCCGCCAACTCCACCCCGATGCGAAACACCAGATCCTGTTCGCGGTAACCGTTCCCCTCCGCCCCCGCATTCGGGTTTAGCGGATTATGCCCTTGGTCTATGTAGATTTTCGTTGCCATTATCACCACTCCTTCTATCCAGTCTATGCGGCGCTCACACCGCCGTATACAAAAAAGCGGGGCATTGCGCCGCTTTCGATTACTCCTTACTCTTTTTTTGAGCCTTCCACAACCCCGAATACGAGCGATACCCCACGTACTGTGCAATATCCGCCAACGACATATCGGTGCAATCCGCCAAATACTCCGCCATCTCCACCCGCCGCGCCGAAAGCTCCTGACTGAAAGCGCGCCCGGTATATTTGATCACCAACCGCTCGGTCTGCCGTTCCGAAAGATGCAACTCCCTCGCCAAATCCGATAAATGCAGCTCCTCGTTGTAATGCTTCGAGAAAAATTCACAGATCAAAAATCCGTAATCCGTAATCGGGCTGACCGCCACCTGTTCGTCTATCTGCAAGCACGCGCAAAACAACGCAATGTAGGCGGATATGCGGGTGTAATCGCGTGTCACCTGACACCGCGCGATCTCATCCGTAAATTCTCGCACCAGCGGCAACGACACGTGCCGCGATATCACGCGATCCACGTCACAATCGATCTGGAACGCGACGTGACACTCACCCTCGTTGATGCCCGCCAACGCGTGCAGCGTGTTACTCGGAATCAAAATCAAATTCCCGTCTTCGGCACACACCTCGTCCCCGTTAATGAAGAACGTTGCCGCCTTGTCCGCTACCAGATGGATTTCCGCATAATTGTGCCTGTGCATCGGTGTCGGCAGCGCAACGGAATTGTAAAATCCGTTTTGAAAAAACACCTTATGGTCGCGTATTCCGTTTTTCACGATCAATTCCGTATACATTTTCATTTCCTATCCTGACATGTCATTCTGCAGATTGTCCACCGCGTGTATTTACGAATATGGCGGAAAATGCTACAATTCTAATAGTATGAGAAATTGCCCCGTATGTCAAGGGAGTCAATATAAAAAACGAAGGAGATGGAAACATTGAAATTTGAAGGCATCATCCCCGCTCTGATCACCCCCCTCAACGAAGACGGCAAAACCGTCAACGAAACCGTCGCCCGTGACCTTATCGAATTTCTGTTAACGCAAGGCGCGCACGGTTTTTACGTGCTCGGCTCTACCGGTGAGGGACTTGTCCTCAGCGAACAAGAACGTATGAAAATGCTGGAGATCGCGGTAGATCAGGTCAAGGGTCGCAAACCCGTCATTTGTCACACGGCAGCTATGAATTTTGATGAAGCGATCCGCCTTTCCAAACACGCCGAGCAAGCCGGTGCCGATGCCGTTTCCGCTATCCCGCCCCTTTTCTTCCACTACCGTAACGAGGATATTTACAGCTATTATAAAACGCTGGCGTGCAGCACCAACCTGCCGTTTATTATGTATAATCACTTTTCCGCAAACGGCGGTATGTCCGCAGAACTCGTGGCAAAACTGTTCGAGATCGATAACATCACCGGTGTCAAATGGACCATCAACAACTACTACGAACTGATGCGCCTGAAAGATATGACACACGGCGAGATGAACATCATCAACGGTCCTGACGAAACCTTGGTCGCAGGTCTCGCCGCCGGTGCCGACGCCGGTATCGGTACCTCCTACGGGGTTATGCTTCCGCAATATTTGGAATTGTACGCCGCTTTCAAAGACGGTCGCGTAGAGGAAGCAAGAGAACTGCAACTGAAAATCAACGCGGTGATCAATTGCATCATTAAACACGAAGTCATCCCCGCCACCAAGCATATGTGCACGATGATGGGCTTCCCTGTCGGCGAGTCAACGTATCCGATGCGAAACATCCGTAACGAAGGCGCTGCCGAGCTTGAGCAAGATTTGCGCGCTGCCGGTTGGCCTTTCAAAACGGTTTGACACGTCAACACAAAAACAAAAACGGAGGGATCTTTTATGAGAGAGAATTTGAAACTGATGGTAATTGCCGGCCACCCTGCCGATATGTTCGACCATTGCGGCGGCACCTTGCTCCATCATCTTGAACAAGGCGATACCGTCACCTGCGTTTCCATCACGCAAGGATTGCGCACGCACGACGAAGTCGTGTACGATTTGTTCCGCCACAACATCGGCAAATATACCGACGAGCAGATCGATCAGATCATCAAAGAGCGTCAGCAGGTAAAATACGGTGAAGCCGTTGCCGCTTGTAAGATTTTCGGCATCAACGACGTCCGCTTCTTGGACTATGACGACGAAATCCTCACGGTAACACCGGGTATGGTCAGCAAACTGGCAACCGTCATCCGCGAAGTCAAACCGGATATCATCATCACCCATTGGCCTTATCAGGGCGATACGTTCAGCAACCATCACGCCGTCACCGGTCAGTTGGCGCTGGCAGCCACCACCGCGGCAAGAGGCGTCAATTTCAACGACAAACAAGAGGCCTGGCGCACCGCGCAGATCGCGTATATGCTCTGCCCGTCCGATACCGAAGCCACCGTCTGCTCCAACACGGGAAAAACCGCGTATGCCAACTATTTCGTTGACGTCACGGACGTGGTGGAAAAGAAAGTGCGCGCCATTCATATGATGAAAAGCCAAAAATACAACACCAAAGGCTATGCCAAGAAAACCACCGAACAGTGGAACGGTAACCTCGGCGCGTTCGTCTGTATGCCGTATGCGGAAGCCTTTGCCATAGAATTCCCCGAGATCGGAAACCTTTTGCCGTTGTCCGACCATCGCAAATGGCTCGCTCGCGCCGATGAACACGATCTCCTCGAGAAGCGCGGCGGCTTGCAAGGCATCGACGTCCCGCTGGACGAATAATCCCCGCCTTTTACGTCACGTATACCAAAACGGTCTGCCGACAAGTTGTCGGCAGACCGTTTTTTATTCCTCCATCTGTTTTCCCAAAAACGCGGCGGCAACCTGCGCCAATTTAATGTCCGTATCCCCCGGCATCGCACCGGTATCGTTCATCAGAATACACACGCACCCCGTCACGTCCCCCGCCGAAATGATCGGCGCGGCGATCCCCGCCAAGCGGTCACGCCCTTCAACGATCGGCACGCCCTTGCCGCCGTTTTCGCGCGCCGTCACCAACTGCCGTTGTTCCATCACCTGCTCCAAACGCGGCGACAACCGCCTCTCCAAATACTCTTTTTTCGATTCTCCCGCAACCGCAATCACGTGATCGCGGTCACCGATCACCACCGGCAACCCGCACGCGCGCGACATCACGTCCGCATACTGCGCCGCAAACTCGGTGATCTCCCCGATCGGCGAATATTTTTTAAATACGACCTCCTCGTTCGGCCCCGTAAAAATCTCCAGCGGATCCCCCTCTCTTATCCTCATAGTCCTTCTAATTTCTTTCGGGATAACAACACGACCAAGGTCGTCAATTCTTCTAACAATTCCAGTTGCTTTCATATATAAATTCTCCTTTAATTCAAATCGTGATACTATTATTTGTGATTTGTGGGAATTTATACATAAGGTGTTTATTTTTGAAATTAAATCTGATATAATCAAATAAAATATATTGAGGAGGTGGTTGGATGAGTAAAATTTCAATCATAATTCCGGTATATAACGCGGAAGAAACCTTAAGAAGATGTTTGGACAGTATTCAAAAGCAGACATACGCAGATTTTGAGGCCATTCTAATTAATGACGGTTCTAAAGACAAAAGTGTTGAGATTTGTGAGGAATATTGTAAAGATGACAAAAGATTCAAATTATTGAATCAAGAAAA
>JAZQTM010000043.1:0-32402 GCA_045630765.1 Acutalibacteraceae bacterium | reverse complement strand
TATATCAGCATTTGCGAATGGCGATTGTCACATCTTATCAACGGTGAATATTACTGTGAACGTGTTGCGGAGTTTACCAGACAGTCCCGTGATGCGTGTGTTCAAAACGCCGAAGGTTTGATGAAACAAGATAAAAGCAGTATGAAAAAACTGTTTGAAGGGTTGATCAACTGCGGTAAAGCGATAGACTATTCGGGTGTTTCCAGACCGGGTGGCGGCGATGAACACTATTTTTGCCAAATGTTAGATATGCGTGGACTTGAGTTCGGCACGCCGACCGCATCGCACGGTGTTCAGTGTGCACTGGGAACGTTGTATGCGATCAAGTGCTATCAAGCATTGAAAACGATCGTCCCCAATAAAGAAAAAGCCTTAAGCTACGTTAAAAGCTTTGATTTTGAGGATTGGAGTCGGCAACTTAGAGAGTTTCTCGGCAAAGGCGCAGAGCCGATGATCGCGCTGGAGGCAAAAGAGCAGAAATACAGTGTTGAAAAGCACGAAGCCAGATTACAAGTTATTCTTGAAAACTGGAACGAAATTGTTAAAATTATAGATGAGGAACTCCCCACCGTTGAAGAGTTCGAAAGAATATTGAAGGTTATCGGTTTGCCGACAAGCATAGAAGAGATTGGCATAGAGAAAAAATTGTTGCCGATGATTATCAAGTCGACCAAGGATATACGTGACAAATATGTCTTGCCAAGACTCTTGTGGGATTTGGGCGTTCTCGAAGACGTTTGCTCAAGCTTATAAACCCATTTCAATTAATAAAAGATTGTGTTATAATGACAAGAAAAGGAAGTGGTAGTATGCGCATTGGTATCAATTCAGCGGTTTCAAGTGTGTCGGGCTATTGCAGAGGTTACGTCAAACATTTTGGCGAGGATGCCTTTAAGAAAATGAAAGAATTTGGGTTTTCTTGTGTTGACGACGGTGTTTTAACGGTAGATCCCGCTTTCTACCAAGCGGATGCCGAAACGCAGAAGCGTATTCTTTTGCGTGAAAAAGCGTTGGCGGATGAAGCGGGTATTTGCATTCATCAGGAGCACGGTCCCGTTCTTTCTTTGGAGCGCGCACTGACGGATGAAGAAAATGCGCAGTTCCTTGAGAAGGTGAAGACGGCGATCCGTTCTTGCACCGTGCTTGGTACGGAAAACTTGGTTTTACATCCGTTTATGCCGAATGGGTGGAGTGACAGAGGAACGGAGATCGCCAAAGATACGATTGAGAAAAACGTCAGTTATTTAAAAATGCTCAGCGAATATGCGGATAACTACGGTATTACGCTCTGCCTTGAAAATTTACCGTGCATCGGTTTTTGTATTAGCACACCCGAAGAGGTGTTGGAGGTAGTCAAAGCGGTAAACCATAAAAATCTTAAAATCTGTATTGATACGGGACACGTTCCCGCTTTTTCGCCTTCGTTGAAGGTTGGTACGGAAATGAGAAAATGCGGTGACTTGATCAAAGTACTTCACGTTCACGACAATCACGGCCGTGCGGATCAGCACAATTTCCCCGGTATGGGTATGATCGATTGGTGGGACGTCATGGCGGCGTTGCGCGAAATCAATTTCGACGGCGTTTTCTCCTTGGAAGTCGTTCACCCGGACAGATTTTCAAAACCGATTTTCGAAGATGCTTGCCGTCTTTCCTTCGCGATGGCAAATGAAATCGCAAACGGTGTGTCGGTGTAAAAGTCTGATTGTATTATTAAAGCAAAGCGCTTCTTCGGAAGCGCTTTGCTTTTTTTGATTTATTAAGCCCAAACCCCGCGAAAAAGTGCTGAAAAATATTGCATTCACCATAAAAGAATGATACAATCGCGGTGAGGGGGAGATGACATGTACGTTGATAAGACCGGAAACCAATGGTACAAGGTTGGTCTTCACATACACACCACCGTTTCGGACGGTCAAAAGACACCGGAGGAAATGGCAAGGATCTACAAAAATGCCGGCTTCGACGCTGTTGCGATAACGGATCATTGGACCTATCACGGCGAAGATGAGATTGACGGTCTTAAAATCATTTCGGGTTGTGAGTATAATCTCGGCGGCTCGAACACCGCAGTCGACACGATGCATATTGTAGGCTTCGGTATGAAAAAAGACCCTAAAATTGAAAGAAAAACGACCACCCGTCAAGCGGTTATTGATAAAATCAACGAGTGTGGTGGTTTTGCCGTTTGGGCGCATCCGTATTGGTCGCTTAACGATAAAGAGGACGTGAAAAAACTTAACGGCTTTTCTTTCGTTGAGATTTACAATTCGGTTTCGGACGTGTATATGTCGAACCGCGCCGATTCTTCGTATCTTATCGAATCGCTTGCCAATGACGACGTGATCATTCCTCTGGTTGCTACCGATGACGTGCATTACTATAACGGGCAAGATAATTGCATTTCTTTCGTTATGGTTAAAGCAAAAAGTTCCAAACAAAAGGACTTGTTAAAAGCTCTTTCGGAGGGTGACTATTATTCCTCGCAAGGGCCACATCTTGAGGTGAAGCGAGAGGGGAATACCGTCACGGTCGAGTGTTCGCCTTGCAAGAAAATTGCGTTTATGACAAATGCCACTTGGGCGTCGGACAGAATGGTTCGCGCCGATTCGGTAGAAAGCGCAACATACACGATAAAAGAGTTTGAAAAATGGCTTCGCGTTGAGGTTACGGATAAAAACGGCAACCGCGCGTGGAGTAACATTATGGTAATATAAACCAAGTATTTTATAAGAAAGAGAGTGTGTAAGTATGCGTATCGGTCTTAATGCGGCAACCACGGGTTCGGCAGGTTGTGCCAAATACTGGGGTGAAAACACCTATAAGAAGATGAAAGAATTTGGCTATTCCTGCGTGGACAACGGATTGCCGTGCAGAAACGACATTCTGGAAATGGATCCGGAAGAAAGAAAGAAACTCCTCACGCGTGAAAGAGAATTGGCGGAAGAAGCCGGTCTTCGTATCCACCAAGCGCATGGTCCCGTTTTGTCTATGGAGCGCGCGCTTACTGAGGAAGAAAATGCGGGTCTGCTAAAAAAAATTAAAACAGCGATCGAATGTTGCACGTATCTTGGCTGTGAGTATTTAGTAGTGCATCCCTTTATGCCGAACGGTTGGAGCGACAGAGGGACCGAGATCGCCAAAGATACGTTTGAAAAGAATGTTGCGTATTTGAGAGAACTCAGCGACTATGCGAAGCCGTACGGCGTTACGCTTTGCTACGAAACGTTGCCGTGTATCGGTTTTTGTATCAGCACGCCCGAAGAGGTGGCAGAGGTGGTCAGGGCTGTCGATCGCGATAACGTCAAGATTTGCATGGATATCGGACATATCGTGGCGTTTTCAAGACGATTGGATGCAGGAACGGAAATGCGGAAATGCGGCGATTTGATCAAAGTGCTTCATGTGCACGATTCCCATGGCTCTACCGATCAACACAATCTTCCCGGCTTGGGCATAATCAAATGGTGGGACGTTATGAACGCTTTGCGCGAAATCAATTTTGACGGTGTTTTCTCCTTGGAATTAAATTTTCCGAATGGTTTCGCAGAACCGATTATGGAGCAATACTGCCGTCTTGCCTTTAATATGGCAAACGAAATTGCAAATGGTAAAAAGGCATAAAACCGCATAACTAAAACAAAAGGCACGCTTTCGCGTGCCTTTTTATTTTATTGCGGTAACCGTTTGTTTTCGAGGATATGTACCAGTGAACGGAAATTTTGCCACTGATCCAAATAGCGGAACAGATACGGCTCGCGTTGCTTAAAGTCACTCTTTAACGCTTCCAAGATAGGGGCGGCCTCCTCGGCTTTTCCCAAAGCAATCAATGACAGGAAGCGAGAAAGTTGACGCAGATAGTCGGCGTGGTTAGCTACCAGTGTAACGGACGTGTTTTGCATAACGGTGGGAAGCAGACGGTTACGCTCGACTAATTCCATAGCGCGGTCAGCAAGTGCTCCCGCACGTTCCAAATTTTCAACATAGGGGGGATTGTAGAAGAATTCACCCTCTTTGATACCAAGTTCACCTTCCATATACCGCATATCGACGGTATCTCTCAGCGTTTCAAAGTAGGCAATAAATTCTTTGTAGTTCTCACCAAACGCATGAGAGAAGTAATCTTCTTTGATTTCTTCAAAGGTGAGAGAGGAATCAAAATGCAAACGTGCGTGTACGTAGAAAGCAAATCCGTGCGGGAAGAAACTGCGTTGTGAACAACACTGGATCAAACCGTCGATATCGAGGCTTTGATACACCTTGATATCCTCATAAAGACGCTCTGCCAGCGCCATACCGGACAGCTCGTAATGTTGATGCTTCCAAAAATGGTATTCGTAGCAAATGTTTTTGCCGCTCCATGCCTTTTTCCACTCGGCAAAGTATGCCAGGTAATCATCCAAAGTTTTGGGCATTACGTTCTTGTTCCGCTCGTACGGGACGGTTGTTGAGGTAATTTTCCCCTCGGGGAGGGTGGAGGTATAGCTTCGCGTGATGGGTGCAATCATTAGCGTAAAGCGGTTGGGATTTTTGATCCGCTCCGTAAGGGGCGCCCAGCTGGTGTCCACGTAAGAGATGAAAACGATACGCGTATTAAGACCTTTTGCCGTCAGACGCTCGTCAATGTCGTTAAGCAACATCATATAGAAATCCGATGGCGTTTTCTTTTGGCACTCTTCGCATTCACAGTGGTTGTTCATGGAATCCGCCAGCCATACGTGGATGTAATCTATGTTAGCATGCTGCTCGGCGTACGACACAATGTAATCAGCAACCATAGCGCGCGCTTCGGCATTGGACATACAGAAATTCGTGTTAACGGGCTTGTTGCGGAACAGCTTGCGTTCGCCGTTCATCATCGCAAGGTATTTTCTGTTTTGCTCGGGGACGATGCTTTCGTCAACTTCTTGCCAAGCTGTGGAACTGTCCATACCGAACGGCTCACAAGTGAATCCGTGACCGATTGCGTGCAACTGCAGTCCGCGCTTGGCGATCTCGGTTTCGCATTCCGCTGACCATTGGAGGACGTCATCACACGTGATATCCATCGCCGCGGGCGAAACGCAGTAATAGCGGTTGTAAAAAACCCTGGGAACGCGGAATTGGATCATCACCACGTTCATGCCCACCTTGGGAGTGAAGTCGATCATTTCCGTCATCGTAGAGCGTGCCATGGCGCCCTCGTTACACCAACCACGATAACGCAATGAGGGGACGTGGCGCAGTTTCACGGGTACGATCTCCTGTTTCGGAACATACTCGCCGTCAGGACCGGGGAAAAGCCAACGACATCCGTTTTGACGCAGATACTCGTAGACGGCAAGCACCACACTGCGCAGATTATCGCCCGCAATCACGCCACCTGTCTTGTCGGCGTCCACATAAAGAATATCGTCTAAATCGGTATCCTGAACGTCGGATACGTCCAGCCCCAGATTTTGCATCAGATCCAGATGAAAACCACCCTTTGCGGTTGCGTCGTAGTCAATCCGGATCTCACCCGCTTGCGGCATCATCATACGCAGGTAACGTTTTAGTTCCTGTGCAGCAAACGTCAATGTTTGATCGGGGAAATGGATGTGAATGGCGTACATAAGCGTGCCTCCTTTGGCATATTACAAGGTTTTCTTAAACAGCTCGGAAATTTCTTTGAAAGTTTTTACGCGCTGATCGTTGATGGTACCGTCTTCGTTATAGGTAGGACAAATGAATCCACCTTCCTCAAATTCGTTCCATGCAAACGTTAAAATGTGACGAGTTTTGGTAACGTTCTGGTTGTTCTGTATCCAAGTGCAAAGGCGGTTTGCGCTGTCAAGCAACTCTTCATCGGTAGCGACGGCTGCGTAATCGACGTCGGGATACGAAACCCACGGCACGGGATTGAGAATACGCGGTTTCGGATCCCAACCGGTTGTAAACAGCGGAACGGTATCAATACCGAATTCTTTACGTTTCTCATTTGCTTTTTCAAGTTGATCGCAAAGTTGAGCGTGTGTCGTTATTCTTTCTGCTCCGCAAGTGTACGCAGAAACGGCATCAGCCTTACTGTAGTCACCATCCTCGCTTTCCACACCATTGTTAAGGAAAACGATATACGGCTTGGGCAGCGAGTGCTTTTGACAAAGTGCATTTAGTCTTTCGATATAATCCACACGATACCCGCCAAACAAATATACAAGAGGTCTGCCGTCTACTTTCTCGTAGTAGGATTCTTTCATTATGGCGGCGAGTTTTTCAAGGTCATTGTCGGTATGTATATGTGAGCAAACAAACATAGCGCAAAGCTTTATTTTGTCTTTGAGTGCACTCTTCAAGTGCATGTTTCTGCCATAGGTGATCTCGTGAAGCTTTCCCTCAAGATCGTCGCGGTCGAGTTTTTCTTCAGTATACCACGTATAAGCGAAATAGTCTATACCTGCTTCTATCGCATATTTCAGTTCTTCGTCAAATTCTTCTTGGGTTTTATAGGTGTAACTTATCTTGCTGTCACTTTCGATGTGTGCATAGTAGGGCGTGCGATAGCGAAATTGTTTAGGACTCAAACTTTTTGCGGAGTGAAATCCAAAATACGTATCCTCGGGTACGGCGCAATCCCAGTTGATAGCGCCTATTCTGAATGGTTTTTTTGTTTCGGGTGTCTTCATTTCTTTGTTTATCTCCTTTCGTAGTAAACCAATTGTTGATGATAAAATGGTTAACAATTCGTTGCAGACTCCTGCCCATGAACCGCTCCCAAAACTGTACGTACCCATACATAACGATATGGGAAAAGCAAGAAAACGTGTGCGCTTAGGTTTCTTTTGCCAAAAGCTGATGACCGAAAGAAAACTGGCGATAGCAGGGAAGAGGCTGAACCAGTTTTTCCAGGTGAGATAAATGGAAACAGCCGTGATACACATAAACAGCGCAAGCCATTTTTTGCGATGTTTTTGCGAAACCATAAAGACGGTTTCACGCAATATCCCGACACACGCGATAGCGGCACCGCTGAACGCACCGATCAACAGATAGTGCAACGCCCAAGCAATATCGGACAGAAACTTAAAAAACAAAACGCGCTTTTGTGTTTTTTGTTGGTAGATCAGCAGATTGACAATGACGCCCGCAAAACCAATCGCTTGTGCAAAAAGTTTCATAAAACAAACACCTCAAACTTGATTGTACGGCTTTTATATGGTAAACTCAATACAGAAATCAAAACAAAATGTTCAAAAAACAAATCTGGTGATGATAATGGAACTGTATTTGCGTTTTGCGTCGAACACGTCTTACCTTCCGAATCGTTTTTTTACAAAAGCGTACGATTGTCGTATGCTCTTTATATTGGAGGGCACGGGTGAAATCAAACTGGGTGACGAAACGGTTGAGTTAAAGAAAAATATGTTGTGTTATTATCCGGCAGGAACGCGTTATCTGCCAATTAGTTCTGAAACCGATACGCTTACTTTCGTTACGTTGAATTTTGATTTTGAGGCGACCTATCCGCATACTTTTGAGTTTCCCTCAACGGTGGCAGAGGAAGAATTCTGTCCCGCCAAGGCCCTTATGACACATAACGGAAACGTTCCTGAACTGTTTAAGTCCTATTTCGTGATTCCGAACGCATACCATTTGCGAAACACCTTTTTGGAGATCGAAAAAGACTATAACGGCAATGAGCGGTACGGGAAAGAAATGGCGTCTGCCAAATTGCAGTATTTGTGCTATTGCTTGCCAACGTATGATGCCGACAGTAATCGTGAATTGTTCAACAGAATACTCGATTTCGTCAACGAGCATCTGTGTACAATGCAAAGCAACGAGGAACTTGCGCAGACGCTCAACTATCATTCTTACTACCTCAATAAGATTTTCAAGGAACAAACGGGGATAAGTATTCATCAGTATCTGATTAAGAAACGCTTGGAAAAAGCAGTGCAGTTGCTCTGTAATACCAACAACAGCATTGCCGAGATCGCAAAGGCTTGCGGTTTTGATAATCAGCGGCATTTTTCCTCCTTGTTTTCAAAGAAGTTAGGGTGTACGCCATCCCAAATAAGAAAGAGCGGAAGCAAGCTTTTGTAATACGCTCCCGATTCGGATTTATTTTGACAAATGTGGGTTTTCGCCTTGAAAAAACGGATGATTTTTGTTAAGATGATGGTGACATCTTCACGTGTTGCAGTGGGGTATACTATGAGCGAAAAAAGGTTTAAAAATATATTGATCTGTACCGATCTTGACGGAACGTTATTAAACGGAGAACGAGAAGTATCGAAAGAGAACGTGGATGCGATTGAGTATTTTAAAAGCGAAGGTGGCCTGTTCACGTTTGTAACGGGACGGCAAAAGGCGATCACAAAAGAAATTTATGATACATTGAAACCAAACGTACCGTTTGCTTGTTTTAACGGTGCCGGTTTGTTTGATGGAGAGAAGAATGAATTTATACGTTTGGTCACCTTGCCGGATTCCGCCGCTGAAATTCTTGACTACGTTGTCGAGCAGTTCCCGCAAGTGGGCATACAACTGAATACAAAAAATGGGATCTATTATCAGCAAGATTGTATCGTGACCGAGGCATTCAGAGAACGAACGAACACGCAATACCGATACGGAACGTTTAAAACAGTAGCGGAACCGGTCGTGAAAGTGATCTTTGCATCGGAGGATGGCGCGTGTTTGGACAGAGTATCCGAGGCGGTAATGAAGCATCCAAAAGCGGGCGAGGTCGACATCATAAGGTCGGAATATATCTTCTCTGACCTGATGCCGAAAAATGTCAATAAAGGTGACGGCTTGCAAGCGTTGGCGGAGTATCTCAAAATCGATATGCGAAACACACTGGCGATAGGGGACTACGATAACGATGTTTCCATGATCGAGCGAGCGGGCGTAGGTGTGGCGGTTGCCAATGCGTCGCCGAGCGCCAAAGCGGCAGCCGACAGAATGACGGTTTCCAATGACGAGCACGCGATCGCCAAAGTGATTGACGATATAGATAAAGGCATTATTCGCCTTGCGAGGTAAGGCGTTGTAATTTTTATGTGAGGGGATTTATTATGGCGGATTACATGGTCGAAATTTATCCTAAAGTGTTCAAAGCAAATACGCACGACGTTATTTATTTTCAGATGCTCAAGGAGATCCCGGATGACGATCTTTTTGAGATCCGCATCTACCCGATGGAGAAGCACACCGTTTTGCATTCGGAGCTGTGCCGCGTGGATGAAGAACTGCGGTATGACCCGCAACCTTTTAAAAACTGTGGCAACGGGCTGTATGTGGTAGAGTATGACTTTACGGCTGAACAGGAATACAGCGTACGCATTCGCTATGATAATCAATTGATCTCTTATGGGCGTATGTTTGCGGTGGATGATGATTTAGCCGCCTTAAAGCCGCTCAAAGGGGATACGCACCTTCACACCTGTCGTTCGGACGGGAAGGGGACGCCGTTTGAGGTGTCTTGTGATTATCGTGCGGCGGGTTTTGATTTTATTGCCGTTACCGATCATCACCGATACGCGCCGTCTTTGGAGGCAAAGACGGAGATGGAAAAACTGACCGATCAGTTTTACGTATTCCCCGGTGAGGAAGTTCACAACAAATCTATGGGCGCTTTCCACGTTGTTAATTTCAACGGTAAAAGCAGTGTGAACGATATTATCGAAACCGATGACGAGTACGTTAAGAACGAAGTCCAAAAGATATTGGACACGCATGACTTTACCGGCGTTTCCGATCGTCGGAATGTGGCGTACCGTATGTTTATTGCCGACCATATCCATAAGGCGGGCGGCTTGGCAATTATGGCACATCCCTTCTGGTATACCTACGGCGATTACAATATGCAAACAGAAGAAGTGATTCATCACTGGCAGCACGGTCATTTTGACGCTTTGGAAGTGCTGGCAGGTTGTGATAGTGTGGGACACGGTAACAACCTGCAGGAAATGCTTCGTTGTGATATGATTGCCGAGGGATACAAGATCCCCGTCGTTGGCGCTTCGGATGCTCATACCACCCATCCGCAAGGTCCTTCCGATCGCTTTAATCAACAGTTCTCGATTGTTTTTGCAAAGGATTTTGATGAGATCCCTGCAGCGATCGTGGACGAACGCTCGGTCGCGATGAACCGTTGGGACGACGAACATTTCCGTGCAATCGGCAAATTCCGTTACGTGAGATATGCACGGTTTTTAATGAGCAACTATTACCCGCCGTGTGCCGTTCTCTGTGAGGAGCATGCCAACGCGTTGGCGGAAAAGGATGCGGATAAAATTGCGCAAACCGAGCAGAACATCAAAGAATTCCAAAACAAATTTTACGCATATCATTTTGACAATTAATTTGCAAGAAAAGAACCGCACTGCGGTTCTTTTTTCTTGCCTTTTTAGAAATGTATGGTATAATGTAAAAAATGCCCTCAAAACAGGAGGTAATCATTATGAGTGAGTATTTACAAGCAAAAGCAGTATATGCCAAACACGGTGTTGACACCGATGCGGCAATTCAAAAACTGATGAACGTGCCGGTTGCTCTGCATTGTTGGCAGGGCGATGACGTGCGCGGTTTTGACCAAAAGAGCGACGGACCGCTGACAGGTGGTATTCAAACGACCGGCAACTATCCCGGCAGAGCGCGTACACCTGAAGAACTGATGGCGGATATTGACGTCGTCTTAAAGCTTTGCCCCGGTATGAAGAAAATGAATCTTCACGCTTGCTACGCTATCTTTGATGACGAAAACGGCGGTTGGGTAGATCGCGACAAGATCGAGCCCAAGCACTTTAAGAAATGGGTAGATTTTTGCAAAGCACGCGGTCTCGGCTGTGATTTTAATCCCACCTTCTTCTCGCATCCTATGTGCGACCCGCTTACGCTTTCCAGCCCGAACGAGGAAACTCGTAAGTTTTGGATCGAGCACGGAAAAGCGTGCATTCGCATTTCGCAGTATCTGGCGGAAGAACTCGGTCAGCCTTGCGTTATGAACATCTGGACGGGTGATGGTTTTAAAGATATTCCCGCCGATCGTATGGGCCCGCGTATGCGCTATAAGGAATCCATTGACGCGATCCTGTCTGAGCCGTTTGATTTCGATAAGGTTAAACCTTGTGTCGAATCCAAGGTGTTCGGCATCGGCGTGGAAGCGTACACCGTGGGTAGTGCAGAGTTCTCGCTCGGATACGCTGCCGCCAACAAAGATAAGTGTATCCCGCTTATGGATAACGGTCACTATCATCCCACGGAGGTCGTATCGGATAAGATTCCCGCTCTGTTGACCTTCTTCCCTGAAATTGCGTTACACGTGACTCGCCCCATTCGTTGGGACAGCGACCACGTGGTATTGCTTGACGACGAAACCCGTGAGATCTGTAAAGAGATCGTCCGTTGCGGTGGCTTGGATGACCGTGTCAAGATCGCACTCGACTATTTTGATGCTTCGATCAATCGTGTCGTTGCGTGGATAGTTGGTTTCCGCAACGTTCAAAAAGCGCTCTTGATGGCACTGCTCACTCCCGATACCCAACTGAAGGGTTTGCAGGATGGAAACAACTGGACGGAGTTGATGGTTCGTCAGGAAGAATTGAAAACCTTGCCGTTCGGTGCAGTGTGGGCGCAGTATTGTGAAGCCTGCGGCGCTCCCGTAGACGGTGAATGGTTTGAGATTGCCAAAGCGTATGAAACTGATGTGTTGAGTAAACGCTGATAGTAAAAAAGGCACGCCTAAGAGTCGTATAGTTAAGGACAGTACAACACGACACAAAAACACCCGTAGTTTTTAAAAACTACGGGTGTTTTTAATATTCTCTTTCTTTGTTAGTCAAGTTGTGCTATAATACAACTAACCGATAAATAAGAATTTATTTGCAAAAGGGTGTTTATATGAAAAACAAAAAAAGTATCATAGCAATTGTAATAGGATTGTTTTTAATATTCACTTTTTTGTTTTTAAATTCATCATTGGAAAAGAAAATAGAGTGGAATAAAATATCCGAAGATTACGATATAATCGCTGATGTTGTATTTGATTATTATAAAGAAAATATCAATGAAAGAAATACTCATAATGGCACTATGTTCCTTGATATATCAGAAGATGGAGAATCTCTAACACAAACTATTTATTCGCTCGACAAAGAATATACGGTTTATTATGTCAATTTAAACGAGAAACAAAAAGCCGCTCTTAAAAACATATCAAAGTATTACACTGGTTCTCAACGACAAGAATCAATAATGATAAAAAGTGCAGAATATTTGGAAATCACCGATGACGATGCAGTAGGTGCATTTGCTATTATTAAGTCAAAAGAAAAACCTACCAACTGGGGAAATCATAAAATATATAATTTAGGAAATGATTGGTGGCAGGTTAAATCTACGGCAAGGTGATATGAAAAATGGTAAACAAGTTTCAATTTATCGAATGGATGATATTTGTTTAGAAAAGGGTTTTAGGTTCTCCTAACAAGTGACATTTGGGCGCCCAAATGTTCTGCTTGGTACGGTATAAGACAAAAGTAAGAGCTGTGTAGAGATTTTCTACACAGCTCTTTTACTGTCCTTAAGAGTACGCCCCTTATGCGTGCCTTTTTTTGTTGCGTTTCGTTTTCAAGTATGCTATAATTCGACAAGATAAATTTTGTGTAATAGGTGTTCGTTCTATGTTCAAAAAACTTTTTGCGCCAACGGATATGACAACGGGTTCTATATGGAAAAGTATAGTCACGTTTACCTTGCCGATGCTTATCGGCAATATCGCACAACAGTTTTACAGTACGGTAGATACCATCGTTGTCGGTCGATATGCTGAACACGGCGATAATGCGATTGCCGCGGTTGGCAGTGCGCTTCCCATCCTTAATATGTTATTGGCCTTGTTTATCGGCATTTCTGCCGGAGCGAGCATTATGGTATCTCAGTATTTTGGGGCGCGCAAGCGTGAAGAACTGTCGCATACGGTGGGCAACTGTATTGTCGCTACTTTGTTTGCTTGCGTAGGGTTGATTGTGGTTGCGTCACCGATAATTCGACCGCTTTTGGTATTGCTTAATACGCCTGCCGCTATCTTGGATGGCTGTTACAGTTATTTGATGATCTCGCTGGTCGGTATGATTGGTATGGGGTATTATAACATCCTCAGCGGTATCCTTCGCGGCTTGGGAGATTCAACGTCGGCACTGATCTATTTGCTGATTGCCACGGTTATCAATATTGTCTTGGACATCTATTTCGTGGCTGTTTTGCATATGGATGTGGCGGGCGTTGCACTGGCAACGGTGATCGCACAGTTTATTTCTTCGATACTCTGTTTAATCAAACTTGCGCGTATGCGGGAACACTTTGAGCTTAATTGGCGGTATATGAAACCAATTGCAAAGTATATAAAAACCCTCATTAAATTAGGGCTGCCATCCGGTGCCACACAGGCGATTTTTTCTTCTGCTATGATCGTGGTGCAATCGCTTACCAACTGTTTCGGCGAATTCTTTATTGCTGCCAATGTGGTGATTATGCGCGTGGACGGTTTTGCTATGATGCCGAACTTCTCGTTTGGTACGGCGCTGACTACGTTTGCGGGTCAGAACGTGGGAGCGGGCAAATACGATCGTGTTTCCAAAGGCGCTTTACAGGGGACACTGCTGGCGGTGGGGTGCTCCGCGGTTATTACGGTTATCATCCTGCTGTTCGGAAAATCACTGATGAGCGTGTTTACCGAAACGACAGCTTTGGTCGATATGAGTTATTATTTAATGAAAATTCTCGCAGTGGGTTATATCGCGGTAGCGGTTACGCAGAGCTTATCGGGAATTATGCGCGGAGCGGGCGATACCATGACGCCGATGTGGATTTCGTTAATCACTACGGTTTTGATTCGAGTTCCGTTGGCGTACGGCATATCGTTCCTTACCAGAACAGCAGAACTCCCTTACGGGCAGAACGAATGCATTCAAATTTCGTTGTTGACATCTTGGGTATTGGGCGCAGTGTTAACGGTGATCTTTTATCGTGTCGGTAAGTGGAAAACCAAAAAAGTTGCATAACCACTTGCAGTTCATTCCAAAATTGTGTAAAATATAAAAAAGAGCCTATAAGGAGGAACGAACATGCCAACTTTACACACGATGAAATACGCAACCAAACGCAATAATTTGTTTTTGCGCGTCGCGATGGGACATTTTGCTACCGGTAACTGCCACAGCAATTATTACATTGACGTGGTGGCACAAAAGGCTCGTATGTCCGAAGCGAGAGCGGTTGCTGAAGAACTCAGCACGTATTACTATGCCGATACGGTGGTGGATACCATTCTGTGTTTAGATGGCACGGAAGTAATTGGTGCGTGCTTTGCGGATTGCTTGTCCAAAGCGGACATCATCAATATGAATGCGCATAAATCCATTTATGTTGTGACTCCCGAAACGGTCGGTGGCAGTCAGCTGATGTTCCGTGATAACATCGTTCCGATGATCGCGGGCAAACACGTTATGATTTTGGCGGTATCGGTGGCTTCGGGAAAAACAGTCGAAGCGGCGATCGACGCGGTACAGTATTACGGCGGTACGGTTTCCGGTGTTTCGGCGATTTTCTCAACCGCAAAGGAATGCGGCGGGTTCCCGGTGCATTCGGTATTCGATCCGAACGATCTGCCGGATTATCAAAGCTATCCTTCGCACGAGTGCCCGATGTGCAAGGCAGGTCAAAAAGTAGACGCCCTGGTCAATTGCCACGGCTTCTCAAAACTGTAAGCAAAGAACGGGACAGCCTCATATCGGCTGTCCTGTTTTGTGGTTTAACGCATAGCTAGGAAGTGTAAGCGAGTATGAAGGAATTTTATTTACAACCGAAATTGATATCGGCACTGAAAGGATATACCAAAAAGCAGTTGGTTAATGATATCGTTGCCGGTATTATTGTTGCGATTATCGCGTTGCCGTTATCTATCGCACTGGCGCTGGCATCAGGTGTCGAACCCGCTTGTGGTGTCTACACCGCTATTGCAGCGGGTTTTGTGGTATCGTTGCTCGGTGGTAGTCGTGTGCAGATTGCGGGTCCCACGGCGGCCTTTGCAACCATTGTTGCGGGTGTTGTCGCCGCGCAGGGGATGGACGGCTTGTTTTTGGCAACCGTTATGGCGGGTATTTTACTGTTGCTGATGGGCGTTTGCAAACTTGGCACGTTTATCCGCTATATGCCGCATACGATCACCGTCGGCTTTACCGGTGGTATTGCCGTAACAATCTTACTTGGTCAGATCAAGGACTTTTTTGGGTTGACCTATGGCTCCGGTATTCGCCCCATCGAAACGTTGGAAAAGGTGGAGGCTAATCTGGAATTCGCTCACACCTTTAGCCCGTGGGCATTGCTGATTGGCGCGGTCGGTCTTGCGATTTTGATTGTATATCCTAAATTTGAAAAACGCGTGCCGCCGTCCCTGATCGCCGTGATAGTCAGCGCGTTGCTGGTGGCGTTAATTCCTACGTTGGGCGAAAACGTGTATACAATCGGTGATCTGTATACCATCCCGACAGGCTTGCCAAAAGTGGATTTTGCGGGAATGGATTTCAGTATTAACAAAGTAATTGAAGTTATTCCTAATGCGATCACCATTGCGGTGTTGGCTGCTGTTGAATCACTTTTATCTTGCGTTGTAGCGGATACAATGGTGAACTCCAAACATAATCCGAATGCGGAGCTGGTGGCACAAGGCTTTGGTAATATTGCTTCGGTGTTCTTTGGCGGTATTCCCGCTACCGGTGCAATCGCCAGAACCTCTGCTAATGCCAAAAACGGGGGCAGAACGCCTATCGCCGGTATGGTGCACGCAATTGTGTTGTTGCTGGTGCTGTTGTTCCTGATGCCGTATGCGGCGCTGATTCCGATGCCTACCATTGCGGCGATCCTCTTTATGGTCGCTTATAATATGAGCGAATGGCGTGAATTCGTCCATATTTTCAAGCAAAAGAAATGGATGGATATCGCGGTATTAATCGTCACCTTTGCTTTAACGGTGATTTTTGATCTGGTGGTCGCCATCGTTGTCGGTATTGCTTTGCACGTGGTATTTGTACTTATCAAAAAGCTTTGTACAAAATAAATTAAAGGTAAAAAACCCGCCGTACACATTTCGTGTACGGCGGCTTTTATTTTCAAATTATGTACGATCGGCGTTAATTTGTTTCGCGGAACGACGATGTTCGGGGATGATTTCGCCCGCTTTAGTTAGCGCCATTTTGGTGAGAAGCGGACCGACCAGTTCATAGATCAGAACGGCGAACAGTACGATATTACGCACCAACGAACCTTCTTTTTCACCAAGTTGCATCGCAGTGACCGACATACCGAGTGCCACGCCTGCTTGCGGCAACAGTGTGATACCGAGATATTTTACAATGTTTTCATCACAGCCGCACGCTTTGGCGCTGATGCCGCTACCCAGCATCTTGCCAAGCGAGCGGAATACGATAAACACAACGCCGATGCCGACGATGGCGAGTTGCGTAAACACACTCAGTTCAAGCTCTGCGCCGCTGATGACAAAGAACAGCACAAACAGAGGCGTTGTCCAGCGATCCACACGGTCCATCAGTTCTTCGGAGGACTCGCACACGTTGCAGAAAATGGTACCCAGCATCATGCAAGAAAGCAGGGAAGAGGTGCTGATGGTGATGGGACCTACTGGAATATGGATCATGGTGATGGCAACGGTGAGAATGACAAAGGTTACCGAAACGGATAAACGTTTGCTGCGCGAATGGAAATGCTTTTCGGTTTCCGAGAACAAAAAGCCCATAACGGTACCGAGCACCAGAGAAGCAACGATTTCGATCAAAGGATTGATGATAATGGAGAAAATGTCGATGTGACCGCTCACCATTCCTTTGGCGATACCAAACGAAATTGCGAATACGATCAAACCTACGGCATCGTCCAACGCAACGACAGGGAGAAGGATATCGGTCAGTTTACCCTTTGCCTTGTACTGGCGAACGACCATCAGCGTGGCAGCCGGTGCGGTTGCCGTTGCGACAGCGCCGAGCGTAATAGCAACGCTCATCGGCAGGACTTCCTCACCGAGTATCAGACTTAATACACACAGCGCTATGTCTACGAAAACGGCGGCAACAAGTGCTTGCACAATGCCGATCACGGTTGCCTGCTTGCCGATCTTTTTAAGCTGTGACAAACGGAATTCGTTTCCGATAGAAAAGGCGATAAAGCCAAGCGCTACGTCGGAAATGACACCGAAATGCTCGATGTAGGACATAGAGGTAAAGCCAAGTCCTTCAATTCCTACCAGTGTACCCAGCGCGCCAAGCCCGTACGGCCCGATCAAAACACCGGCTACGAGATAACCGGTGACGGCGGGGAGTCCGAGCGGTTTGATGACACGGGTGAATAACAAACCGACGAATAATGCAATTGCGATACTTAATAAAATATCCATATTATAAAGCCTCTTTTCCAAAGCGATATTGTATGCCACAAAGACGGAAAAGTCAAGACGAATTTTCGACTTGACTTTTTCATATAGTATGATATACTGACAAAAAGAGTTAGGAACGAAAAAAGCACGATGTTTTTTCTGCTTTTTTCGTCTTTTTGTTTTTTTATTCAGAAAAAGGAGCAAATATGATGGAAATCTTTGAATATTTGCAGGAATTCAATCTGTATACGGTGCTGATTCGTGTATTTTTGGCAGCGCTGTTTGGTGGATTGATCGGCAGTGAACGTGGGCGCCATGGCCGAGCGGCAGGTCTCCGAACACATATTTTGGTGTGTGTCGGTTCGGCAATAACCTCGCTGACCGGTTTGTTTGCGGTGCAAGTGCTCGGCACGGGTGGCGATGCGTTCCGTATTTCCGCGCAAGTGGTGTCCGGTATCGGTTTTTTAGGCGTCGGTATGATCTTGGTGCGTAATCGTACCGTTATTACGGGTCTTACCACGGCAGCAGGGCTGTGGGCAACCGCCACTATCGGCATTGCGATCGGTTACGGCTTCCTCCTTGGTGCCGTTGCGGCTGCTTTGCTGTGCGTGGTCGCAGTTCCCGTGCTTGGGCATTTTGAGGAAAAGCAAAAGACGGTCACCAATCTGTATATCGAAGTGCGGGAAACAAAACGAACCGGCGAGATCGTGCGCGAATTGCGGTCGTTGTTCAGCAATGTAGTCAGTGTCGATATTATTGCGCCGAAAAGCAACGCTGCTGATCGAGTCGGTATCTTGGTGCTTGTGAAAGCACTTACAATTCCGACGGAAACGTTGCGTGCCGTGGAACAATTAGAGGGTATCGATTATATCGTGGAAGATTGTAATGCCTAACATCAAAAAAGAGCGCCCTTGCGATCACTCGCAAGGGCGGTTTCTTTTATTGTTTACTTCCTTTGGCACCGCCGGGGGACACGGCGGAAAGAATGTTGGTATTGTAATCAAAATTCAAAGCTTCACGGTTACGGTGCCGCTTGAAAGCCAGCGTAATCATCTCATCCAGCAATTTATCAAACGGTATACCGGTTGCTTCCCAAAGATAGAAGGCAAGTGAGCCGGGAATGGTATTGATCTCGTTTACCCACAACTCGCCGGTTTCGGGATTGTTCAAGAAATCGATACGAGCGACACCGGTGCAGCCGAGCGCGCGGAAGGTCTTGACCGCCAGGTTCTGTACGGTGCTTGCCATATCATCGGGAATGTCGGCGGGGCAACGGCGCTTAAGATCCGACATACCGCCGGATTTTCCCGATTTAGAGTTTTTGCCGCCGCTTAAGTACTTGTCGCGGTAACTTAAGATTTCATCGCTGTTGATCGGTTCCTCACAAACCGAGGGGCGTGCGTCGTCAGCATCGCCAAGGACGGCACAGTTGATCTCACGCAACGGTGTAACGGCCTTTTCTACCAAAACACGGGAGGAGAAACCAAACGCTTCGTCCAATGCAGACAAGAGCTTTTCACGATTGTCAGCACGGGAAATACCGACCGAGGAGCCTAAGTTCACCGGCTTGACGATCACCGGATAACCGATAGCGGCTTCAATGCGATCTGCTACTGCTTCGCCGTTAAGAGCATATTCTTTGCCGGAAAAGGGCAGCGCGGGAAGTACCGGAATGCCTGCATGGTTCAGGGCGGCTTTCATTAAGTACTTATCCATACCGATGGCAGAGGACATAACGTCACAGGCGGCATAGGGGATACGCAACATTTCCAGCATACCCATTAACGTACCATCCTCGACGTTAGTGCCGTGTACCGCCGGAAGCGCTACTTCGAACGAGCCGATCAGGTTGTTGCCAAACTTTTTGGCGGGATGGCGGATCATATCCACGCCGTTCTCCGACGGGACAAGCAAAACCTGCGTGGCGGTTGCCAGACAAGTCTTCATATCGCGATAGGTTTCAATCTTACCCAATTCCTCGCCGGTGTAAAACCGATTGTCCTTGGAAATGTACAAAGGGATCGGATCGTACTTTTCACGGTCCAGTGCACAAAAAGCCTGAATACCTGTGATGATCGACACCTCGTGCTCAACGCTTCGTCCGCCGAAAAGCACAGCAACTTTGGTTTTCATAATAAAACACCTCTCAAAAATTATCCGGTAAATCGTTTTCCAACAGCACGATACGTGTACCTTTTGACGGTACTTGTGCTAACATCTGCAAGCCTTCGTTTAACGTCGGCACCACCAAGATTCTTTCCTCGGGGAAGCCGGCGGAAAGTAATCCCTCTTTAAGAGGCGGTGCCTGTTTAATGCCGACCAATACGGCAAAGTCGCAACAATCGGCGGCATAGGCGCCAAGTTCACGGTTAAGGGCTTCTTGCCGCTCACCCAGTTCAACCATACCGGGAGTGACGAGCACACGTTGTGCGTCGAACTGTTTGAGAACGTCCAATGCACCGCGGAAACCCGCAGGGTTGGAGTTGTAGGCGTCGTCGATATAGCCGTTCGGCAATAACTGTAAGCGATGCTCAACCGGCTTTAACAAGCGCACGGCATATACCATTTCGCTTAAAGGAATACCCAAATGATGTGCCACTGCGATGCAACCCGCCAGGTTCTGAATGTTGTGGGCGCCGAGCAGTTTGGTGGTAAAGGTTTGCTCTTCATCGCCTACCGATACTGTAAAGGTGGAACCCGAAAGTGACACCTGCAGGTTTGTTACACGTACGTGACCGTTTTGCAAACCGTAAAGTACGGTGGGGCAGAGAGGTTGCTTATGCTCCAAACGGTTTTGGATATGCATATTATCACCACAAGCAAACAAGCAACCGCTTTGCGGTAATGCGTCTGCTAACTCAAACTTGGTGGCAACAATATTGTCGATCGATTTAAACGTTTCTAAATGTTGTTCGCCGACTGAGGTGATCACGCCGTATTGAGGCGATACCAGATCACAGATCTCTTTGATATCCCCGACGTTTTTAGCGCCCATCTCTGCAATAAAGACCTGATGTGAGGGGCGCAAGCGTTCGCGAATGGTACGCACAACGCCCATTGTTGTGTTATAACTCTCCGGTGTCATCAAGACGTTATAGCGTACGGAAAGCAATGCGTGCAGAAAATTTTTAGTGCTGGTTTTTCCGTAACTCCCGGTGATGCCGATAACGGTTAAATCAGGACGCAGTTTTAAACGGTGGCGCGCATCCTGCACGTAATGGTTGGCGATTGCTTTCTCAAGCGGCATGTTGATATGGTTTGCCAAGCCAACCAATACAAACGCTGTGAGTGAAAGCACACACGAAAAACCAATAGCGCGCAGATACACTACGAAATAGCAGATGATGAGGACGATTGCCATCAACACAAATTCCGTCACAAACAGCCGTTTTACACGAGCAGTGACGACCAGCGGCTTTTTGGCTTTTTTCGGAAGGTTGAGCAGTGCCGTTATCAATAGTATAACGGTGGCGGCAATATAACTGTACAGTTCCGGCAAAAACATCGTGACGATGAGCAATGCCGGCAACATTGTGCGCACCTGTACGATTTTTTTGTCGTTTTCGGCACACCACTTGCGGTAGCGCTCCGGTCGATAGGAGTTAAGCTGCAGCATGTGTGTGAAATAGATCGCCTGAAAGACGACATTCAATGCCACACAGATCAGCATAGCAAGTTTTACAATTATCATACGTTAATCTCCCTGTAAAAAGGAATCCAACACCCGACGGCATTGCCCGAAACTTTCGGCAAAGGCGTAATGACCGCCGTTAAGGACAACCAGCCCGGCATCGGGAATAAGCTTTTCCATTATTTGTGCATCACGTAAAGGGGTTGCGGTATCATCTTTTCCCCAAAGAAGTAACGTGGGAACGCTAATGCGCGGTAAAAGCGGCGTGACATCGGTTTTGAGCGCGATGACCATGCTTTGTCGCATAAGGGGGCTTGCCTGCTTATAATCCGACGAGCCAAAG
The DNA here is from genome assembly GCA_045630765.1 of Acutalibacteraceae bacterium. Lineage (GTDB taxonomy): Bacteria > Bacillota > Clostridia > Oscillospirales > Acutalibacteraceae > RGIG3009. The sequence goes on along the minus strand of JAZQTM010000043.1, from coordinate 11,015 downwards.
CGCTTTTGCGCTTTTTCTATGGCGTTCGGGAACAGCGAACGGATAACGGGTAACGCCGCAAGGCGCTTAATGCATTTAAAGGTATATACTCGCAGGTAATAGGAGAGAGAATGCTTTGCGGGAATGCCGGCGGAATCCAGTAAGATCGCCTTGGTTATATTGAGCTCGCAATTTTCTCGAGCAAGCAAGTCAATCAACACACGCCCGCCGTTGGAGTGGCCAATGCCGATCACTTCGTTGACTCCAAGTGCCTTGGTGAAGGCGAGAACAAAATCGGCAAAATCAGACGGTGTGTAAGGGCGGTTGGGTTCTTCAGAGCCACCAAAGCCGGGGAGGTCGGGGACGAGCACACGGCAATAGCCGGACAAATGATCAGTCAACAGATGGTACAACGTACCGTCAACACCCCAGCCGTGTAACAGCAAAACCGTTTGCGCGCCGCTGCCTTGATCGATATAGCGGACACGTTTTCCGTGGATCGTAATCTCCAAAATGCCACCCCCTTCGCATACGTATTATATCTTACCATATTATAGTAAAAAAATCAATCCACAAGAAAAGTATATGCGCGAAAAAGTTTTTTATAAAAAAGGCTTGACCTATTGTAAAAAGTGTGGTAGACTATTCGTACCTCAAAAGGGGTTTATTTTTTTGCGCCGTTTTTTAAAAACAGCGTGTGCCCCTGAGGGAGGCTCAAAAACCCATTATTAAAGGGAATTATTGGAGGTGCCGTTATGAGAGTCAAAGTGACCATGGCTTGCAGCGAGTGTAAGCAACGCAACTACAACACCATGAAGAACAAGAAGAATGATCCGGACAGACTTGAGATGAACAAGTACTGCCGCTTCTGCCGCAAGCACACTGTGCACAGAGAAACCAAATAAGCAACAGAAGGAGAAAACAAGCGATGGTATTTTGGGGATTTATTTTGGCGGTGGCCGGTTTGCTCACCGTTCTCGTGTCTTTCCTCAGCAGCTTGAACATCTTTTCCGACATCAGTGCATACGGTTTCGGTGCATGGATCAATGCTTTCTTCGCTCCGGAGTTCTTAACCGGTAAGAAGATCACGTTCTTTATCGCAGTTGCGCTGTTCGTTATCGGTGTTATTTGCTTTTTTGTCGGTCGCGCTCGTGCGAAAAAAACCGGCGAAACGGATGCCAAAACGGACAAAAGCGTCAAGTTTTTGCGCGATTTAAAGGGCGAGTTCAAGAAGATCACTTGGCCGACCTTCCCCGCAGTTGTGCGCAACACCGGTGTTACATTGGTACTGTGCATTATTTTTGGACTCATCATTTGCGTGATCGATCTTGGCTTGGGTGCCTTGATTGATCTGTTGCTTGCATTGGGTTGATAGGGGGGGACATCCATGGCTGATGAAGCAAAATGGTATGTCGTTCATACTTATTCCGGTTACGAGAATAAGGTAGCGACAAATCTGGAGAAGATTGTCGAGAACCGAAAACTTCAGGATTGGATCCACGAGATTTCCATTCCTACTGAAACCGTCACGGACATCAAAGACGGTGTTAAGAAGGAAGTGGAACGTAAGATCTTCCCGGGCTATGTGCTCGTCAAAATGGTGATGAGCGATGAATCCTGGTACGTCGTGCGTAACACGCGCGGTTGCACCGGTTTTGTCGGCCCGAACGGCAAACCCACTCCGTTGACCGAAGAAGAAGTCGCGGCGTTGGGCGTCGAAAAACATCCGATCGAGATCACTTACCAGGTCGGCGATATGGTCAACATTATCGACGGACCACTGGAGAACTTCTCCGGCCGTGTGGATGAGATCGATCTGGAGAAAAACAAAGTCCGCGTGACCGTGTCTATGTTCGGCAGAGAAACACCTGTCGAATTGGAACTGGATCAAGCGGAAAGTATGGAATAACGAATTCCATCATCACAAACGAGGGTACGGGCAAATCGCCCTTTCCTGTGCGTCGGACACTTTTCCGACTGTGGGAGGTATGACGCATCGTATGATGTAAGAGCATGCCGCCATACCACAATTTTTGGAGGTGCAAGAAAAATGGCTCAAAAGATCAGCGGGTACATTAAACTGCAAATTCCGGCGGGTAAAGCAACGCCGGCACCCCCTGTTGGCCCTGCGCTTGGCCAGCACGGTGTGAACATCATGGCTTTTACAAAAGAATTCAACGAGCGCACAAAGAACGATGCAGGTCTCATCATTCCGGTTATTATCACCGTGTATGCGGACCGTTCCTTTACGTTCGTTACGAAGACCCCTCCGGCAGCTGTTCTGATTAAGAAAGCTTGCGGCATTGAGACCGCTTCCGGTGTTCCGAACAAGACGAAGGTTGCCAAGATTACCAAGGAGCAGATCAAGAAGATCGCCGAAACCAAGATGCCTGACCTGAACGCCGCGTCCATCGAAGCTGCCATGAGCATGGTAGCGGGTACGGCTCGCAGCATGGGCGTTGAAGTTGTCGACTAATATTTGACGTTCCGGGTGGGAGGAACCACTGTAAATTCCGATTTTACCACTCATGCCAACCGCGACAAGACGTCGTGTGGATGGTAACTAACAGGGAGGAAAAAACCAATGAAACATGGTAAGAAATACGTCGACAGCGCGAAGCTGATCGACCGCGCCACTCAGTACGATGTGGCAGAAGCTCTGGATATTGCCGTAAAGACCGGCAAAGCCAAATTTGACGAGACCGTTGAGGTTCACGTTAAACTGGGCGTTGACAGCCGTCACGCCGATCAGCAGGTACGTGGTGCGGTTGTTTTGCCGCACGGTACCGGTAAGAAATTGCGCGTTCTCGTGTTCGCGAAAGAAGACAAGCATCAGGCTGCTTTGGACGCCGGTGCCGATTATGTCGGCGGCGACGATCTGGTTGCTAAGATCAACGGCGGCTGGATGGATTTTGACGTCGTTATCGCAAGCCCCGATATGATGGGTCTCGTTGGTCGTTTGGGTAAAGTGCTCGGTCCCCGTGGCTTGATGCCGAACCCGAAGGCCGGTACGGTTACCCCTGACGTTGCGAAAGCTGTTACCGATGCGAAAGCCGGTAAGATTGAGTATCGTCTGGATAAAACCAACATCATTCACTGCCCGATCGGTAAGGTTTCTTTCGGCGTAGAGAAGCTGCAGGAGAACTTTGATGCTCTGCTCGGTGCTATCGTTCGTGCGAAACCCGCCGCTGCCAAGGGTCAGTACATTCGTTCTTGCACGGTTGTTACCACGATGGGCCCCGGTGTCAAGATCAACCCTGCTAAAGTCGGCTGATAAAAAAGCTTGCATTTTAGCAAAACATCTGTTATACTGACTATTGCTGTTTTCCACAGACAGCGGGTGTGCCTATTTTAGGTGCTGAAAGTTGCCCGCCGAGGTTGACGGTAATGCAAGACCTTTATGGTCGATTTGTGTTATCACCACCCTTTCTGTGCGAACGGAAAGGGTGTTTTTCTTGGAAAAACGGCATGTTATTCATGGTCTGACAGGAGGTGAAATGAAAATATGCCGAGTGAAAAAGTATTGCTGGAGAAGCAAGAGGTAGTTGCCAAGCTCACTGAAAAGCTGACCGCTGCGAAAGCCGGTGTCGTCGTTGACTATTCCGGTATCACCGTGGCTGAAGATACCATTCTTCGCCGCAAGTTGCGTGAGGCGGGTGTTGAGTACGCAGTTGTTAAAAACACGCTGCTGGGTCGCGCTGCTGAAAATGCCGGTTACGGTGATTTGAAGAGCGTGCTGGAAGGCACCACCGCTATTGCTACTTCTGACAGTGATGAACTGGCTGCTGCCAAAGTGTTGTGCGAGTATGCCGAGAAGAATGAAAACTTCAAGGTTAAAGCCGGTTTCTTCGAGGGGAAAGTTGTTGACCCCGCAACCGTCCAGAGCCTGGCGAAGGTTCCTCCGAAAGAGGTTCTGTTGTCCATGTTTATTGGCGGCCTCAACAACATGGTGGCCGGTTTGGCCCGTGCGCTCAATGCTGTTGCTGAAAAGCAGGGCGAAGGCGCTGCCGAGGCGTAAAAGTCTCTCAATAATTTAAAAAACTATCTAAATTAAAATGGAGGTATTATCATGTCTGAAAAAATCACTGCCATGATCGAAGAGATCAAGGCTCTGACCGTGCTGGAACTGAACGAGTTGGTTAAAGCTATCGAGGGAGAATTTGGTGTTTCCGCTGCTGCTCCTGTTGCCGTTATGGCCGGTGGCGCTGCTCCTGCGGCTGCTGCTGAGGAGAAATCCGAGTTTGATGTTGTTCTGGCTGAAGTTGGCGCGAACAAGATCAACGTTATCAAGGTTGTCCGTGAAGTTACCGGTCTGGGCTTGAAAGAGGCTAAAGATCTGGTTGACGGCGCTCCCAAGGCTGTTAAAGAGGCTGCGGGCAAGGACGAAGCCGAAGAGATCAAAAAGAAGCTGGAAGAAGCCGGCGCCAAAGTCGAACTCAAATAAGTTTGATTTTACACAAAAAGCACCATCTGCGGATGGTGCTTTTTTCTTGTTTCAAGGCTTTCGACTATTGCGAAACCGTACCTAATGTGCTACAATAATCAACGGTTGGAGGCGATTACTTTGAAGTCCAAAATCACGCCTGATGCAATGCGAGCTATCTATCTTGGTAGTGTTTGTTCCTTTGCGTATCTTGCTGTATATGTAGTCAGAAATATTCTCAGCGCGGTTTCACCGCAAATGCTGGAATTTAATGTTCTCACGAATGAGATGCTTGGTACGCTTTCTTCAATATTTTTCACCACGTATGCCATCGGGCAACTGATCAACGGTCTGATCGGTGACAAATTAAAGGCTCGGTATATGATGTGCGGCGGTTTAGCGCTTGCCGGTATTGCAGGTATCGCGTTTGCCTTTTTTGGGCATATGCCGCAGATCGCGTCTGTTGCTTATGGTGCTACCGGCTTTTTCCTCTCGATGATTTATGGTCCCATGACAAAAATGGTGGCTGAAAACGTGTCGCCGTTGTATGTGGCGCGGTGTGGTGTCGGCTATACGTTTTCTTCTTTGTTTGGTTCGCCGCTTGCCGGCTTATTGGCAATGGTAATGCCGTGGCGTATCGCGTTGTACGTTACCTCGTTTATTTTGGTCGGTGTCGGTGTCTTGTGTTTCGTCTTATTTTTGTTTTTTGAGCACCGTGGGATCATCGTATACAATCACTACGAACGTAAAAAAGACGCGGGTAGCGGTATCGGCGTTTTGTTAAAGAATCAGATCATCAAATACACGATCGTGTCTATTCTCACAGGTATTGTTCGAACGGCAGTTGTCTTCTGGTTGCCGACTTATATTGCACAATATTTGGGCTTTTCGGTAAAAACGGCTGCTTTGCTGTTCACCGTAACAACACTGGTGATTTCGTGTGCATCATTTTTAGCTATTTCTGTTTATGAATGGCTTGGTCGCAAGCAAAATCTGACTGTTTTTCTTTCTTTTTTGGCATCAGCTATTTGCTTTTTGTTATTGTATTTTGTGAAGCAACCAACCGCGAATATCATTCTCATTACGTTGGCGGTGTTGTTCGCAAACTGTGCTGCTTCTATTCTGTGGAGTGTTTATTGCCCGAGCTTGCGTGATACCGGCATGGTGTCGAGTGCAACCGGCTTTTTGGATTTTGTTAGTTATATGTCTGCATCCATCGCGTCGACGGTGTTTGCCAATGCGGTTTCCGCCATTGGTTGGAGCAGACTGATTTTAGTATGGTTTGGTTTGGTTACCATTGGTATGTTGGTGATGATTCCTATTACTAAACGAAAGGGAGAGGCAACATGTTAGGTGAGTTTTGGAAACAATTCAAAAGTGGTACGGATATTCGCGCCGTGGCGATGGATGGGGTTGATGGTGAGCCCTGTACGCTTACCGATGAGATCGTGGAGCGGATCACGGCTGCTTTTGCCTGCTGGCTTTGTGAAAAAACGGGGAAATCTTGCGGTGAATTGACTGTTTCGGTTGGCCGTGACAGCCGCTTATCGGGTCCGCGCATTGCAGATGCCGTTACCCGTACCTTACGTCTTGCGGGTGTTCGGGTGTTGGATTGTGGTTTGTCGTCGACACCAGCTATGTTTATGACCACGATTGATCTTCAGTGTGATGGCGCCGTCCAAATTACCGCCAGCCATCATCCGTGGCATCGCAACGGCTTAAAATTCTTTTTGCCGAGTGGCGGTATCGAAGGCAGTGATATCACGGCTATTTTGGAAAAGGCCGAAGCGGGGAACAAGCCTGCAGTGGCTGACGGTACAGTTGAAGCGGTACCGTATATGACGCAGTATGCGGCTCGTTTGCGCGAGTTGATTGTCAAAGAATGTGATAACGGCGACAAACCGCTTTCCGGTTTACACATCGTTGTAGATGCCGGCAATGGCGCTGGCGGGTTTTATGCTACCAAGGTGTTGGAGCCTCTTGGTGCCGATGTGTCGGGCAGCCAGTTTTTGGAACCGGATGGATCGTTCCCGAACCATATTCCAAACCCGGAAAATCCGGATGCTATGGCATCGGTTTGTGCTGCTGTTAAAGCCGCAAAAGCGGATCTTGGCGTTATTTTCGATACCGATGTGGATCGTGCCGGCTGCGTTGGTGCAGACGGTCGTGAAATCAACCGAAATCGTTTAGTTGCACTTGCTGCAGCGATTGCCCTTGAGGGGAATGACGGAGGTACCATTGTAACTGATTCTATTACCTCTACCGGCCTTAAAACCTTTATTGAGCAAATACTTGGTGGTGTACACTGTCGTTTCAAACGAGGCTATAAAAACGTCATTAACGAGGCATTGCGCCTTAATGCCGAGGGCATCAATGCGCCTCTCGCTATTGAAACCTCGGGTCATGCGGCGTTGCGCGATAATTACTTCTTGGATGATGGTGCCTATCTCAGTACCAAGATCATTATAAAGGCCGTTCAGCTTGGTAAACAAGGAAAAACGCTGGACGATTTGATTGCTGCTTTGCCGGAGCCGGTTGAGGGGTGTGAGGTGCGGTATACCATCACCGAGACTGATTTTAAGGCGTATGGGGAACGCGTACTAAACGATCTGGAAGCGTATGCTGCCGAACAAGGTTGGCAGATTGCTGATGATAGCCGTGAAGGTGTGCGTGTATCTTTCCCGAAAGATAAGGGTGACGGTTGGTTCTTACTGCGACTCAGCGTGCACGATCCTGTGATGCCGTTGAACGTGGAAAGCGATTCAAAGGGCGGTTGCGACGTGATTTTATCGCAATTAGCGCCGTTTATTGACAAACAAACCAAATTGCGGAGGAAATAACTATGGAATGGACGGAAATTCAGATCCGCGTTCCCACTGCTGATACCGATGAAGCGGCGGCAATCGCCAATATGATCGTGCCGTACGGTATCTATATTGAGGATTACAGCGATCTTGAGCAAGGAGCACGTGAGATCGCGCATATTGATCTGATTGACGAGGATCTTTTGAAGCGTGACCGAACCGTCACGTGTATTCACATTTACATTGATCCGCAGGAGAATCCGACCGAAGCTATTGCGTTTTTACGTGAACGGTATGCGGCTGTCGGCATTTCCTCCGAGGTGGTTGCCGGTACGGTCAGCGAGCAGGACTGGGCTAACCAGTGGAAACAGTATTTCAAGCCGTTGCCTGTCGGTGATCGGTTACTGATCTGTCCTACTTGGGAGGAAACGGACAATCCTGACGGACGATTGGTGCTGTCAATTGATCCCGGTATGGCGTTCGGTACGGGCGGTCACGATACGACGCGTATGGTGTTGGAAGCAATGCAACCGCACCTGACACCTGACAGTGTAGTTCTGGATGTTGGTTGCGGAAGCGGCATTTTGTCGATTGCTTCATTGCTGCTTGGTGCAAAGACGGCGATCGGTGTGGATATTGACGCACTGGCTGTCAAAACTGCCATTGAAAACGGTGAACTCAACGGGATGCGCGAACCGCGTTATACGATCGTAGAAGGCGATCTGGTCGACAAGATCAATGGCGAATACGATGTTGTGCTTGCGAACATCGTTGCTGATGCGATTAAAATGTTATCTCCTACTATTCCGAAGTTTTTGAAACCGAATGGCATCTATATTGTTTCCGGTATTATTGCCGAGCGTGGTGACGAGGTGGAAACGTGCCTCGTTGAATGCGGCTTTACCATTGCTGAACGTCACGAGCACGGCGGATGGCTGTGTTTCGTTTGCAGAAAGGATTAACGCTATGTCGCGCTTTTTTATTGCTCCGTTTGACGGCGATACGACTGTTATCAGCGGGCAGGACGCTCATCATATCGCACGTGTGCTGCGCATGCAGGTCGGCGATTCGTTGACGTTGTGTGATGCACACGGTATGGATTATGCGTGCGAGATTCTTTCCGTTGACGATGGTGAAGTATCTCTGCGCGTATGTGAGCGTATCCCGTCGGCGACCGAGCCGACCACCGCGGTGACGCTGTATCAGGGACTCCCCAAAAGCGAAAAGATGGAATGGATCATCCAAAAATGTGTGGAGATCGGTATTACCCGTATCGTGCCTGTCGCTATGTCGCGTTGTGTGGTAAAATTAAGCGGCGCAGACGGCGAGAAAAAACGGGCGCGATGGCAAAAGATCGCTGCTGGTGCAGCGGAACAAAGCGGGAGGGGAATCATTCCTGAAGTTGCCGCGCCTATTTCGTTTGCTGAGATGTTGTCTGACCTAACGAACGAATATGCCGTTACGTTTTACGAGGGCGGCGGTGAACCGCTTGCCTCGCTTGTTGACGAAAGTACCAAACAGGTATCGATCGTGATTGGCCCTGAAGGCGGGTTTTCACTTGAAGAAATCGAAAAATTGCGTGAAAATGGTGCGCACATTGCGACTCTTGGTAAGCGCATTTTACGTTGTGAAACGGCACCGATGGTAGCGTTATCGGTGATTATGCAGTTGACAGGGAATATGAATTTATGATTGCAAATTGTAAAAACTATGGTACAATAGAATCAAGAAAGGATGATTGATATGAAAGTAACAAAAGATACCATCATTGGTGACATTCTGGATATGGACCGTACCACGGCCCCTTATTTTTTGGAAATGGGTATGCACTGCCTTGGCTGCCCCTCGGCTCGCGGTGAAACGCTTGGACAAGCTTGCCTCGTTCACGGTGTAGATGCCGACGAATTGGTCGCAAAGATCAACGCGCATTTAGAGAAATAAATCACTAAAGGCAGTTCGCACGAACTGCCTTTTTCGTAGGTGAAAGTTATGTTAGACGCTCGTTTAGCGAAGGTTGCGGCATTTGTTCGTAAAGGCAGCCGCCTTGCGGATATCGGTACCGATCACGCTCTTTTACCGTCTGAACTGGTACGGGAAGGGGTGTGTACATACGCAATTGCCTCGGATGTTAAAAAAGGACCGGTAGCCGCTGCCACCCGTACAGTAGCTGATACGGGACTTGCCGATCAAATTGATATACGCTTGGGAAATGGTCTTCAAACCGTTCGCCCAAACGAGGTGGATGACATTGTCATTGCCGGTATGGGCGGGGAAACCATTTCGATGATCCTTGGCGATGCACCGTGGGTGAAGAACGAACGCTATCGGCTCGTGTTACAACCGATGACACGTGCGGAAAAGTTGCGTCGCTATCTTTGGGAGAACGGTTTTGATATTCTGACAGAATCCGCTGTACAGGAAGGAAAGCATTGGTATACCGTGATCCATGCGGCGTTTGTCGGCAGCTGCTTTGTGCCCGAGGAGTTTCTTTGTCACGTCGGCAGAATCCCGTTGCCTGAGGGAGCGGGATACTTGCAAACGGTGAAAAATCGTTTGCGTAAGCAGGTAAAAGGCGATGCGTCTGTTGAGAACTTATTGCAGCGCATTGAGGATTATGAACTAAACGGAGGGGTTATCGTATGACCGTGCAAACGATTCTGGAATTGTTACAGCAAAAAGCCCCGGTTGATCTCGCGGAGGAGTGGGATAACGTCGGTCTTTTGGTTGGCGACCGAACGACTGAGGTGACAACCACCGCGGTGGCGTTGGATGTGACAGAGGCAGTACTCGATCGCGCGATTGAGGTGGGTGCACAGCTGATCGTTACACATCACCCTGTTATTTTTGATTCTTTGAAAGCCGTTACGGCTGACACTCTTGTATACCGTTTGGTAAATGCGGGCTTATCGGTTATTTCTATGCATACCAACGCCGATAAAACAGTGGGCGGCGTTAACGACAGCCTTTGTGAAAAACTCGGCTTATCGGATGTTGAGATAGCTGCCGACGGCTTGAGCCGTGTTGGTAAGCTGCCGGCTTCGATGACGGCGGATGTGTTTGCTTCGTACGTGTCGCAGTGCTTGGATACGGCTGTTCGGGTAAAGGTGGGCAGTGATATGATTCGCACCGTAGTGCTGTGCGGCGGTGCCGGGGCAGACTTGGTATTACCGCTGTTGGATACGGTAGATGCCGCGCTTACCGGTGAAGTAAAGCACCACGAATGGTTATCGGTGCCATCCCACAAAACATTGGTGGATGGCGGTCATTATGCTACCGAAGTGATGATTACCGAACGCTTTTGCGAGTGGTTGAGTGAGGCGTTTCCAACGCTGAACGTTGTTCTCTACAAGGGGGAGACCCCTTATTTTACGATTGAAGGTTAACAAAAATGGCAATTGATGGCGCCTACCTGCATTGTTTGCGGCAGGAAATGGAAGCGCGGCTGCAAGGCGCGCGTGTGGATAAAATACACCAGCCCTCCAAAGAGGAACTGGTGCTTGCGTTGCGCTCATTTTCGGGTAATTTTAAGCTGTTTTTGTCTGCGCGCGTCAATTCTCCGCGTGTTCATTTTACCGAGGTTGCGCTTGAGAATCCGCCGTCACCGCCGATGTTTTGTATGTTGCTTCGCAAGCGACTGACAGGCGCTCGTTTGGTGGCGGTTCGTCAGATCGGATTGGAACGCGTTTTATACTTTGATTTCGACGCTGTCAATGAGCTCGGTGATATCGTGCGCCTGACGCTTGCCATGGAGGTGATGGGACGCTACAGTAACATTATTTTGATTGACGGGGAGGGCCGTGTTGTAGACG